>JBPBPZ010000355.1:0-59393 GCA_050954525.1 Janthinobacterium lividum
AACGACGAACATGCCTTACACCGGCACCGTTCCCGTCAGTGGCGGCACAGCACCCTACGTTTGCAACCTGACAGGTGGCAGTCTGCCTGCGGGGCTCACCCTAGGGGCAAATTGCCAGATCACGGGCACGCCGACCGCTGCCGGGTCCACATCTGCCACGGTAACGGCCACAGACAGCAGCAACCCACGCAACACCGGCAGCGGACCGATCACCGTCACCATCAAGCAGGGCACAACGACGCTTAGGTTTGGCACGCTGGCCACAGCTACCGTGAACAGCCCGTACACGGCCACCGTCCCGGTGGCGGGTGGAACGGGACCCTACACCTGCACCCAAACGGGTGGAACGCTGCCCGCCGGTCTTCTGCTGAACACAAACTGCCAGGTCACAGGAACGCCCACCACAGCAAGCACCACGACGGTCAGCGTCCGGGCCACGGACACGGCGAACCCTGGCAGCACCGGCACAGGAAACGTGGCGATCACGGTAAACGCTGCGACCGCCACACTGACGTTTGGCACACCCGCCGCAGGCACGGTCAACGTGCCTTACACCGGCATGGTGCCCGTATCAGGGGGCACCGCGCCCTACACCTGCCAGCAGGTGGGCGGTACATTGCCCGCAGGCCTGACGCTCGCGGGTAACTGCGCCATTACCGGTACGCCGACTGTTGCAGGCACGACGTATGTGAGCGTTAAGGCGACGGACAGTGCTAATCCAACGGCCACTGCCACCGCCAACATCCCGGTCACGATCAACGCAACGGGGCCGACCCTGAACCTGGGCACGCCTGCGAACGCAACCGTCAACCTGCCGTACACCGGAACCATCCCCGTGTCCGGTGGAACGGCGCCATACGTCTGCGCGCAGGCCGGCGGCACACTGCCCGCGGGTCTGGCATTGAACAGCAACTGCCAGATCACCGGCACGCCCACCGTCCCCGGAACCACGACAGTAACTGTGAACGTGGCGGATGCCGCAAACCCTGCCAACACCGCAACGAAAGATGTACCGGTAACCGTGAACCCGGCGGGCGCACTGCTGACCTTTGGCAACCCACCGGCAGCCACCGTCAACGCGCCCTACACCGGAATGGTGCCGGTTGCGGGCGGAACCGCACCTTACACCTGCACGCTGGCCGGCGGCACACTGCCTGCAGGCTTGCTGATCAACAGCAACTGCCAGGTTGCCGGCACGCCGACCGTGGTGGGTTCTTCCACCGTCAGCGTTTCGGCGGCTGACAGCAGTAACCCGTCGATTACAAGCACGGGCAACGTCACAGTCACGGTAGATCCTGCCCCGGTGACCTTGACGATCAGCAACCCTCCTGTAGCGACCGTCAACACGCCCTACAGCGGCACCGTCCCGGTCGCTGGTGGAACCGCACCCTACGTCTGCACGCTGGCGTCAGGTACGCTGCCAGCGGGGCTAACACTAGGGAATGGCTGCACCCTGACAGGTACGCCCACCGCGGTTGGAACGACCACCGTCGGCATCACCGTAACCGACGGAGCGAACCCGACAGACACCAACACATTGCCGGTTGTCATCACGGTGCAACCCGTTCCGGCGCTTACCTTTAGCGGTTCGTTGCCGAATGGCGTGGTCAACCAGGCATACGCGCAAACGCTGCAGGCGCAGGGTGGAGTCGGTCCGTACACGTACGCGCTCACCTCCGGACAGCTTCCTGCAGGCCTGACGATGTCACCTGCCGGGTTCATCAGCGGCACCCCGGCGGCAGTGGGCGCAAGCAGCTTCACCGTCACTGCCACTGACAGCGAAGGCACACCCCAGACCGCCAGCTTGCCGCTCATCCTGCTGATTACCTATCCGCAGACGCCAACAAATGCCCTGCTGAACGGACCGTACGCGTTCCTCTTCCAGGGCTATGACGACGTTGTGGTGGGCGTGCTGGCGTACCAGACGGCGACGGTGGGCAGCTTTACCGCTGACGGCGCGGGCGCGGTCAACTCGGGTGAACTCGACAGCAATCACCAAGGCTCGAACCCCGCCGGCAACACGGTTGCCAGCCAGAACTTCCTGGGCAGCTACACGCTGGGAGCGGATCTGCGCGGCTCGCTGACCATCACCCGGCTCAATACCGACGGCAGCGCGGCAGGTACAACGACCTATGCCCTGGCGTTAAAGGCTCCGGTCGCACCCGCAACCACGGTCAGCACCGGAGCGCTGATCGAGTACGACGGCAACCAGACCGCCGGAACCAAGGGCACGGGAACATTGTTGCAGCAGGCACCAGCCGCCTTTGCCAGCGGCCTGACTGGCAGCTATGCCTACGGCGTCTTGGGCGACACACCCTGCCTGCCGGCCTGCACCGCAGGCCTGTCCGCTGGGCCAGTCGCCGGGGTTGGGCAGTTCAATGCTGTGGGCGGGGCTGTCACAGCCGGTACGGCCGATACCAACGTAGCCGCTGCCAACTTCTCCAACTCAAACCTGAGCGGTACCTACGGAGCAGCAGACGGCAACGGCCGTGTGCAACTGGCGCTGAACACTTCCAGGCTGTCGGGAACTGCTTACCCGACGGACTACGCGGTGTACCTGGTCGACGCAAACAACGCCCTGGTGATGTCCACGGACAAGCATTCGGCCTTCATTCTGCAGGCTGGCTCGGCTCGTCGGCAGACGCAGGCTACCTTTGACAGTACGTCGCTGGCTGCGCCCTTTGTTGGGTACGAAAACGCAGCCGTCAACCCGGGCCTGGTTGGCCAGACGCTCCAGAACGTGCTGAATCTTTCCACCGCAACGGTGTTCCGCGGCACTGGCAATGCGGACGGCACCTGCAACACCACCAACGTGGATGTTGGCGGAACCACCGGCCTGGTGAACACTCTGACCGGGCTCGGCGGCAGCGTTCCCGTGGGCACCGTCAGTGCGCTGCTGGGGACCTATGCCACCACCGGCAACAGCACCTGTGCGGTGCAGGGCAACGGCCGGGCAGTCTTTAACTACCACGCGCCATCTGGCCTGCTAGCCACCACCATTGCGCTGCTCGGCCTGGGAGGAACCACACCTGCACCGCGCGTGGTCTACCTGACAAGCCCGGACGCAGGCTACTTCCTGGAAACCGGCTACGCCGCTCTTGGCACGCTGGAAGCCCAGACCGGCCAGCCCTTCTCCCTGCAAACGCTGAACGGAACCTTTGTCTACAGCACCGTTCCGGCAAGCACGCTGGCCACCGTCAACAGTTCGGGCGTCTTCGCTGCCGACGGGCAAGGACACGCAACCTCCACCCTGGATGAGAACGTGGGCATCGGCACCCTGAACGTGCTGCAACTGGGCATAGCCGGATCAGCCAACTACTTCCTTACGGACGCAATCGCTGGCCGGTACCTCCTCGGTACCTCCCGCGTAATCTACGCGATCGTGCCTGGCAGGTTTGTCCTGCTGGAAGCGGACGCCGTAAGCACCACGCCGTACATCGCTCTGCTGTTCTAACTGCAGCCAGTTACACCAGCGCCGGGCCCCCGGGCCCGGCCACGGAAAGGAATGGAGACCGTTATGCGTTCGCTCACAATGGTGGTTCTGCTGTCTGCCCTTACAACTCCCGGCACCCACGCGCAGGTACGGTATGACGCTTCACCGTACGTTCCACGCGTAACCGTCGCCGGGGGATACCAGTATCTGCGCGCCAACGCTCCACCGGCTGCCTGCAACTGCTTCAGCACCAACGGTGGCTTCGTCTCTGCCGGATATACCTTTCGTTACTGGCTGCGCGGCGTGGCCGAGGTCACCGGCAGCCATGGCAACAATATCGGTCCGCTTGGACAGAACCTGACCCTGCTCACCTATACCGCAGGTCCGCAGGTTGTTCTGCATACCAGGCGTTTCGAGCCCTTTGCGCAGGCGCTGTTCGGGGCAGCGCACGGCAGCGACTCGTACTTTCCATCCGCGACCACTTACTCCACATCTGCCACTAGCTTTGCGTACCAGATGGGTGGCGGCATTGACTACAACCTGAGCCACCGGTTCTCGGTTCGTGCGATCGAAGCCCAGTACCTGCATACGGGCTTTCCTAACGGCACAAACAGTTCTCAGAATCACCTGATGCTTGGTGCCGGTATCGTTTGGAAACTTCATGGCTCGCTTTGGTCGCCAAATCCCGGTCACCGCAAACGCCTGTAAACGGATCAAAGGGGCAGCTTGAGCTTCGTTGCAAGTGTTCGGTGAGGCCTTCTACAAACACAGAGGGGACCGCTTGGCGGCCCCCTCTGTGTGAACTCGATGAGCAGAAGTTAGTTCTTCGTCATCTTGAAGCCGGTGACCATGGCATCGGTGTTATGGGCAAAGCGGATGCCGTAGACGCCGTCGGTCGTCTTCAGCTTGCCGTCGCTTACCACCGCTGACTTGTCATAGCTGCCGACCGTTACGTCGTTGATGATGCACGAAACCTTGTCGCCCTTCACCTGCATGGCGATCTTCTGCGTCACGGGCTCGCCAGGAGCGCTGGCCTTATGTACGGCATCGTTTGCTTCGCCACGGCCATTCAACTGGAACGGAGCAGGGGAGAAGCCGCGCACAATGAACCGCCCATTGCCGTAAGCCGCACAGTACAGGCCGCTTTCATCGGCGCTGCCCATGCCGTTGCCTGCAATCACCAGGCCATAGGGGTGCGGATGCGAGTTGCGATTCATGTACTTCGGCTCGTTAAAAGTGGCCGTTACGGTGTAGTCGCCGGTCGCCTTCATGGACGGGTTCCAGTAGGTAATGGCCGGGCCGGTGGTGATGTGGAAGCCGTCGCCTTCCTTGCTGAACTTTGCGTCCTTTTCCGTCTGGCCCTGCTTGGCCGCGCCTTCATCTACCTTGCCCATCCATCCCGGAACAAAGATGCCGCCATTGGCAATGGGTTCAGCTTTCTCTTCCATGTGCATGCCACCCATGCCGCCGGCAGGGGGTGCCTGCTGCGCGTGCAGAACGACCGGGGCAAAGCTGAGGGTGGTAAGGGCGAGCGTGCAACAAAGTGCGTGGCGCATGTGTGTTTTTCCTTAGTTGGTGCAAAGTCACCGGCGCTGGGCGCGGGCGGAGCGTTCGGCCCAATTCTATGCCCGGCGCGTAACAGCCCGCCAAACAATCTCGCGGCTACTGCTCCTGCACAACAACTGCAACCGCCATCCTGAGCAAAAACAAAACTTCTTGCAAGAAACTTGGAGGCCGGTAGGTTTGGACAGGACTTCGGAATACTTCGGTCGTTACGCCGGACAGGATGACGGTCGCGAGAGCAGGACAGGTAGAGGAACGGTATGCTCAAGCCATCCGCCACCTATCTCTCCCCGGGAGAAATGTACGCATGCCACGTCGCTGCCTTGTTCTGTTGATTGCGTTGTGTACCACGCCCTTGCCCGCGCAGAAGCCAGCAGCGCAGACCAGCCATTTCAGCGTTGCCGAAGCGCTGTCCGCACCCTTCATGAACCAGCTGACCGCCGCCCCTGCAAAAAGCCGCGTCGCGTGGTTTGTGGATCAGGAGGGCAGTCGAAACGTATGGGTCGCGTCGCCCACAGAAAAGGCGCACGCGGTCACTCACTACACAGCGGATGACGGCCAGGACATTGACGACATCACCTGGGCGCCCGACGCGGAGGCGGTCGCGTATACCCATGGCACCGGCCCGGAAGGTTCCGAACATCCCGCCGCCGCTAACCCCGCGCATCTGCAAAGCGATGTGAAGCAGCGTGTTGAAGTCGCCACCGTCAGCGGCGTGGTCAAGGTGATCGGCGAAGGCCACGCGCCACTGTTCTCCGCAGACGGCAGGCAGGTCTACTTCCTGCGTCACGGCCAGATCTGGTTTGCAAACCTGACCGATTCGAAGTCACAGGCCTCAACCGAAGCGAAGGCAGAACAACTCGTCCAGGCACATGGCAGTGCCTCGCAACTGCGGCTCTCTCCTGACGGCACGAGGCTGGCGTTCGTCTCGCATCGCGGCGATCACAGCTTTATCGGCGTGTTCGACCTTGGGAAGAAGTTACTGACCTACGTCGATCCGGGTACAGGTCTGGACCACGATCCATCGTGGTCGCTCGATTCAAAGCGCATCGCGTTTATTCGCGAATCGCCCATCGTGAGCGAACTCGATCTGCGATGGATGCGCTCGGTTCCCGTGCCGTGGTCCATCCGCATCGCCGATGTTTCCAGCGGTGCAGGCAAGCAGGTGTGGCAGGCCGACGCGGGCACCGGCTCGCTGTTCCACGAGATAGTCGCAAAGAACCAACTGCTATGGATGAACGATGGTCGCATCGTCTTCCCGTGGGAGAAGACCGGATGGCTGCACCTGTACTCACTTGCACCAGATACAAAGACGGCGCAGCTACTGACGCCGGGCGACTTTGAGATAGATAACGTAGTTACCGATGGCAAGCTGCTTGTTTACAGCAGCAATCAGGTTCTCTCTGATCTGACAGATGCTGACCGAAAACACATTTGGTCTGTCTCAGATAACGTCCACGCACCGGTACCAGCGACACAAGGCGACGGGATCGAGACGGATCCTGCATTACTGTCAGATGGCAACCTAGTGGTTTTGGCAGGAAGCAGCGACCATTGGTTCGTCCCAGCAACCATTGGCACTAGAAATCTGACGCAGCAACCATTTGCAAGCGTGAACCCGATTGATCTGACGTGCAACATCAATGGTCAGCAATCCCAATTCGAGCTATGCGAGCGCGAGTCAAGGAGCAAAGCCGCATTCCGGGCCCTTATGGAAGGGCATGCTGAACGAACCGCAGCACCGCGTTTTGTTACACCAAAGTTAGTCACCTACGCCGCAGTCGACAACCTGCAAATTCACGCTCAACTCTTCCTGCCGAAAGACGCAAAGCCCTCGGACAAACTCCCCACCATCGTCTTCTTCCACGGTGGATCGCGCCGCCAGATGCTGCTCGGCTACAACCCGATGCAGTACTACGCGCAGACATACGAGATGAACCAGTACTTCGCCAATCATGGCTATGCCGTGCTCAGCGTGAATTACCGCAGCGGTATCGGCTACGGCATGGAGTTTCGGCAGGCCCAGCACTACGGTGCGTTCGGCGGGTCGGAGTACCTGGACATCGAAGGCGCGGTGAAATGGCTGAAGGCGCAGCCATGGTGTGATACCAAACGCATCGGTGCGTGGGGTGGTAGTTATGGAGGTTACCTAACTGGTCTTGCGCTCGCACGTGATTCTGCGGACTTCGCCGCGGGTGTCGACCTGCACGGCGTACACGACTGGAGCTATGAGCTCGACCTGTGGAAGCCAACCAGCGACCCGGCGCATGACACCTCCGCCGCTGCAAAGGTCGCTCTTGAAGCCTCACCCATGGCCGATGTCGGGAAGTGGAAGAGCCCGGTTCTGTTGATGCAGGGCGATGACGACCGCAATGTGCTGTTCGGCCAGACAGTCCGGCTGGCAGCCGCGCTACGAGCTCAGGGTGTCACGGTAGAGGAAAAAATCTTCCCGGACGAAGTTCACGACTTCCTTTTGCACAAGGATTGGATCACTGCGTTCGAACTGGCAGCTGACTTTTTTGATCGTCACCTGAAAGCGCATTAGGAGCACGTTTCAGACCGCGAATCAGTACTTTCGTGCAGGTTCCGCAGCTTATTTGTAGCTCTCAGGTCCACTTTGCAGTGGATTTGAGAGCCGCTGGAACGTGACCTGCGTCCGCTTTTTAGAGTCGTAGAGCTGCAGAAAGAAAGCAGATCCCTCGACTCCGCGACACTCGCTCAGGATGACGGACTTCGTGGCGTGCGACCATGGAAGGATGTCCGCACGAGCTCACTTCAGCAAGCATTCCAAGACTTCACGGCAAGACGATCGCGAGCACACACCGGAAGTGCTGGAGGCTGATGAAGCAGGCCCTGCCGCCGTAATCAGCCGGCGCGCTGCGGATCGACTACGAGCGGGTCACCTGTGGGTTTATCGCAGCGATGTGGAGTCCCTGATCCCATCGTTGGGCAGCATGGAACCCGTGCCCGGCGCATTGCTTACGCTGCTGGACAGTCGTCGGATCCCGCTTGGAACCGCTCTTTACAGCGCGGCTTCGCAGCTCAGCCTGCGCAAAATCTCGGGTGAGCCGAAGGTTGGCCGCGGCGAATACCTGGACGATGTCGCCACGCGCGTTCGTGCAGCGCTTGCATTGCGGATGCCGATGCTTGTCCCGGGCAACACCGATTCGGTTCGCCTGATCTTCTCTGAGGCGGACGGCCTGCCGGGCATTGTGGCCGACCGCTATTGCAACCTGGTGGTGCTGCAATTGCTGACGCAGGGCACAGCGCAGGATGACCTGCGTGAAGTGCTTGCCCACGAGCTTTCGCAGGCAGATGGCGTGGACATGATTGTGGAGCGGCCCGACCCACGCATCCGCGAACTGGAACAGCTGCCCGCGCCGTCAGCATCGCCGCTGTTTCAACGGGAGGGGGCCGAGGCAAAGACGGTCTTCACGCTGAATGGTCTGCGCCTGCACTATGACGCTAATGCAGGGCAGAAGACGGGTGCCTTTCTGGACCAGCGCCTGAACTATGCTGCCGCTGCGGCGTATGCGCATGGCGAGGCTTTGGACATCTGCACCTACCAGGGCGGATTCGCGTTGCACCTTGCCAAAGCCTGTACGCATGTCACAGGTGTGGATCAAAGCCGTGCGGCGCTTGAGGTCGCAGAATCAAACCTCGATCTGAATCGCGGGGCGCTGCAGGCAGAGGTGGACTGGATGGAAGCCGATGCCTTCGAACTATTGCGCGCATGGGACGCGGAAGGCCGTCGCTTTGACACGGTCGTGCTGGATCCGCCTGCATTTGCAAAAACCAAACGTGCGGCAGAAGGCGCCATGCGCGGCTACAAGGAAATGAATTTGCGTGCCCTGCGCATGCTTCGACCGGGTGGCACGTTGATCACCTGCTCCTGCTCTCACCATGTCAGTCGCGAGGACTTCATCGGAGTGGTGGCCAGCGCGGCTGCCGACGCGGGCCGCCACGTGCGTCTGTTGGAAACGCGGGGTGCGGCACCGGATCATCCAGAGGTGTTGACCCTGCCCGAGACCGCTTACCTGAAATGCCTGATTGCGCAGGTGGACTGACGCTGGTGGCGTTGTGATTACCCAGGCAGCAGAAAGAGCAAAGGATCGTGCCTGGCACGATCCTTTGCTCTTTCTACGAACTTCCGAATCTAGTTAAGCTTGGCGTCGAGCGTGATTTCTGCGGCTGCGAGTAGGCGCGAGATGGGGCAGTTTTCCTTTGCGCCCTTTGCAATCTCCTGGAACTTCGCTTCATCCAGGCCGGGAACTTTTGCATCGGTCTTGAGATGGATTTTGGTCACCGTGGGCGCGCCATTCACAAACTCCAGAACCACCGCTGCCGTGGTGGCGACCTCGTCGGCCTTGCTGCCGGCCTTTTCCAGTTCAGCAGAAAGCGCCATGGAAAAACAGCCCGCGTGTGCTGCCGCAATCAGTTCCTCAGGGTTGGTTCCCGTGCCGTTCTCAAAGCGCGACACAAACGTGTAGCTCTGGTCCTTAAGGACGCCGCTCCCGGTTGTGACCGTGCCTTTGCCGTCCTTTAAACCGCCCTGCCAAACTGCACTGCTGCTGCGTTCCGTTGCCATAAGACTCTCCTCTGCGTGTGGCGTCCATCGCCTGGACGCGCCTGTTATGTGATGTGCTGGCGGCAAAGGGGTTGCGCCAGTTGCTCTGCGGTCAGGCTTCGTTGCCGGTGGCCACGCGGCTTGCGCGGCCAATCAGCAGGGGGATGTCCGGCGTTTTCTCTTCACCCGAAGCCTTCATCAGCCGCAAACGCTGCAATACCTTGCGTGTCAGACCGGTCAGGGGATGATTTTGGAGTTCGCGCGCCGGTACCCACTCCAAATCGTCGGTGCGCAGCGCACGTTTGCGCACGGTTCGGCGGTTCGGCAACGCCACCACTTCCACGTAGTAGTTGACACCCACAATGGCGTGGCGGACGCGCAGCACCGGCTCCGCTTCCAACACCAGCGGGGTGTCGGTTTCAGGGGCGACATGCTCCGCGTCCGGCAGTTTCAGCTGCGGCAACTCCAGCATGCCGGCCATCAGCGAAGCGTCCGGCAGGCGGCGCTGCAAAAGTATTTCCACCTGTACGCTGCCGCGAGCCTTGCGGGTGATCAGCGAATACCTGGCCTGCCTGGACTGCATGGGCGCGCGTGCTACCGTCGGGTGCTCTCCGCGGGTGCGGCAGAAGTCAAACACAGGGCAGGCAGAGCAACGCGGGCTGCGGGGCAGGCAGATGGTCGCACCAAGCTCCATCATGGCCTGATTGTGATCGCCAGGATTTTGATCCGGCAGAAGGGATTGCGCCACATCGTTCAGCATGTCCGCGGCAGCTGCGCCGGGCGTTTCCGGCAAGCCAAGAATGCGCAGAAGAACGCGCTCGACGTTGCCGTCGATCACCGCTATGCTTTCGCCAAACGCGATGCTGGCAATCGCTGCGGAGGTGTAGTTGCCTATGCCGGGCAGCCTTCGTAATTCAGCGGCGGATCGTGGCAGCGCGCCACCGTGCTCCGCAACCAGCAGCATGGCTGCACGATGCATCATGCGTGCACGGCGATAGTAGCCCAGGCCGCTCCAGGCGGCCAGTACGTCTGCTTCCGGAGCAAGGGCAAGCGCCAGCAGGGTGGGGAACCGTTCGACAAAACGTGCGTAGTGCTCCAGCACCGCGTTTACCCGCGTCTGCTGCAGCATGATCTCCGATAGCCAGATGCGATAGGGGTCGCGCAAACCGCGCCACGGCAGGACGCGCGCATGTTCGCGATACCACGCCATGAGGCGCTGTGCGAAGCCTGTGCGGATCTCCTGCGACAGTTGTGGGGCGGGTACGGTTCTGGTGCGAGGCGGCAACCCATTCATTGTAGAACCTGACAGAAAAGGTCGTTTGAACTAACGCTGTTCATCATGAACGGCATGGGCTGCGACTGCCGCGGCGGATGGACAGAGGCGTAAAACGGTACGTCGCGAAATCTGCATCCATGCCGATAGAGGACCGTAGGATTGGGTATTTGCTGGGGTTTTTGACATTTCTTTCATTTGCCTTTGGAGTGTTCGAGGCAACGGGAGTGCACTGTTGAAACTCCTAGCTACTAAGTTCTGGAGGTGTTGGATGGAAGCAGTTCATGACGGTCAGTGTGGTCTATGTACGCACTTCGGTGAAGCACATGCACAGAGCAACACATTGGTAAGCATCCTCAGCAGCAAGCAGGCGGATGTGGTGATGATCGATGAGTGCGGTCACCCGAAGCTCGCGAGTCTGCACCTGAAGGTCACGCCCATCAGCGGGTGTGACGGCTTTGTACCCGCCGCCGCAGCCTAGCCGTAGACGCAAAATCCGCAAAGCTCCGAGGTTGCTGACAAGCGGCCTCGGAGCTTTTTGCATCTGCAGGGCACACTGCCGCACCCGTGTGTTGCCATGCCGTTGCCTCGCGAGACGGGTGGCAGTGCGTTACGCTTAGATGGAGTGCACCGGTACGCTCTGGAGCAACCTCCAGGCCCGATAGGCACCATCATCTTAGAACAAGGGCAGGCTGTAACCGCATGGCAATCGCATTGAACACACCGTTGGCAAAGGAAGTACAAAAGGCAGCGTTGGAGGCAGGTCTGGCTGTCGTGGAAGGTGTGGAAAGTGCAGGTTTCAACGGTGTTCCCACCGAAATGTTCACGTTGATGCTGCTGTCTGCAGCGGAGGGCAGGAACGTAATCCTGGAGAAAACCGCGGCAGAGATCCCGGGCGCACGGCAGATGCTCGAACTGAGCGCAGGATTCGATCTGCAGCACCACCAGTATCAGAAGCCGATCCACGACTTCCTGCTGGAGGCTGCACAGCGCCTACGCAATCCCCGCCCGGACATCTACATCACCCTGGGCGGCTTGCCCATCAGCATGGGCAACTGGCGCTGGCCGTTCCACCTGTCAACGACCGGTGCGGACACCTATATCGTGCACGGGGATGCCATGCTGGACGACGGCAAAACGCCGGCGGAATCGCAGCTGCGGGCAAAGGTTTCAGCCAGCATGACGGTCACCTTTGCTGAAGTAGTGCCGGCACCCGAGCAGCCCTTTGCCGAAGGCTTTATTTACAACGCAGTGCGCAAGATTTTCGATCAGGGGCAGTTGGAACTGGTAAAAAGCGGTAATCGTCAGCCGGTGCCGGTCACCACCCGCTACTATTCCGCCAAGCAGCAGCGCTTTATCTTCAATGACACGGACGCGCAGCAGCGTGCTGACTTTCTTGCCGCAAAGGTCTACTGGGCCAGTGGCGTGCTGGGTGGCGGCGCATCGGTCTGGATTGCCGATCCACGCGACGCGCAGTACCTGAACACCACAGTCGCCGACCTGAAGCAGGTAGCGGAAGACCTCGCAAGTGAAGGCATCCTGAAGCTTGACCCTGGCCTGGAGTTCGCGGGCAGCACGGAGCCGCTGATGAACCACCATGCCGAGTACGAGGCACGCATGGCCGAAGCCCTGGCCTTCACCAGGCCCACCTTCAATGAGTCCATGCGAAGCGGCCAGACCAATATGTAGTCGCGAACCCTGCCGCAGCGAGCGCAGCTTGCGAGCCGCCCCGCTGCGGCGGCGCAGCGCCTATACTGAGCGCGATGCCATTGACCGCTGTCATTGTCGACGATGAAGAACTGGCGCGGCGCGAGTTGCGCTACCTGCTGGAGCGCGCCGGCGGCGTAGAGATCGTCGCCGAAGCGTCCAACGGCATTGAAGCCGTGCAGACCATCCGCAGGGAAGCTCCTGATGCTGTGTTTATGGACGTGCAAATGCCCGGCCTGGACGGCTTTGCCGTTCTGAAGCAACTCATGGAGAAGCGGACGGGCCGCATGCCTGAAGTGATCTTTGCGACCGCCTTTGACCAGTACGCTGTGCGCGCATTCGAAGTGAATGCGATTGATTACCTGCTGAAGCCTTTCGAGCAGAACCGGGTCGCGTTGGCACTGGAAAAGGTTCGGAGCCGCAAGGCGGACGTATCCCCTGCCAACCCCGACACGGGTGTGGATACCGTGCCACTGGCCAGCGCGGAAGAACGGTTGGAGTCGCTTCTAAAGCTGCTGCAGGCACAGACTGCGGCTGCCACACAGGCTCGACCACGTTCGGGCAAGGTTGTAGTGCGCGCCGCACAACGCCTGCTGCTGGCCGATCAGCGCGACATATGCTTCGCTTCGATTGAAGAGGGAACGATCTCGGTCGTCACACCCACGCTGGAGGGTTCTTCGAACGTACGCACGCTGGAAGAGTTGACGGATCAGCTTGATCCGGACACGTTCTGGCGAGCGCACCGCAGCTTTCTGGTCAACATCCAGCACATTCGCGAAGTTGTGCCGTGGTTTAAGTCCAGCTATCTGCTGCGTATGGACGATCGCAAGGCGACGGAAATTCCCGTTGCGCGCGCGCAAATTCGGCGACTGCGAGAGCTGTTCAACCTGTAGGCGAAACGCAAGCTAAGACGTGCTTCGCACGTAGTCTCCGCTTTTGCCGCCCTTTTTGCTCAAAAGAACGATTTCTCGGATCCGAATGCCTTTGTCGAGGGCTTTCGTCATGTCGTACACCGTCAGCGCTGCCACGGCTGCCGCGGTCATGGCCTCCATCTCGACACCGGTACCCGCCACCGTTGCAGCCGTGGCGCGGATGCGAACCCCACCGCCGGTATTCAGCAGCGTGGCAGGCTGAACGATCGTCGCTTCCACGTCAACAAACGACAGGGCCAGAGGATGGCACATGGGGATCAGGTCTGCCGTTTTCTTAGCTGCGGTTATGCCTGCAAACCGGGCCACTTCCAGCGGATTGCCTTTGGGGTTGCGCGGCAGCGCTGCAAGTACCTCTGCATTCAGCTCCACGAACGCCTCGGCAACGGCTTCGCGACGCGTCGGCTGCTTGGAACTGACGTCCACCATGTGCGCTTCGCCGGCCTCGTTGTAGTGGGAGAGTTGCGGTGCAGGGCGTGTTGGGTCGGTGGCACGCGTTGATTTCTTCAAAGACCCTCCTCGCCGATCAGGACCAAGCCAAGCCCAAGCACGGCAGCGTCGGCCACCAGCCACACGATCAGGTCGCGCCGTTCGTAATGCACAAGCATCAGGTGGCTCATGACGATCATGGCCGCGACGGCAAGTGCGGGCACAATCACGGCCGCGCCTACCAGCATCTTGCCAATGCGCGTGCGTCTGTTGATGGGTTCCTGCATCTGCATCAGCCTACCGCAGCAGGACGGAGACAGCATCACCGGACGCCAGAGCTGACGCCGTGGGCGGCACCACAAGGTAGCAATTGGCACGTGCGTTGCCGTTCAGGTCTCCGGAACCCTGCCAACCGGTCGTCTGCACCGTTGCACCTTCCAGAGACGAGGTCAGCAGGGCTGGAAGAAAGCGGGTCAAACCGGGCCGCACCTGCACGGGTTCGGCAAGCCTGGCACCTGCGAAGAACGGTCGAGGCAACGCCGCCTCTTCCACCGTGGATTCGCCCGCGCGATCTGCTCGTCTACCTTCGCCCCCCAGTGCGCGCAGCATGGGCATGGCAAACAGCAGGGCGGTGACCTGTGTCGAGACAGGGTTGCCGGGCAAGCCGAAGACCCACTGCTCACCGTTGGTACTGTCTGCGTGAATCCTGCCAAAGACTGCGGGTTTACCGGGCTGGATGCTGACCCCAGTGAAGAAGAACTCCGCGCCACGGGCCAGCAGGGCGTCTTCGACAAAGTCGTATTTGCCCGCGGACACACCCCCTGACAGCAGAAGCATGTCGGCCCCACGCGCAGCGTTGATGGCCTGGTCGAGGGCTTCGCGTGTGTCCGCAACGGGAGGAAACACCTGCGGCGTGCCTCCGTTGGCCCGCACCAGGGCGGCCAGACCGTGCGAGTTGGAGTTGCGGATCTGCATGGGACCAGGCGCTTCGTCCACCGCCACCAGTTCGTCACCCGTCGAAAGGATCGCCACAACCGGTCGCGCGTAGACCTGGAGATGCGCCGCTCCGACGGATGCCGCAAGCGCAACTTCGGCGGCGGCTATGCGGGTTCCAGCGTGGAGCAGGACGTCGCCCGCACGGGCTTCCGCACCCTGCGGAACGATGTTTTCTCCGGTCGTCATGCTGCGCCCGCCTGCCAGGCTAATGGTGTTGCGGGTGGCGTCGACGTGTTCCAGCATAACGACCGCGTCTGCGCCCTCGGGGACGGGTGCGCCGGTCATAATCTCGATCGTTTCCCGTTCGCCAGGCGGCTGGCCGGTCCATTGCTCGCCTGCGCGGATCGCGCCGATCAACGTGAGCGTTGCACCGGCGTCTGCCGCACGCATGGCGTAGCCATCGCGCGTGGACCGGGGAAAGGGTGGCTGGTCCCGATCCGCAGACACCGTCTGCGCCAACACACGGTCTGCGGCAAGTTCCAGTGCGACATCTTCTGTTTGCGCCGGAAGGGCAAGCAGAGACATCTTCGTGCGAATGAGGTTGAGCGCGTCCGTGCAGGAGATCAAAGGCATGCGTTGTCAGCCTACATTGCCGCATGCGGTACAGGCTGACGACGCGCTATTCTTCATAGACAGCGTCCAACACTGTGACCAGCAATCCCGCGACTGTTCGCGACCTACCGCTCCGGAGAAACCATGCGCCCCCTGTACGGAATTACCCTCGCCCTTTGCTTCGCCGCCGCTCTTCCTGCCGCACACGCCGATGAGGCGAGCCGCCGCGCCAAGGCCGAGCAGATGCTGGTGTTGACAAAGACCGATTCGCTGATGGAAGGCCAGCTTGCCAGCCTGCAGACCCGTGTAAACGAACTTGCGAAGCAGCAGTCAGGTGCCGCTCCCCTGAATCCTGAACAGACGAAGCTGACCAGCGAATACATGAAGCAGGTGCAGGACACGACGAACGAAGAGGTCAGCTGGGCAAAGCTGCGGCCCATGATTATCCAGTCGTACGCTGACAGCTTTACCGAGGCAGAGCTTGACGCCATTCTGGTGTTCTACAAGACACCCGCAGGGCAGGCCATCATCACCAAGACGCCGGAGCTCGCCAACAAGACCATGACCACCGTGCAGGGCCGCATCAAAGAGATGCAGCCCAAATTGGCTACTCTGACCCAGGAGTACACAGCCAAGCTGAAGGCCGCGGCACCCGCTACGGCAGCGCCCACCCTTTCGCCGAAGCCGGCAGCAAAGTAAGCACATGTCCTGTGTTCTAACGCTGGCGCTGGATGACGAAGCGCAAAGCCGCTTCGAAAACGAGCGCCAGCAGCACTTCCCACCCGCGTTGAATCGGATTCCCGCGCACCTGTCGCTCTTCCACACCCTGGCAGAGGAGGAAGCGACGTTTGCCACCCTGCATTTGGCGGCGGAACTGCGATCGGCTTTTCCCATGCAGGTGACCGAACTACGTTCGCTGGGCAAGGGTGTTGCGTACTTCCTGCAGTCGTCAGCGGCAAAGTCGCTGCACCGCGACCTGAGCGAGGCGTTTGCAGACCAGCTTTCGCCGCAGGATCGGCAGGGGTTCCGTCCCCACGTGGTCGTGCAGAACAAGGTCACGCCCGAGGTTGCGAAGGTCACACGAATGCAGTTGCAGGCCCGCTTCCAGCCCTGGACTGTTACCGCTGTTGGACTGGACCTTTGGCGATACCTTGGCGGGCCGTGGCTGCACCTGCAACGCTTCGAGTTTGGGCCGTCAGACGTTTAGCTGGCTGGCAGAACGCGCAGCAGCCAGGCCGTCGCGGATAAGATCGGGCAGGCCGACGCCCCGATAGCCATTACCTAACAGGTGCAAGGCTCCGATGCTGTCCACGCGGGACTGCAGTTCGGCCATGCGTTCGCCATGACCCACCTCGTACTGCGGCAGGGCATCTGGCCAGCGACGTACTACAGTTGCTGCAGGCAGGGGTAAAGGCCCGAGGACGCGTGCAAGCTCATCGCTTGCGATCGCTGCGATCTCTTCATCCGAACGTGGAATCAACGCGTCTGCATTGGCCCCGCCAAAATAGGCTCGCAACGATTTGCCACCCTGCGGCACCCGGCTCTCGAACTTTTGGTCGGCAAAGGTGGCGGCCAGAAGCGTGCGGTGTTCGCTCTCTGGAGCAAGGAAGCCGAATCCCGCAGGCAAGGATAGAGTGTGCGGTGCCGCGTATCCGAAAGCGGCAATGACCGCAGAGCTGGTAGGAAGGTTAACTAATTCTGCGGAGCGTGCATCGAGGGGCTCCAGCAGTTTGCGCGCAGTTTTCACAGGCACGGCAAGCAGGACGTAGTCGAATTCTTCGGACCCGCCGTTGTTGTACTGCAGCAGCCATCCGCGTGTCGTGCGCTGCATGCCGATGACGGATTGGTTCAACTGCACAGACGCCTGCGGCAGGGTGGCCGCCATGCGCTCTGCCAGCGTACCGGTGCCGCCGCGCAGTGTTGTGAAAATGCTGGACCGCTTGGGGCCACGCTGCGCGGCACGTGCCTGCAGCGCCAGGATCAGCGATCCGTACTCACGCTCCATCTGCACAAACGGTGCCATCACCGCGCGAACGCTAAGCCGGTAGACGTTGCCTCCAAAGACGCCGCCCAGCAGGGGCGCACCGATCACACGCAGCACCTCTTCGCCAAAGTGCCGCGAGACAAAGCTGGCTACAGACTCATCGTGATCCGGTGCGGAGGCTTTTAGTTCTTCTGCGCGGGCCGGTTCGGCAAGGTACGAGTCACGCGCCGCCGGGCTGAAGAAGGCGGATTGCCGAACGGTATCAAGGTTTTCCGGCACCATCATGCGCATGTTGTCGGGCAGGGCCTGTAGTCGACCATGCTGCAGAACATAGGTGATGCGGGTGCCGTCATTTGAAGGCAACAGGTCTTCAGCAAGGCCAAGTTCTTCAGCTACTTCGCGCGCCCAGGGCTTGTCGGTGACCCAGGCATCGGGTCCGCATTCAAAGACAAAGCCATCTTCGCGGCGCGTTTCGAGAATGCCGCCAAGACGTTCTGACGCTTCGATAAGCGTGAAACTGAGGCTTTTGCTGTGCCGCTGCAGCTTTGTTAGTTCATAGGCGGCCGCGAGACCTGCCATGCCGCCGCCTACCACTGCGATGCGTTTTGTCACGTTAGACCGCAGCCGCTACGGCTTCTTCCAGCGGAGCCAGCACGGTGACCAGGTCTGCCTTGGCGGTGGCCTCTACTTGCGGATGTATGGGCAGGCTGCGAACACCGCGGCGTGCCAGGTCAGCCAGTGCGGCAATCAGCGTGGGCGAATCATTCAGGCTGTCTGCACGAGAGATTGCAATGCCGATCTCAGCGGCGGTTCGCTGAAAGTCGATGTCGATGTCGTAGAGGATTTCGACGTGGTCGCACAGAAAACCCACGGGCTGCAGCACAGCATGGGTGTAGCCGGATTCTTTCAGAGCTTTCAGGTTGTCTTCAACGCCTGGCCCGATCCATGGCCCGCCACTCAGGCCCTGGCTCTGAAAGCAGAAGTACCAGTCTTTCTCCTCGAGGATGTCCTCGAGTTCCGCGGCAATGTGCCGGGCAGTTGACTTGCACTCGACGGCATAGGTATCTGCCTCTGTGGTCAGCAACATGCCATGGTGTTCGCTGGGCTTCGCCTGGATGGTGCGGCAGGGGACCGAGTGTGCCGTAAACAGAACGGCAGTCTTCGCATCTGTGGTCCGAGCCTTTTCGAGCGCCGCTCGCATCTTCTCGGCAAGCGCGCGGACCAGCAGCGTGTGCTCTGACCAGCCTGCAACAAAGTCGATTTCGAACGCGCCAGCCGCCGCGGTCTCCAGGGCGCGCCGGTACAAGCCAACGCTGGTGCGGCTGTTCTGCGGTGCCAGGCAAATGGCGCGGACTTTCTTCACGCCGTCTGCTTTCATTTGTTCGACGACATCGCTGATGAACGGTTTCCAGTTGCGCATGCCGACGTACACGGGCGTGCCGATGCGTTCCTGCAGCAGTCTGCCTTGCAGCAGCGTCCATCGGGTCAGGTGCGGACCCTCTGGTGTGGGCTCGTCTTTTAGACCAATCTCGGCATAACGTTCTTGGAGTTCATGTACGACGTGCGGAGGCACTCCGCGGCCACCCGTCACGAGCTTCAGGTAGGCATCCATCTCACCCAGCACATCGGGTGTGCCGTGTGCCAGCAGCAGGATGGCGTCGAACTGGTCCGGCTCGGGTTGCGTAACGTCCGGTGCTGCCATGGCCGCGGCAATCTGGTCGGCGTGGCTTATCTCATAGGAGGCGATGACACGTTCCTGCCCTGGTGCTGCTGCGCTTGTTGCTGCCGTTGCCAGTTGCTGGTGAACGGGCTCCAGCCGATCTTTGAGGTTCAGCTTCTCACTCATAAGACCGACGAGGAAATATCCAAGATTGTTCACGCGCGTACACTCAGTTCTTTCACCCAACGGGCGACGTTGATAACGTTGTCCACGGGCGTGCCGGGCACGATGCCATGGCCTAGATTGAAGATGTGACCGTCGCGATTGCCTGCCGCGTCAAGGATCTCCTTCACGCGCTGCTTCAACAGATCTTCCGGCGCAAACAGCGCAATAGGATCGAGGTTGCCTTGCACGGCGACGTGCGGACCGGCCAGTCGCCAGCCCTCATCGAGAGGCACGCGCCAGTCGAGACCAAGAACGTCAGCACCGGTTTCGCGCATGGTGGTTAGCAACGACGCGGTGTCCACACCGAAGTAAATCACCGGCACGCCCAAAGCCTGCACGCGCTGCACCAGTTCCTTGGTAGCGGGCAAAACGAAGTCGCGGTAGTCGCTGACAGAAAGCGCACCCGCCCAGCTGTCGAAAATCTGTATGACGTCTGCGCCGGCTTCGACCTGCTGCGCGGCATACGCGACCAGCACGGTCAACAGCTTCTCCTGCAGCAATGACCAGGACGCCTTGTCGCTGTACATGAGCTTTTTCGTCTCGATGTAATTGCGAGACGACCCGCCTTCGATCATGTAGCTGGCCAGCGTAAACGGCGCACCAATGAAGCCGATCATGCCCAGCTGATCGCCATCTTCACGGGGCGGTGCAAAGTGCTTTGCAACCTGCTCGATGGCGCGCGCGACGTAGTTCAATTCATCCGCGCGATCGGTCCGTAGCGCCTCGATGTGCTCGCGTGAACGCACCGGCTGGTGCACCACCGGACCTTCACCATTCACGAACTCGAAGTCGAGTCCCATGGGCGTGAAGGGCAGCAGCAGATCGGCAAAGATGATGGCCGCATCCACGCCCAGTCGTTCAGCCGCAGTAATGGTGACCTCTGCCGCGACATCAGGCGTTCGGCAGATTTCCAGGAGCGTATGGTGCCTGCGCACGGCCATGTATTCCGGCATGTAGCGGCCCGCCTGGCGCAGGAACCACACGGGCGTGCGGTCCACCGGCTGACGCAGACAGGCACGGACAAAGCGGCTGCCGTTTGGCTCAACGGCATACTCATGCGGCGTTTCTACAAGGGTCGAGATGTCCTGCATGGGCTACGCCGTTGGAGCGACGTACTCCTTGGGCAGCTCTCCGCCTTCACCATAGAAAAAGTCGTTCATCTGCTCGACCAGGAACTCCTGTGCCGAGGGTGTCCAGGGCTGCAGGCGATATTCGTTCAGCAGCATCTTCTGGCGCTCGATCCACTCGCCCCACGCCTTCTTGCTGACGGTGTTGTAGATCTTGTTGCCGAAATCGGAGTCGAAGGGCGGCTCATCCAGCCCTTCCATCTCTGCCTTGTACTTGGAACAAAAAACCATGTGTGCCATGCTGAACCTCGAAAATGCTCTCTTAGGTAGTCTAAATTGCGCGAAGCGGGGAGAAGTTCATGGCGCTGCATGGCATCATCCATCACCTGGCAGTTTTCAGTCTGACGGCAATGGCGGGTAACGAGGTTTGCGTGGCTGCGTTCGTTGAGCCTGCACTCCGGCGCTTGCCGGACGCTCAGCAGAGACCAATCGCACCTTTATTGGCGGGGTCTCTGGGCCGGGCCATGCCGTTCTGGTATGCGGCCACGCTTCTGCTCACACTGGGCGACTGGTGGCTGTCGCGGACGACCGGTGCGGCCGTTGCGGCGGGGCTGCAGTTGCTGATTTTGGTTGGCACCCTTGGATTTCTGGTGCCAATCAACAACCGGATTGCCGCAGGCGCTTTCCACGACGGCTGGCTGGCGGACGCGCGGCGCTGGGACAGGCTGCACCAGGGACGCGTCGTGCTGCTGCTGATTGCCGCAGCCGTTCTGGTCTTTCGAGGCTAACGTTCGCCCTTGCCGGGTACGACGTTGCCGTCTTCATCGTAGGGACAGTGGCGGCAGTCGTTGCCACAGCAAGTGCCGCGTTTGCGCAGGTTGGCCGCGGTAAACACGAGAAACGGACCGTCGTAGTAGTAGTCCTCGTCCGGTAGATCGACCTGTGCGTCGCTCATGCGAACAGGCCGCCCTGCGGCTCCGGCACAGGAGGAAGTGGAAGGCCAGGTTCAGCAGGAGCCGTCGGTATGCGCCGGATGCCTGCTGGCGTGGCAACCGCGTCGATGGGATTGCCCTCCGCATCGCATGCAGCGCCGCCCCGCAGGTGGACCTTTTTGCCAGCAACAGCTGAGGTGCGTTCGCCGGGAACGACGATCCCGATCAGGTTCATGGGATCGCTCCCGGCTAACGTGATGACGTCGTCGTGCTGCACGTCGCGGGTGGCGCGCAGGCTTTCCACGGCCTCGGGCAGGGCAAACTGTTCACCAGAGAACCCCGAGACGAAGCGGCCTCCACGTATCTCGCCACGCGCTTCCAGGCGTCGCAGCATGCGGACCAGGTCGCGCCACTTGGGTGCGTTGGCCTCGCGCTGCAACAGGTCGCGGAAGATGACGCCGTACCGTGCAAGCAGCATCCGTGCCGCGGCAGCGAGTGAAGTTTCCTCTTCCCGTGCGCGTTCCGGGGCAGAGAGTTCGCGATGCTCGTCCTCGGTAAACATCGACCATCGACCGGCGATGGAGCGCGTTCCGCGGCGTGCCCCGTTGGCAACCGGCTCGGCGGCCAGCGGCTTGCGCTTGGGGTCCATCATGATGCGGAGCTGGTCGAAGCCGTCGGCGCTGGCGAGGCCTGCCGTGGCAAGCTCCCACAGGGCGGTCTGCGTCTGCTGCTTGCTCAGGACGCACATGCGCTGCAGATCGCTGGCGAAGCACGCGCCCCGGTCACGCAGCGTGTTGCGGATGCACAGAGCTTCGGGTGAGAGAGCCAGTTGCAGCTTGTCTTCTTCCACGCACTTGGAGGCCAGCGCGGCGGGCAGCCAGTCCGCGCTTTCACGCAGGAAGAACGTGATTGGTGCCATGTTCGTGGGGATGACGCGACGCGGCGCGGCGCCATCTCCGCAGGCCCATGCCGGATGCGGCGAAATGCGGCCCCAGCCCACCGCACCGGACAGGCAGAGCGCGTCGAGCCACTTGCCGTCGTAGTCCTTGACGCGCTGCGGCAGCAGGTTGCGCTCCCACTCGACGGCGGGCGCTTCAAAGCCTTCCAGTTGCAGCAGCGCTTCCAGCACGCCTTCTTCACCGGCGAGTTGCGTTTGCGGCGCGAGATGTTGCCAGCGCAGCAGCCAACGCATGAAGACGGCGGGTGCAACGGCCTCAATGCCCTTGCGCAACGCTCCCAGCGTCAGGCGATGGATGCGTTGCAGGATGCGGCGTTCGCACCACTCAATGTCACTGTCTTCCGTGGCAGCGGCGGGTGCTTCGTAGATGCCGCGCAGCGCCAGTCCCTGCACTTCAATCGCGGCAAGTTGCTGGAAGATGGCTCGTGGGTGCAGGTTGACGAGCGCGGCGATGCCGGCCGCAGTGGTGGGGCCCAGGATCTGGAGGAAACCCTGCGTGAGCAGGCGGAGAGCTTCGTCATGCGGGATGGCGGCTGACGTCTCTGCAGGAGAAAGGCCCTGCGGATCTTTGCTGGATGTGGCTTCGTCGGGATCCTTCGCTTTGCTCAGGATGACGGCGTTTGTGGTGATCGCCAGGAGCGCTTTCGCGTGCTCGACGCGCTCGGTTGCTACCCAGCAATCCTGGTCCCCGAATCGGATGGTGGTGGCGCGGCCGCGTGCCTGCAGGCGTGCGAAGAATAGCGGCCAGTGGCGGCTTGCCTGCATGCGGTGTGCCTGGACTTCTTCGTCGGCGCAGGCTTGAAATCCCTCGGCCGCTGAAGCCACTTCTTCTGCGACGTTGAGAACCTGATTGCTGATCCCTGTTGCCTGTTCCCTGAACAACGCTACTGGCAGCGCCACCGCACTGAACAGCAAATCGTGCAGTTCATGCTCATCGCGCAGGTCGGGCCATACTTCGCAGCGTGCCTGCCGGATCGCAGCGGGATCAAGCCTGCCGGCCTCCCCCAGCACAGAGTCAGGGATGGTCCGGCGCAGTGACACGGCACGCGCGCGCCGCTCTTCCAGGCCCGCTTCGTCGAGGAAGCTGTTCTGGTTGGCATTCAGCAGTTCGTGCGAAAAGACCGATGGAACGGGCGTGTCGACCGCGATGCACTCGATGGAGCCGTCGTGCATCGCCCGCAGGATGTCCTGCAGGCCAGTCAGGTCCATGGCCTCCTGCAGGACGTCTTTCATCACTTCGTTAACCAGCGGGTGATCGGGAATCTGGATGTCGCCGACGATGGTTTCAAAGCACGCCGCGGCCTGCGGGAAGACACTGGCCAGCAGGTCTTCGCCGCGGGTGCGCTGGATCTGCGGAGGGATCTTTTTGCCCTTGTTGAAGCGCAGCAGTTGCAACGATCGGTTGGCGGCCCAGCGCCAGCGCGTCTTGAAGATGGGCGAGGCAATGGCGGCCTGCTCCAGCAGTTCTTTCGCGGTGTGCTCGGTCAGGAAGTTGAAGACGTCGGCCAGCGGAAAGCTGTGCTGTTCCGCCAGGCAGATGTTGATGCCGTTGTCGGTCGCTGCCGCCTGCAGTTCGTAGTTGAAACCGCGGCAGAAACGCTTGCGCAGCGCCAGTCCCCACGCGCGGTTCACGCGGCCGCCAAAGGGTGCATGCAGGATCAACTGCATGCCACCGCCCTCATCGAAAAAGCGTTCGGCGACGATAGTGGTCTTGGTTGGCACGGTGCCCAGCACAGCGCGCCCGCTGACGATGTACTGCACCAGTTGCAACGCGGCACTCTCGCATATGCCGCATTCGCTCTTGAGCCACGCCATGGTTGCGGCGACGCGTGGATCTTCCGCGACAACATGCTCGTGGTGAAGGCCCGTGGTGCGTTTCGCAATGCCGTCGCGCAGTTCCGCTACAAAGTCGCTCAGCACGTCGGTGCGCTGCGGTGCCTCGCCAAACCAGAAGGGCACGCTGGGCGGCGCGCCGTGCGCGTCTTCCACCAGAACGCGGCCTTCTTTTTCGACCGTGAGCACGCGCCAGCTTGCGTTTCCCAGTTGGATGACGTCGCCGGGTCCGCTGTCCACGGCATAATGCTCGTCAAGCGTGGCAATCTGCACGCCCTCCGGCTGCAGAATGACGGCGTACGACGCGTTGTCCGGAATCGCGCCGCCGTTGCCGATGGCGGTCATGCGTGCGCCTCGGCGTGGATGCAAAACACCGGCGACGCCGTCGCGCAGCAGGTATGCGCCATAGCGCCCGCGGCTGTTCTCGATGCCGGTGTGAAGCAGCGTGACCAACTCGTCGAACTCGTCGCGTGACAGGTCGCGGTAGGGGTAGGCGCGCGTCACCAGGCGGTATAGCGCGTCTTCTTCCCATGGCTCGGCGGCGCAGATGGCGACCATCTGCTGCATCAGGACGTCGATGGGCTGAGGCGGAATCTCAAGCCGGTCCAGCTTGCCTGCCTGCATCGCCTGGACCAGCGCTGCCTGCTCCAGTAGGTCGTCGCGCGTGGTGGCGAAGAAGCGGCCTTTCGGGATGGCTCCGCGCCAATGGCCGGCGCGGCCAACCCGCTGCATGGCTACGGCCACGGCGCGGGTGCTGTTCATCTGGACGACAAGGTCGACCGCACCGATATCGATGCCGAGTTCGAGCGACGCCGTTGCGACCAGTGCCTGGATTTCGCCTGCTTTCAGGCGCTGTTCTGCGTCGAGCCGCAGAGCACGTGAGAGTGAACCGTGGTGCGCCGCGACGTTCTCCTGCCCGAGGCGTTCGGCCAGCGCGCCGCACAGTCGCTCCACCATGCGGCGGGTGTTGACGAAGACCAGCGTGGAGGTGTGTTCGCGGCATAGTTGTGCGATGCGGTCGAAGGTCTCGGTCCACATCTTGCTGTCGCAGACGGAGCCTAGTTCCGAGGAGGGGATTTCGATGGCGAGGTCGAGCGTGCGGCGCTGGCCTACCTGGACGATGGTGGCATAGGCGTCACGTTCGTTGCCAGGAGATGCTTGAGGCTTTGCTGAGGCCAGGCTTCGTCGGGATCCTTCGCTTTGCTCAGGATGACGAGTTGAAAGTGGTGTACCGGTACCGGTTAGAAATGCTGCAACGAGTTCAATCGGGTTCTGCGTGGCAGACAGGCCGATGCGCTGCGGTGCGCGGCTCAGGCCGGTCAGCATGCTGCCGGGGGCGAGGCGATTTTCGCCGGTGACCAGGGCGTCCAGCCGTTCCAACGTAAGGGCGAGGTGTGCGCCGCGCTTGTCGTCGGCCATGGCGTGGATTTCATCCACGATCACGGTGTGCACGCAGCGCAGGTTCTCGCGTGCCTTGGCGGAGGTCAGCAGCAGGTAGAGCGATTCCGGTGTGGTCACCAGGATGTGTGGCGGATGCTTCAGCATGGCCACGCGTTCTTTGGGCAGGGTATCGCCGGTGCGCACGCCGGTGCGGATGCCCGCGCACAGGTAGCCCTCTTCAAGTGCCAGCGTCAGAATTTCGCGGAGCGGCTCTTCCAGGTTCTTCTGCACGTCATTGCTCAGCGCCTTCAGCGGCGAGACGTACACCACCTGCGTGTGCGGCGGCAGCGTGCCCGCAATGGCCTCGCATACGAGCCGGTTGATGGCAACGAGGAATGCCGTAAGCGTCTTGCCGCTGCCAGTGGGCGCGGAGATCAGTGTCGGATCACCGCGCAGGATGGCGGGCCAGCCCTCGATCTGCGGCTCGGTCGGACTACCGAATTTGCCCAGAAACCACTGCCGCACGACCGGGTGTGCCCACGCCAGCGCCTGCTGAGCGGCTGCGTGGTCATGGATTTCGGCAAGCGGTGGGGCGGCAGCAGCCATGCGTGCCATTCTACCGCTGTTCGCTGCCTGTTCGCCTCACGCGATCGCGATGTTCGGCCACCGTCCGTCTTCCTGACCTGGCGAAGCGACCGAAGAATACCGAGAGGCTTACCGCCACGATCTGCTTCCAGGTTTCTCGCGAGAAAAGCGCCGCGCTGTGATGCCAGCAGAAAACGCCCCGGGGATCCTTCGCTGCGCTCAGGATGACGGGTCGGAGGGATGGGGTTCGGGACTGGCCGTGCATCCAACCACGTATGTCGCAGGCTACGCTCGCCGAGGTGTCGGAACCGTTTGAACCGGAGTTGATCCAGGAGGCCGCCGTGCATCCGGCGCTGCTGGAGCGCGAGCACATTGCGCCCGGTAGGGTGTGGCGACCGCGACAGGTGATGATTACGCCCGACGCCTACGCCATGCCGTATGGCCGGGCCATGCTGCAGCGGGCGGAAGCGCTTGGAGCAGCCGTGACAAAGCTGAAGGCGAACCGGTTGGACCCCATCCGCGCGGACACGGCGGGCAAGGCGTACGCATTGGCGAAATCGACACTGGCCATCGTGGTGTCGCCGCCGGGTGCGCGCAAACTGCAGCCCATTCCGCCGTCTGCCGACTGGCAGTTCCATGTGGCGCAGGGCTGCCCGGCACATTGCCAGTACTGCTACCTTGCGGGTTCGCTCAGCGGTCCGCCCGTGACACGTGCGTATGCGAATGTGCCGGAAATTCTTGAGAATCTCTACAGCTATGTTGGGACGGGCAGGGTCACTTCACGCTCTGTTGCACGGGCGCACGAGGGAACGACGTTTGAGGCATCCTGCTACACCGACCCGCTCGGCATCGAGCACATCACCGGCGCGTTAAGTGAGGCGATCCGCTTCTTTGGCGCGTGGGACGCTCCCGTGCAACTGCGCTGGACCACCAAGTTCGACGCCGTGGATGCGCTTGCGAAACTGCCCCACAACGGACGCACGCGCGTGCGGTTTTCAGTGAACGCGGCCAGCGTTTCGCGCGACTTTGAAGGCGGCACAGCAACGGTTGCTCGCAGGCTGCAGGCGATGCGGACGCTCGCACTTGCCGGGTACCCGGTGGGCCTGACCATCGCGCCCATCATGCCGGTGGAGAAATGGCGTGAGGAGTACCGCGCGCTGTTCGATGCCGTCGCGGAGGCTCTCGCCGGGATCGCCGACGTCGATCTTTCCGCGGAGTTGATCACGCACCGCTTTACGCCGGGATCGAAGGAAGTGCTGCTGGGATGGTATCCAAAGACGAAGCTGGACCTGCGCGAAGAGGCGCGGTCCGAAAAGCGAACAAAGTTCGGCGGCTTCAAGTACGTTTACCCGAAGGATTCCATGACAGAAATGCGGGCATGGTTCAACGCGACGCTGCAGGAAGTATTGCCATCAGCGCGCATCCTCTACTGGACCTAGATCCCTCGCCTTCTGAGACACTGGGAACATGATTCCTGAACTGCAACAGACCGACCTGCGCGAGCGCGCCGCCAAGATCAAAGTGATTGTATTCGACGTGGATGGCGTTCTGACGGATGGCGCCATGTACTTCATTCCCGGCGACAAGCGGCCCGATGGCTTTATCCCGGCGGTCGAAGTCAAGGGTTTCTCCGCACACGATGGCCTGGGTATGGGCATTGGACGCGTCGCAGGTTTGAGGTTCGGCATTATCACCAAGCGCACCAGCGACACCGTAGCGGTGCGCATGCGCGACCTGAAGGTGGAGTTCATCCATCAGGGGTCGCAGCAGAAGATGGAAGCCATTCACGACATCATGCGCGAGGCAGGTGTTGCGCTGGATGAACTTGCTTACGTGGGCGACGACATCATCGACCTGCCGCCCATGCGCTCCGTTGGGCTTGCCGTGGCCACATGGAATGCACGGGACCAGGTCAAGGCTGCTGCACATTACGTGACGCCGCATGCCGGTGGGCATGGCGCGGGACGTGACTGCATCGACCTGGTGCTGGAAGCGAAGGGCGTGCTGGATGAGTCGATTGAGGCCTACCTGCGGCAGGCTGGCACCGCCAGTGATATTGGGCACAGCATCCAGTAGCCGACAGACATAGAGTGGCCGCAGCGAAAAAAGCAGATCCTTCGGCTTTGTCCAGAATGACGTTTGTAGGGCTAAAGTAAGCATCCGGCGGCGATTGAGTTCAGTCGCCGCCGTTCAGCGGCCGAAGCGGCTTTCCAGCGAGGTCAGTACGGGAGTGGCGATGCCAAGTGCCCGGCGGCCCGCGATGAACGTGGCATGGATGCCCAGCGCCACACCCGAACCTATCAGTGTGGCCAGGACGCGATGCAGCAGCACCTCACTCGGGGGCTGGTGCGCAATGGCCAACAGGAAGCAGATGTAGCCCGTCAGGCTTACCGCGAACGCGCCGTAGTTCACGTTGCTGAGCAGGTACGCGCCAAAGAGGAAGACCAGGGTCAAAACAGCCAACCACTGGCCACCCGGCCTAAGCCAGATGACGATAAAAGTGCATAGGACGGCGCCCAGCATGGTGCCGGCCGCGCGTAGAAGTCCGCGCGCGGCGGTTTGCGTAAACTCCGGCTTGGGAATCAGCATGGCCGTCATGCCAATCCAGTAGGCGCTGGTCCATGTTTGCTCACGGTAGATGGCAATCGAAGCAAGGGCAGTAATCGTCATGCGGTAGGCAAACTGCATGGCCCCGCTGCCCGGTGAAAACTGCTCACGCAGGAAGTTCCGCTGAAAGTGGGTTGGGTCGAAGTCTGGCGAGGTAAACACCGTTTGGGCAGCCGGCAGCCAGACCCGGAACAGCAGCATCAGGCAGGTCTGCAGGGCTCCGCCGGCAAGCACGCCCGCACCGCGCAGCAATGCGGAGTAGACAAGATCGTGCGTTGTGCCTGGGGTTGACGGTGCCGCGGATGAGACTACCAGGAATACACAGCATTGCTGCCCCACCCACGCCGTGGATGTGCTGATGCTGTTCGACATGCCATATAGAAAAGCCCACACTACGGTTGCCGCTAACAGAGCTGCCGTGCTGTCGCGGCAGAGCGCGCCGACCAGGGCAGAGATCGCAATCCCGATCGACGCGCCCACCATGGCGCCGGATCGGTGGAACAGCGGCTGCTGATACGATCCGAAGCCCACGGTCATGGCTCCGCCAGCCATCAGCACGGCGGTACCGTTGTAGCCAAGGTGAACACCCAGCAGGAGAGGGAGCGCTACGCCCGGCAGACAAAGCAATGCATGCAGGGGTTCAGACTTGTTCCACGAGAACTGCGCGAGTTGGCTCCGAAGGGTGTCGGCCACTGCTTCCAATCTGCCAGTGATCGGCTTGTTAGATCACGCGGAGACGGGCTGGCGCCGGCCAGCCCGTCTCCGCAGAAATGCTTTTCTAGTGAGGTGCGTTCTGCGGAGCGCTTTGCGGTGAGTTGGTGGTCGGTGTGGTGGGCGCGGGCGGCGGACCCTGGGTGGTCGGCGTCGGCGGTTCCGGGCTTCCACTGGGATTGACGGGGTCTGGCGTGCCTGCCTGCGGATTCCGCTCGGTCGTGCCTGCTGCCTGCGACGGGGTAGAAGTTGCCGTGTTTTTTCTGGACTTCTTCTTGCTCTTTGTCTTGGTCGTGGTTGTGTCAGTCTGCTGCGCATGCGCAACCACTGGAAGAACGGCTGCAGGCATCAGCAAAGCCAGCGCGAGGCCGGCTGCCTGGAACTTTTCAGAAAAGCGAACCATTGCAAATCTCCCTTGTGCGCCTGGCACTGGCCGCAGCTACGTTAGAGCGGGAAGCCTCCCTTGCGGATGTATGCCGGCCGGGCGCAAGGTCAAGCGTGCAAAAGCGTCTCGTCACGTTTTTCGCCTACAGGCAAGGGCACCGGCTGGCCCGTGGCATGGCGCAGCACTGCCAGCAGGATCAGGCTGACCTCAAAAACGCACAGGCCAGTGATACCGAAGTGCTGCCACAGCACGGGTGACACCGCCGAGGCTGCCGCGCCACCAACAAAGTACGACGTCATATACAGCGTGTTGATGCGCGTGCGCGCGGTGGGCTGCAGGGAGAAATTCCTTGTCTGGTTGCCCAGTTGAAGTGCCTGCATACCGATGTCCAGCAGCACAACCATGCCGGCCAGTGTCAGCAGGTAAGTCCAGATGTGCAGGTGGCCTGCGGCCTGCGCACCGGTGGCAAAGCGTTCCGTGGCGTAGATGCCGAGGAACGACGCACCCAGCGAGCCAAGCGCCAGGGAGATGACATAGCGCGGTCCACGTTTGTCGGAGAGTTTGCCTGCAGACGCGGCGATCAGGGTTCCGGCTGCGCCCACCAGGCCAAAGCTGCCGGTCACACCTGCTCCCAGTCCATGGGTTTGCAGCACAAAAGCCAGGGTATTCCAGAAGGTGGAGAAGGTGCCAAAGGCCAGCGCCCCCAAGACGCAGCTCTCGCGCAGCAGCGGTTCTTCGCGGAGCAGCGTCCACAACGAGCCCATCACTTCTCGATAGTTCAGTTGCTGCTTGGCAGGCAGCCTTGGCATTAGGCGATGGATAGCCGGTAGCAGAAGCGCGGACATCAGAGATGCGACTAGAAACACGACACGCCAGCTTGCAATCCGCGTGGTCAGGTGTGCGGTCAGCTCTGCCAGCCAACCGGCAAAGGTGCGCGCCAGCAAAACGCCCATCAGCAGGCCGGTCATTACGATACCGACGGCGCGTCCACGCTCTTCAGGCCTGGCAAGGTCAGGCGCAATGGGCAAAACAATGTGCGTTACCGAGGCAAATGCGCCGGTGCATGCACTCAGAATCAGTAGAAGGGGGAGTGTGGGCGCACAGGCTACCAGCAGCAGCGCCACGGAAACAGCCGCAAACATCTTCAGGATCAGGCCGCGCCGTTCCTTGGTGTCGCCCAGTGGCGTAAAGGTCAACATGCCCACGGCGTAGCCTACCTGGGTTGCAACGCCGATCTGCCCGGCGGCAGCGGCGCTTGCGCCAAAGGTCGCACCCATCTGCGGCAAGAGGGGCTGACACAGATAGATGGCAGAAACGCCCACGCCACAGCACAGCCCAAGAAAGGCCAGGTGGGCACCCGGGCGGGGATGCGCAGGTTCTACACCGTGCGGGGCTTCTGGCAGCTCAGGTGGAGCAGGCGTATGTACTTCAGTGGACATCCACTCCAGTTTACGTGCCCGCCTTTTTCCGAAGGCCGCGCTCAGGTGGTCAGGGCGCGGCGCAGGCTGCCTCCTGCCTGCTGCAGCAGCTGCTCTGCGGCTTCGCGCGGCACGCCGTGCTTTTCCATCACGATAGCCGTTCGCACGCTGCCGCCCTGCTGCAGAAGTTGTTCTGCACGTTCCGCCGATGCGCCGGTTGCCGTGGCGATGATGCGTTCTGCTCGATCCACCAGCTTCACGTTGGTCGTTTGCACGTTGGTCATCAGGTTGCCGTAAACATGGCCCAGCCGCACCATCAGACCGGTGGAGAGCATGTTGAGGACCAACTTGGTGGCCGTACCGGCTTTCATGCGGGTGGAGCCAGTGATGATCTCGGGTCCGGTCGCAGGTGTAATGGCGATGTCCGCAGCAGCCTCAATCGGCGATCCGGGAACGCAGGAAAGGCCGATCGTCAGGCAGCCAAGCTCCTTCGCGGCTGCCATTGCGCCCAGAACATAGGGTGTGCGACCGCTCGCTGCGATGCCAACCAGAACGTCCAGCCCCAGCGATTGGTTGAAACCGTTGGCAAGCAGGTCTGCAGCGCCCAGATCGCGGCTGTCTTCCGCACCTTCCTGCGACACGCGCAGCGCCGGGTCGCCGCCCGCGATAAAGCCCTGCACCAGGTCGCGCGAGACGCCGTAGGTCGGTGGGCACTCGCTAGCATCCAGAACGCCCAGCCTGCCGCTGGTTCCCGCGCCCATGTAGAACAGCCTGCCACCTTTTGCCACCCGCTCGTGGATGGCATCAACTGCGCGCCCAATGTTCGGGATCTGCTGTCGCACCCGGTCGGCGATGGTGTTGTCTTCGTCGTTGATGATGTGGAGCATCAGCTCTGTTGAAACGGCGTCGATCTTCTCCGAGGCTGGATTGCGGCTTTCGGTCAGCAGGTCTGCAAGCAGGATGTCAGGCATGGATCCTTTCGTTCTGGTGTTATCGCGTACGTGCGGGTGCGGCGGCCTCGCCTGGACGGTAGCTTTCCTTCTGTTTTTTGCCGGTCGGGTCCAGTGGCTCATCGTCGTCAGCCGGTTGCTGATCGCTGTCCCTTACGGTCCGTTTCGGTGGTGCAAAGGGCTGCTTGATACCGGCCTCTGCTGCGGCTCGAACATCGGGCTGTATACCCGGCAGGTTCAGCGCGGCTTTGTACTCTGCAACGGCTTTGGGGCGATTGCTGCCGGTTTGCGCGTCGTACAGGCGGCCCAGGTACACGTGGGACCATGCCACGGTGCGGGTATCTTTGCTGGTGGACACTACCTGCGTGAAGCGGTCGTAGGCTGCCTGTGGGTCGCCCTCCATTAGCTTGACCCGGGCCAGAACATAGAGAGCCTCGCCCGACACTGGATTTACTCGCAATTCCTTCTCGGCCAGGTCCTCTGCCGCCATGCGGTCGCCTTTTTGCAGGTGCAACTCTGCCTGGTCCATGGCCGTCAGGGCCAGCCGGGGTGCGCGCCTTCGGTTAACCCCGCCACTGCTCACCAGGTCGGGGCTGTCCGGTTTGAAGAACGGGATTTTCTTCGCCTGGCCCACCTCATGGCTCACATCCATGCCGTAGACCATCTCGCCGATATTTTCTTTTAGGCTGATGCCTTCGCGATCCTGCAGCGCCAGCTTGTTATAGAACGATTCGGTCAGCACCCAACCCGACTCCATATCGCGCACCACTTGGGTGCGGCGCACAGCTTCGGCCTTGCGCTCGTACTCCACCAGGCTCTGGTTGTAGCCGTCCATTTCCGTGCGCTGCTTGCCATTGACCACCTTGGCAGGCTTTGGGATACCGACGTCCATGGTGCGCGCCTCGATTGCCTTGATGAGGCATTCGGTGGTCAGCGCAACGATGTCGCTCTTGTACGTGAAGTCGATGGGAGCGTCGGAGACAGACTTCAGAAGGGGCAGCAAACGGTTGGTTGAACCGGCACGGGCGTAAATGATGGGGTCGATGTTGTAGAGGAGATACAAGTGGCGGATGCGGTCCATCTGCAGGCCGCTGGCACGTGCAGATACCGACATGCGCGATCCGGCGGAGACGCGGTCCGGGTTTGCCGGGTCAATGGCCGCAGGTGACGTTGCAATGAAGTAGTCGTTGCCATAAATGCGGGCGTTGACTGCCTGGGGGCTCAGCATTGGCTCCAGCAGGACAAGAAAACGACGCCCGTCGTAACTGGACACAGGCTGGTGGAGGTAGATATTGGTTTCCAGCAGCATGCGCGTAATGCTGTCGTGCACCTGTGTCACGGCACCTTCAAACCCGGCGCGATGGTGCACATAGATCGAATGCAGATCGATTTTCTCGCTGAAATCCCGCAGCAGGGGCAGAAGGCCCACGACCTGCAGGGAGTCTGGCGGCATCTCGGTTTCCGGCACAGAAAGTGCCAACTCCGGCGGTGGGGTCAGGAACAGTGCGAGTGAGACATACTGGGCGAGGTTTTGCGCACCATCCAGCGTGTGGCCGTGAATATAAGCGCACAGGCTTTCGCGGCTGATGCCCGCAGCGGGCGACCTGGAGACGGCGGTACTGATCTCGGTCCGAACCGCCGCGCGCACCGGCAGGGAAGCTTCCAGCCCATTGTCGTAGCCGCAGGTGTTCAACGCGGCAGCCACCTGGAACAGGCTTTCACTGGTTTCCAGTGTCACCGCGGATCCGCTCGCCTCCACACCGCGACGCGGCACCACAGACGATGGTCCCGGCCCCTGGTCTGGCGAATCGGTCGAGGAAGAGCTTTTTTGCGCCCGCGCTGTACCGGCCAGGCTTAGAAGTGCAGCCAGCAGGACGCAGGCAGGAAAACGAGAGTGGGAGAAGATACGCACGGGTGTTCGACGAACCTCAGCAATAGGTGTACCAGTCGCTGAGTCTAGGCCGCACGGGGAACACGGTCAATGCGTCCAGGTGAAGTTAGCCGCGTACAACCACGTCGGCAAACGTCAGGAGGACGCTGCCACGCACTGGCTCGCCAAAGACCTTCGCAGGCTGAAAGATGCCGGTCAGCATTCTTTGTTGCAAAGCGACCGATGCTGCGCTGTCCAGTTCTCCGGAAACGACGTGGTACTCGTACACCCGGCCTTCACGGTCGATCTGTGCCTGCACCAGCAGCGGCTGCTCACCAATGCCGCCTACGGCCTGTTCCCCGGCGACGGAGTACAGGTAACGTGGTGCGGAAAACCCGGCCAGTGGGATATCGTTTGCTTCCACGGCCTGCTGCGGTGCTACCGCGCCCAACATCAATGCGCCGCCGGCGACTGCCAGCAGAGCCACTGCAATCACCCCGGCCTGCAATCCAAAGGGCCGGACCGAGTTCTCAACGAATGCCTCCCAGCGATGGCGAAGCCTGCCCGCAAACCTGCGCTGGGCACGCACACGCTCATGAGAGAGCGCCAGGCGAATGCTCAGCGCCAACTCCGCCGGAGCCTCGATCGGAGATAGCACGCGCAGCGCATTGTCCGTCAGTTCGCGTTCGCTCTGTAGCTCGTCCATCACTTCTGCCTCAGCAACACCTTGTACGGAAACGTTCTTTCGCATGGAAGCCAGTAGCTCTGAAAGATGGTTCATCGTGACCCTTTCGACGCCTTTGCTGCGGGACGCGATGCAGGAATTGAATGCTTGGTGGAGCCGAACTGTGCAAATTCGGGAAACCGTGCGGTTAGCAACTGTCGTAGCGAAGCCCTGCCCCGCATCAGGCGGCTTTTGACCGTGCCAATGTGAATGCCGAGGATTTCCGCGATCTCGTCGTAAGCCATGCCCTCGATCTCGCGCAGGATGACCACCGTCCGGAAACTTTCAGGCACCTCGCGCAGGGCAGCTTCCACCGTGGCACGCAATTGCATCTGGCTGGCGTTCTCAAAAGGGGAGCCGCGACCATCGGCGAGTGTCTCTGCCAGCGAGAACGAGAAGCCGTCTTCGTCGTCTGAACTGTCGTCGTCAATGGTGACCTCAGCCTTCTTATGCCGAACCCACCACCGGCGGCTATTGGAAGCCTCGTGCATCGCGATCCGGTAGATCCAGGTGCGCAGGCTGCTGTCGCCGTGAAACCCGCCAATGGAGCGGAAGACCTTGATGAACACGTCCTGGGTCACATCGGCGGCGTCCGCAGGATCGCTGAGCGACCGCAGCAAAAGTGAGTACAGCGGGTTGCTGTATTGTGCGATCAACTGGCGAAAGGCATCGTCCGAGCCAGCCTGCAGAGCGGCCACCAGGGCCAGCTCTTCGGTAGAAACCTCCGGGCGCGAAGCGGCATGGGTCCCAGCTTCCCCAAGGGCTCCACCGATTGCGCCGGAAAACCGATCCATGATCAATGCCCCGCTCATACTGCCTCATTTCACGTTACGGCCTTGCAGCCCGTCGTGCAATCTGTGCCACCCGCCGGCGGATGCGGAGTGCTCTCGCTCACTCTGCAGGTATAGACACCGCGTATGCCCTACTTTGTTCCCACTCGTTTCCGCAGGAATCGCTGCCGATAGCTTCAAAAAGCTGTGCACTGTGCGCAACCTCATGGAAGTGCTCGTGTCTACGCAAACGACTTTGAAGTGCTGGCAAACGGCACAGGAAAGCGAGGAAAAATCATGCAGAAACTTCTGGTAAAGGCCCTGTTGATTGCCGGCCTGATTGGTAGTGCAGCCATTGCTCCGCTGGCGGCGGACGCGCAGGTATATGTCCGGGTTGGACCGCCGCGCCCCATCTATGAACGCCGCCCGCCAGTGCCGGTAGCAGGGTACGCCTGGCGTGCCGGATACCATCGCTGGGACGGTGCACGCTATGTCTGGGTTCCTGGCGAATACGTAGCTCCGCCGCGGCCACGGGCGTATTGGGTACAAGGCCGCTGGGTACCAGGACCACGCGGCTACTACTGGCGCGAAGGCTACTGGCGCTAAGGTCGGCGTAAACAAAATGGGCTGCGGGTCGGCAGCCCATTTACCTTCCTGGGCAAACCGAGTATCCTAATCGCAGTGGGCCTGTGGCGCAGCTGGGAGCGCGCTTCCATGGCATGGAAGAGGTCATCGGTTCGATCCCGATCAGGTCCACCAAACCTCCCTACATCTTTTCGATAGACGCAGTCCTGGCGCGCTATTTGCTGCGCGGGCTTTGCCGTGTCCGTCGTCTCGACGGAATCGTGAGGAGACCAGTAGGATGGCGTGTGCCAGCCCATGCCCACTCTGATCGTTACAGACGCGACAAGCCCCACGCCAACCGGGGAAGTGCTTCGAGCGTCTGCGCTCACCAAGTCTTATGCAGGCGTTCGTGCGTTGCGAAGCGGATCACTGGACCTGCGCGCGGGTGAAGTCCACGCCCTGATCGGCGAAAATGGCGCGGGCAAATCCACACTGACCAAAATCATCACCGGGGCGGTCACCGCCGACAGCGGGGAACTGCGCGTCTTTGGTCGAGTTGTGGAAGCGAATACGCCCAATGTGGCCCGATCGCTGGGCATTGCGGCCATTTATCAGCAGCCTTCCATCTTTCCCGACTTATCAGTCAGCGAAAACATTGCACTTGCCCTGGAACAGGGCACTAGTTCGCATCTCGTCGACTGGAAGGCAAGGTTTGATAGGGCGAGAGATCTCTTGCAATCCATGGGATCGACCATTGACCCCGGGCGTCCTGCTCGCACCCTGAGCATGGCAGAGCAACAGATCGTCGAAATCGCCAAGGCCATCGGCGCAAACGCCCGCATCCTGTTGATGGACGAGCCAACAGCCCTGTTGAGCGACCATGAGGTGGGCAACCTGTTCCGTCTGATTGCGACGCTGCGTGCAAATGGCGTGGCAATCGTCTACATCTCGCACCGACTGGAAGAGATTCTGTCGATTGCTGACCGCATCACCGTGCTGCGCGACGGCGAAACGGTTGCAGTGCGCTCCGCGGCAGACGTCAGCAAGGCCGAGTTGATCCAGTTGATGGTGGGCCGTTCGATTGCATCGATTTATCCCAAACGCACAGTGCCCATCGGCGAAGTGGCGCTGCAGGTGCGCGACCTGGCACACGCCCCGACCGGTTTGCATGACGTTTCGTTCGAAGTTCGCCGTGGTGAAATCCTGGGTTTCGCGGGTCTGGTTGGATCGGGCCGTACGGAACTGGCACGCGTTCTGTTTGGGCTGACGCCTGCGGATGCAAACGTCGTCGTGAGTGGAAAGGCGGTGAGCATCACGGGGCCTGCGGATGCGCTTGCGAACGGCATTGCTTACCTGCCAGAGGATCGTCGTCAGCACGGCCTCATCCTCGAACTGCCCATCAGCCAGAACATCAGCCTGGCCAGCCTCTCGCGTGTGTCACGCCGCGGGCTGATGGACCATGCCAAAGAAGTTAACCTTGCGAACGAGTACCGCGCCAGGCTGGGTATCAAGGCATTCTCTGTGTCGATCGCGGCGGGTACACTTTCCGGCGGCAACCAGCAAAAGGTCGCGCTGGCTCGATGGCTTGCGACGAAGCCAGACATCATCATCCTGGACGAACCGACGCAGGGTGTAGACGTTGGATCGAAGTCTGAGATCCACGAGCTGATCATGGAACTTGCCGAAGCTGGAATGGCCGTAATCCTCATTTCGTCGGAACTGCCGGAGGTCCTGGGCATGAGCGACCGCACCGCCGTGTTTCATGCGGGCACCATCTGCGGTGTTCTGCCGCGCGAGGAGGCCACCCAGGAGAGCATCCTTGCGCTGGCGTTCGGCCACGCGGAGGCAGCGGCATGAACCTTGGCTGGGCGGGAACTCACACACGCGAGATCGCACTTGCCATTGCCAACCTGTTGCTGCTGGCGCTGTTGGCTGCAACCACGCAGGGCTTTTTTACCGCTGCGAATCTGGCTGACCTGTTCCTGGCCAACATGCCGGTTATGCTGATTGCCTTGGGCATGATGCTCATCATTCTCACGGGTCAGATCGACATTTCTGTTGGTTCGGTCTTCGCCGTGTGCAGTGTCGCGGCTGGTTTGGCAGCGCGCGAAGGCGCACCATCGCTGGTCTTTCTGCTTGTGGCCATCGTCGTGGGAACGGCTTGTGGTGCGCTCAACGGTGTTTTAAGTGCATACCTGCGCATACCGTCCATCGTCGTTACGCTGGCTACCGCCGTCGTTCTACGCGACGGTTTGCGTTGGGGTACAGAGGGTGCATGGGTAGGCAACCTGCCCCAGGGTTTTCAGCGCTTTGGTGTGCCGCAGGGGCCGTACACGCTGCTGGTTTTAGCGGCGACGATTGCGTTGGTTGCGCTTGTCGCATGGGCGCTGCGGTTCCTGCGCGTGGGGCGCGCGGTCTTTGCCACGGGATCGAATGAGGCGGCGGCAAAGCAGTTAGGTATCAACACGAACCTTGTGGTATTTACCGTCTTCGGCATCACAGGAGCCCTGACCGGCCTGGCGGCAACCCTGAACGCGGTGCGCTTCAACCAGATCCCCAGCAACTCTGGCATTGGTCTGGAGATGAAGGTGATCGCGGCCGTGGCGGTGGGTGGTGCCGCCATCACGGGCGGATCTGCAACCGTGTTGGGAACGGTGCTTGGCGTCATTCTGCTGGGCTTGATTGGACCCGCGCTCACGTTTCTGGGCGTCAGCGCATACTGGGAGAAAGCGCTGCAGGGCGGCATGATCCTGCTTGCCGTCAGCGCCAATGTGCTGGCCAGCTATCGCCTGCGCCGCCGCTCCAGCGGGGTGACCCTTGCCGCCTGACACAAACGCCCGGTCGACCTGGACCGCAAGAATCTCTGCTAACGAGTGGATTTTGCTGGCCGCTCTGCTGTTGGAGTGTGTCTGCTTCGCGGCACTTGCTCCCAGCTTTGCCACACTTGGCAACCTGTTCGAGGTATTGCGGTTCTCCGTGGAGCTTGGATTGCTCGCGGTTGCGCTGACGCCCATCCTGATCACGGGCGGCATCGATCTTTCGGTGGGTTCTACCATCGGCGTCACTGCGGTTCTGTTCGGCATGATGACGCAGACCGCACACCTGCCCATTGCACTGGCAGTGTTTCTGGGCCTCTGCGTCGGACTGGCGGCAGGTGCTTTGAATGCGGCGTTAATCGCAGGTTTGCGTCTGCCTGCTTTGATCGTCACGCTTGGTACGTTTTCGCTGTACCGTGGCATCGCGGAAGGTCTCACGCACGGCGCAGTCAGCTTCACGGGGTTTCCGGCGGCGTTTCTGCACTTTGGGCAGGGGTACTTCTGGCGCGTGGTGCCGGTACAACTGCCCGCATTTGTGCTGGTCGTGACAGGCTATTACGTCCTTGTGCACCGCTCCGTGATTGGGCGGACGCTGTATGCCATCGGCTTCAACGCAGAAGGCGCACGGTACGCGGGTGTACCTGTGCGCAGGCGTCTGGCACTGATCTACCTGTTGTCGGGCATTGTGTCTGCGGCTGCAGCGATCATCTATGTCGCGCACCTTGGGCTGGCAAAATCGGACCTGGGCACGGGCTACGAGCTACAGGCGATTGCCGCCGTGGTGCTGGGCGGCACTTCAGTGTTCGGAGGGCGAGGCAGCATCATGGGATCGCTCCTGGGCCTCTTTTTCTTGTCCATTCTGCAAAACGGGATGCACCTGCTGGCCCTGCCGTCAGAGTTGACGGGCGTGCTCACGGGGACGCTGCTGCTGCTGATTGTCAGCGTGGATCGCTTGCGTTCGCACCGAGCCTCCACGACGCGTGTGGCCGACACCTCCGGTCGCAGACAGATGCTTGCACTGGGTGCGTTGGCGTGTCTTGCTGGGGCTGCGTTCCTTGCCTTCCACCTGCGTCGGCAACACTCTACGGGTGGCAAGCGGCTGACGATCGCCGTGATGCCAAAGGCGAAAGGCGACCCTTACTTCATCAGCGCGCGTGCAGGTGCGGAAGAGGCCGCCAAAGAACTCGGCGTGGACCTGATCTGGGACGGCCCTACCAGCCTGGATGCATCGCAACAGAACGAACTGGTCGAGAACTGGATCACGCGCGGTGTGGATGCGATCGTGGTCGCCGTCGAGAACAAGGGCAGCATATCGACTGTGCTTCGCAAGGCTCGGGCGCACGGCATCCCGGTCATGACTTGGGACGCAGACGCACAAACCGACGCGCGCGATTACTTCCTGAACCAGGCCACGCCAGAAGGCATTGCCGAGGCACTTGCCGATGAAGCTGCACGGCTGCTGCCTGCGGGTGGCGACTTCGCGATTGTGACCGGGGCACTATCTGCTGAGAATCAGAATGAGTGGATTCGAGACATCAAGGCGCGCATTGCGTCGGCACATCCCAACCTGAAACTGGCCACGGTACAGCCTAGTGACGACGACCGTGACAAGGCATTTACGCAGACACAGGTCATCCTGAAAGCCTACCCGCAGGTGAAGCTGGTGATGGCGATTTCCGCGCCCGCCGTGCCCGGTGCGGCAGAGGCGGTGCAGCAGTCGGGGCGCCCGGAAGTGGACGTGATTGGCCTGTCGCTGCCGTCCATCTGCAGGCCTTACCTCCATGCGGGATCCGTGCAGACCATCTTTCTTTGGAACACGCGCGATCTCGGTTATCTGACGGTGTATGCGGGAGCGTTGAAGGCCAGGGGAGCCATCGCTCCCGGCACGGGAACGGTACACATTGGCAGGCTTGGCGATCTCGAGGTTCGGGGCAGTCAGATCGTGTTGGGCAAGCCGTTGCGCATTGACAGGAGCAACGTGGATTCATTGCACTTCTAGACGTTCCCCGGCCTTCTGTCGTCAAACGTATACGTGGCCTTTTATAATCGCCGCGAACGTAAAGGATGCATTGATGCGGAAAAGCAGCACACTTGCCACGGCGGCAACAGTTTTGATCTTGCTCTCGGGCTGTAAGTCAGCATCCAGGCCAGACGGTGCAAACGCGCCTGCCGGTCCCACCATGGACACGGCAAAAGGGCCGCGCATCTACGTGACCGACGAAGTCTCCGGTGAACTGACCGTGATTGACGCGACCACTATGAAGCCGCTGGAATCGCTCAAGATTGGCACACGTCCGCGCGGCATTCATGCCAGCCCTGACGGCAAGACGCTGTACATCGCGCTGAGTGGCACGCCCATTGGCGGCCCCAACGTGGATGAAGACAAGCTGCCACCTTCTGACCACACGAAGGATGGCATTGGCGTGTTCGACGTCGCCGCAAACAAGCTGGTGCGAACCATTCCCGGCGGATCCGATCCTGAAAACTTCGACCTGAGCAAGGACGGCAAGAAGCTCTACATCTCCAATGAGGATGAGTCAGCCGTCAGCATTGTCGACATCGATTCCGGCAAGGTCGAAGCCACGCAGAAGATGGGTGCGCAGCCAGAAGGAGTAAAGACCTCACCTGACGGCAAGTTCGTCTACGTAACGTCAGAGGCGGGCGGCACCATAGCCGTTCTGGACCCTGCGAAAAGGCAGATCACATCGACCTTTACCGTGGGTCACAGGCCAAGAAATGTGGCCTTTACGCCTGACGGTAAAACGGCGTACATCAACGCAGAGAATGACGGCACAGTTGTGGTGGTAGATGTAGCGAAGAGCAAAATGGTCAAAACCATCCAGCTGGGCAAACCGGGCGAGGTAAAGCCCATGTTCGTGCTGATGTCGCCCGACGCCTCGAAGCTGTATACCAGCACTGGGCGCGGAGGCAAGGTGGTCACCATTGATCTGCCGGGTGGAACCGTCACAGGAGATGTGGCCGTGGGACGGCGTCCGTGGGGCATTGCGCTTTCGCCGGACGGCAAGACCTTGTACACAGCGAATGGGCCTTCCAACGACGTGTCAGCGGTTGACCTTGCGACGAACACGGTCAAAGCCAAGGCTCCGGCAGGCGGCAGCCCGTGGGGGCTGGTGGTACTGCCGTAAGTTTGGCTCTGGCCTTCACCGGACAGATTTGGTTCAGTAACACAGCCGCTTCCCTGACACGCAGCATCTGTTAGTCAACAATCTTGCAAGGCCCATGAAGGACTTACCCATGCGCATAGGTTTCACACTCCCTCTCATTGCAGTCCTCGGATTAGCCGTTCCCGCAGCGTCACACGCACAGATGAGCGAAGACGCGACACACGGCAAGGAGATCTTCGAATCGAAATGCTCTCTTTGCCACAACGCGGACAGCACCGAGAAGAAGATTGGTCCTGGCCTCAAAGGTCTGTACGCTCGTGGGACCATGGCCGACGGCACCAAGGTGACGGATGAAACCGTGACAGCGCGCATTGTGAATGGCAAGGTTCCCATGCCGGCCTACAAGGACGTGCTGAGCGCGGCTGAAATCAAGCAGGTCGTCGAGTACCTGAAGACGCTGTAATTAAAAGTCCTGCTCAAGCTGGACGATACGGGCAGTACTTACTGCCGTTATGCCTACTGGGCGCGAGGCGTGGAAGTACTTCTTGTATGCTGCGATCCAGTCCGTGGCCAGGTCGCGCTGCGCGGTCAGCAGGTCAAGCTGACCGCTGCACACCAGGCTGTGGAGCCTGGTCTCAAGGGCGTCTTTTGCAACTGCGTTCCAGACGGTTGCATGGTAAGGTTCGGGCCATAGGTTCGCAGGCTGGTCGTTGCCGCCCAGCTGAGGATTGATCAGGTAGTCCACCTGGTAAGCCTTGGCCAAGTGTTCATCCATACGGTAGGCGTGGAAGACCGCACTCTGCTGGGCGGGTGACAGCTCTGGATCCAGGTTCTCGTCGCTCAACCTGCACACTTCGGCTACGGTGACAAGATTGGTGGCTCCCGGCGTAAGGGTGTGATCCGGTTCCGGCCCTGTGTTCTCGTAGGCTGCCATGAGCCGCTGCAGGGGACGCTCTGCCTGCCGGTACGTGACCGAAATGATAAGCAGTGCCGCAACTGCACCAAGGCGCAGCAGCAGGGCTGGCCTCAGCAGCGAAACCCGCCATGGCTTGACTTGAGTCGTCGATGCAGACAGCGCATCCTGCAGCCGGACACGTGCTGCGTTTTGCCCAGGCATCGGGGATGCCACCCGCCGCAGACATGCGTCGGCTTCGCGCAGTGTCTCTTGCCTGGCCTGACAGGCGTGGCACGTCTCCAGGTGCAGGCTTGCCGCGCGTGCAGACGTACCATCCAACTCGCCTCCTTCCAGCAGCAGGAGCGCTTCGTCCTGCACATGTCCCGCTTGCGTAAATATTTTCATCTCGAATCGGTCCTTCGCAGGCGTTCGAACGAGCGCGCCAGGGATGCCGCCACTGACCCAAGCGAGATGCCGACGACGGAAGCGATCTCGCGATACCGGCAGCCTTCCGCACGCAGTTGCAGGCAAAGCTGATCGTTCTCCGGCAGGGCATGCAGCACGGCGCGCAGGCGTTGCTGCTGCTCAAGGAACAGCATTTGTGTCTCTGGGTCTGGGTTCTCGTCCGGGCAGTTGGCAAGCAGGTCGTACGCCGCGCCTCTGCTCTCTGCTGCGGACGTCGTCCGACCCAGCTCCATGTGCAAAGCAGCTCGGCGTTTCAGCGCCAGGTTGTGCGTGGTGCGATACACCCAGCCCGGCAGGTTGTCGCGTGGGCGATCCAGTTCCAAATGGCGGAATAGCGCCAGAAAAACTTCCTGCAAGATGTCTTCGCCGTCATGGAACGAAAGTCCAAACGACATGGAGTAGCGAAGCAGGCGATCCCGCAATTCGTCGAACAGGGCCAGCACTTCGGCCTGCAGGGCGCACGTGCGATCGTTCGACGCGGCACGCGCAGCCGCATGCGTCCGGCCAAACAGATGCACGTCAAGAGGGAAGCTTCGCATAGCCTGTTGCCCATTATCCAGCAGACAAGATCTATCGACGTAAAGAGAAAATCTTCTGCAGAAAGGCTGAACAGAAATAGCCAACCTGGGATATGGCAGGGAAGAACATTGTTCTGTTTGCCACTATCGGCGGTGGAATCAACGCCAAAAGTCGCGTCAGCAGAGTAAGTCCCCAGTGAAGGATCAAAGCAGCATGCCGTTGTGCCGTTCCATCTTGTACTTACTTATTTTTGACTTAGCGATGGGCTCGGCCCCTGCCGTTGCGCAGGCACCAGGCAGCTTGGCCGCACTTGGGACTCTGCGCGTAACGGTTCGCGACACATCTGGACGTATCGTTCCTTCGGCGCGCGGTACGTTGTCCAGCCCGGCGTCTGGCAGCAGACTAGTTGAAGCTGCCGCAGACGGGTCCATCACAACATCAGATTTGGCCTTCGGGCGCTACACGCTGCAGCTTGCGGCACCCGGCTTCACCACCGAACGTATTGCCTTCGCAATCGTGTCGCAGACACCGTTAACGCGTGACGTGGTGTTGACTGCGGCCGGCCCGAACACCTCCGTGAACGTGGTTGCGTCAGCGCCCATCGGCAAGCTGGACGTTCCTCTAAACGATGTGCCAGTGCCGGTGCAGACGCTGTCGGCGCAAACCCTTGAAGACACCAACGCCATCGACCTGACGGACACCTTGAAGCGCCGATTGAACGGCGTGTATGTAAACGAAAACCAGAACAATCCGTTCCAGCCGGATGTGAATTATCGCGGCTACACGGCGTCTCCGCTGGTCGGTTCACCCGCAGGCATTTCGGTGTACCTGGATGGTGTGCGACAGAACCAACCCTTTGGCGACGTGGTGCAGTGGGATCTGATTCCAAAAGTTGCCATCAGCAGCACAGAGCTGATCCCCGGATCGAACCCGGTGTACGGCCTCAACACGCTGGGCGGTGCCATCGCCGTCCAGACCAAGGATGGCCTCAGTAACGCGGGCTTCTCGATCAGCGGTTATGGTGGCAGTTTTGGCCGGCGCGCCGTGGATGCGCAGTATGGTGGAAGTAACAGCGCGGGTCTTAACTGGTTTGCTGCAGGCACACTGTTCCATGAAGATGGCTGGCGCGTGCAGTCGCCCTCAAGCGTGAAGCAGTCTTTCGCCAAGCTGGGCTATGCCCATGGTGGCACCGTGCTGGCGCTGTCAGGCGGCTACAGCATCAACAATCTCGTCGGTAACGGCACGCAGGACTTCCGGGCCATTCAGCGGCAGACAGGCCTGAACCACGGCTACAACAGTGTGTACAGCATCCCGGACGCGACGTATCAGCACCAGCCTTTTCTTACGCTGAACGCTACGCAAGCCATAAGCAGCAGCGTTAGTGTGAATGCCAACGCTTATATGCGCTCTACCCGAACCAACACAACCAATGGCGACATTAACGACGACAGCTTTGACCAGTCGCTGTACACGCTGTCGGCAGGGGACAGGTCGGCACTGACAAAAGCAGGGGTCGCCTTTCCGGCAACGCCGATCACGGCAGCCAATACGCCGTTTCCTTACCTGCGCTGCGTCGCGCAGGCACTGACACAGGATGAACCCGCGGAGAAATGTACGGGCGTGGACACGGACACAGTCAACCGGCAGCATGCGTTCGGCGGCGGTGCCATGCTTTCCTGGAACACGGCGCGTAACAAATTGAGCGTGGGTGCGGGCGTGGACCATGGCGCGCTGACCTTTGCGCAAACAGGGCAGTGGGGCTACCTGAACGCAGATGGCATCTCCATCACTCGCGTTCCTGCATACCTTGACGGCAGCGAGATCAGCGACGACGGCGGTGCCTACGACAACCGCGTGAACCTGCACGGGACCAGCAATACCCCATCTGTCTTTGTTACGGATACCTTCACCGCAGGCAAGTTCGTTTTGAACGCAGGCGGGCGCTATAACCATACGAACATCAACAACACTGACCGCATTGCCCCTACGGCTTATCGCGGAACGCTCACGGCGGTGAACATCTACCAGCGCTTCAATCCCACTGCAGGCGTGGTATTCAAACCGAGCAGCACCTTGAACGCGTACTTCGATTACAGCGAAAGCAGCCGCGCTCCTACGTCGACGGAACTTGGCTGCGCCGATCCCAACTTTCCCTGCTCCTTGCCGAATGCCTTGGTAAGCGATCCGCCGTTGAAGCAGGTGGTCAGCCGGACGTACGAAGTCGGTTTACGCGGCAATCCAGACGGCACTTACCGCTGGTCTGCCGGGTACTTCCACACAAATAACTATGACGATCTGCTGTTTGTGGCGGCACAACAAACCGGCTATGGCTACTTTCAGAACTTCGGAAAAACCCGCAGGCAGGGTGTAGAGGCGTCCGCCACAGCGCACATGCATAACCTTGACGCCGGCGCGGAATATACCTTTCTGGAAGCGACTTACCAGAGCTCGCAGGTACTGCAAAGCGGAAGCAATAGCAGTAACAGCAACGTTCTGGCTGGCGGCAAGGGCATCACGGATGGAGGCACCATTGCTATTCAGCCCGGCAACCAGATCCCGCAGGTTCCACAGCACCTTCTAAAGCTTTACAGCGATTACCACGCCACGCGAAAGCTCTCTGTGGATGTCGACTTCAATCTGATTAGTTCCGCGTATGTGCGCGGCAATGAGAACAACCTGCACCAGCCTGATGGTGTGTACTACCTGGGCAGTGGGAAAAGTCCCGGCTACGGCGTGGTGAACCTGGGGACACGGTACCGGTTCAACTCTCACTACGAACTGTTCGCCGAGGTTAACAATTTGCTGAATCGACACTATTACACTGCAGGCCAACTGGCATCCACGCCGTACGACAACAGCGGTAACTTTGTGGCTCGTCCATTTGCATCCATTCGATTCGAGGGGGACACGGCTTACCCGACTCGGAACACAACCTTCCTTTCGCCGGGCGCGCCTGTCACCGTCTTTGGCGGAGTGAAGATCAGCTTCGGTAAGCATAGCTAACGCGAATCGCAGCGGCTTACTAAAGAGTATGTAAGTTGCAATGGAAAAGCCGCTCCAGAAGGAGCGGCTTCTTATTGTTTTATTAAGTGACTTACAAACCTGCCAGCAGGATCGGCAAGGTAGGCGTCTGCGATCCTCCCGCAGGTTCTGCTGTTATAGCAAAGCCCTTGGCCGCGATCGATCTTTGGAAGCTGGTAGAAACCACGGTCGCATTGCCTTGCGCATCAGGCACAAATGTTCCAGCAGGAATCGGATTGGACCCGTCCGCAGGCATCAGCCATAACTCATACACCCGGTTACCGTGCAGCGCTGGAAGATTGCTGGCGGTGAACAGCAACGTACCCCGGTTCGGGACATAGGTTCCCCGTCCTGATGGTGTCTTCTTCTGCTTGGGTACAGTCAGCGTCACTCGTAAAGCAGTGGGGTCAGAAAGTGCGTCCAGCACCTGGCGCGCGTTCTCAGCCTGCGCGCTTGCACTGTTTGCCTGCGCACTCAACTGTGCTACCTGGTCCTGCTGATTGGCCAGGGTTCCACGCAGGCGCTCTGCTTCGCGTGCATTTTCAGCAGCGACACTCGCCAGGTCACTGGCACGGCTGCTTTCGCGCTGCGCGCGAGTGGCTTCCGCGGCAACCTTCGCGCTCAGGGCCGCCGATTGATCCTTGTAAGTTGACAGTTCAGCGCGCGATGCATTTGTTTGCTGTGCTGCTTCCTGCGCAGATTTCTGCAGGCTTTCACGTTCGCGAGCCAGATCTTCCACAACGGCATTCTTCTGCTGCACCTGTGCCGTTTGCTGCTGCAGCAACTGGTTAGCCGCCAACTTGTGGCGATGTTCCACGCCCAGTGTGACCAGTGCCATGGCTGCGATCGCCCAGCCACTCCACCCAAGGATGGAGGTGGAAGCCGTGGTGCGCGCTTTTTGCTGCTCAACCGGGGCCGGCATGGTGACGATGTTGCTCGTCGGGCGGGGCAGTGCGGCCAGCAGCCGGTCAAGGCTACCCTGCGGCACTTCGGCATGGTCGACAGTTGCTTCAGCGTATACGCCCAGCGTTATGCGAATGTCGGCAAGCCGCTGCTGCAACGCCTGATTACCGGCCAGTTCTTCTGCAACAGCAGCAGCTTCTGTATCAGAAAGCGCCTGCATTGCATAAAGAATCAGGTTGTCGTCTTCGAGGTACCCGTTGATTGTCATACGGCAAGGGTCCTTTCCAACGTCTGAAGGGCCGATCGAATTCTTGTCTTGATGGTACCGAGCGGCGTGCCTGTCTTTTCTGCAATTTCTGAGTGAGAGAAGCCTTCAAAGAAGGCCATACCCAAGGCTACCTGCTGTTCGGCTGGCAGGGTGCCAGCAACTTCGCGTACGCGATCCAACAGCAGCCGGCGTTCTGAATCGTTCGCCAGGTTAAAGGACGAAGGTAGATCAAAATCTTCGGTGGACTGTGTCTGCTTGCGTCCGCGAATCAGGTCAATCGAACGATTACGAGCCATCACCGCGAGCAGCGAAGCTAGGCTACCGCGTCCGGCATCCAGCGAAACCGGCTTTCTCCAAAGCTGCATAAACACTTCTTGCAGTACGTCCTCTGCCTGTGCCGGGTCGTGCAGCACACGCAACGCGACGGAATACACGACACGTGAGTGACGTTCGAATAAACGTGCCATGGCCCCCTCATCTTTCTCTCCGATCAATCGAAGCAGAGAAGAATCTGACGCCATATCCCCAGTCTGTCCTGGAGGAAGTATCCCGTCTGTCATAGAACGCCTAGAGGACTCCTGCAGATTTGAGGCCGGTTAAACATGTGTTCATACGATACAGAGCTTACCTCAAGGATATCCGACCCTGCCCTGCACCGGCTCGCAAAACCAGTGTGACACCTCGGAACCACATGGCTCCACGGGTTCACTCCCGGCACGTGAGGCGTTTGTGTGCCCCAGGAGCATACAGGCACTGGTCTTCAGAAATCTCGCAAGCACGCGTCAGCAGCGAAATGCTTCCTCGGCGGAAAATTACATGACACTGGACGAAAAAGCCTGCTACGATTCGGCGCTCAGAAAAGCTGAACTATTTACGAGGCCACACCATGTCAGTTCCTACCATTGGAAGCGGCAAGTCTTCTGCCTTAGCCAAGGCTGTAATTGCGACCGCTCATCGCCAGTTCCTGTCGTGCCGCTCCGTTGTGCGGTTTGCGTCCATCGTCATACTGCTGCTGGCCATGTTGGGCGGATCTGCGAACACCTATGCGCAGGACTCGACCGGCACAATTCTGGGCACGGTCAGCGATCCTTCCGGTGCATCCATCCCCAACGCGGAAGTCACCGTAACCAACAGCTCGACCAACATTTCTACTGTTCTGAAAACCAGTGAGTCCGGTGCCTTTACCGCGCCCAACCTGAACCCGGGAACGTATACCGTCACGGTCAAGGTGCCAGGATTTCAAAGTGCCAACCTCAGCAACATTCAACTGTCAGCAGGCGACCGGCGACGCACCGACGCAACCCTGACGGTTGGTGGCAGCAACGAGACCATTGAGATCACTGCGGCCGCTCCCGTTCTGCAGACCGATGCTTCATCCATCGGCAGTAATGTGACCCAACGCGCCGTGCAGGACCTGCCGCTGAACGGCCGCAACTTCATCAACCTGGCGCAGATCATTCCTGGTGCCACGGAAGGCGCTCCCAACAGCATCAGCAGCGGCACGCGTCCTGACGATCGTCGGCCCACGTCTTCGGTCTCGATTAACGGTCAGTCTGAAGTGTTGAACGACCAGTTGGTGGATGGCCTGGACAACAATGAGCGCGTCATCGGTACGATCGGCGTTCGCCCCGCGATCGATTCCATTCAGGAAGTCAGGATTCTGACTAATTCGTTCTCGGCGGATGGGGGACGCGCTGGCGGTGCCCTGATCAACGTCATCACCAAAAGCGGTACCAACAACTTCCACGGCACGCTATACGAGTTCTTCCGCAACGACAAGCTGAACGCCTTCGCCTACCAGTACGGTGCAGGCCGTGCCAAACCACGCCTCCGGCAGAACCAGTTTGGCGGCAGCCTGGGCGGTCCCATTTTCAAAGACAAAGCCTTCTTCTACGGCGATGCAGAATTCTTCCGGCTGATCCGCGGCAGCCTGCCAAGCCAACTGACCGTGCCAACACTTGCACAGCAGCAGAATCCCGGCGACTTCTCGGCGACTACGCCAGGAGGGGCAGTAGCCCAACTGAGTGGCGCACCCACGGGCTGCGCGCGCCTCGACCTTCCGGGCACCTCGGCATTTACAAGCTCTGACCCGACACAGCTGCAGACCACCGGTTGCGTGTACGACCCCGACCCGACCCACGTAGCTGGCGTGAACGGCTATGGTGCGGCAGGCGTGGCGTCGCAATACCTGCGCACGCCCGTACCTGGAAATCGGATCCCGAACGGTTTCATCGATCCCATTGGACTCGACTACTTCAAACTTTATCCCGCGCCCAATGTAGGCACGAACGGCTTTGTGAACGTCCGCAACAACGAGCAGTACTCCGTTACCTACGATGTTCGCGTCGACTACCACTTCAACCCGAACAACACGATTTTCGCGAAGTACATCGTCAACGACGTCTACACCATCTCGCCCGGCGCGCTGCCCATCTCAAACGCAAATGGATTCGCGATAGATCCGCAGACCGGAAATGGCTTCGGCACCTCGCCGCAGATTGCACGCAATGCCGCGCTGATCTACACGCACACCTTTACTCCCAACCTGCTGATGAACCTGGGTGCCTCGTACACCTTTATCAACGGCGGATCGAACCCGCTGAATTACCAGGTGAACCCTAACAACAAGCTGGGCCAGCCGAATCTGAATGTAAGTGACGCAACGTCTGGCCTAGCGCTGGCGTTGCCTACCGGCCTTACCGGCCTGGGCAATGGCGGAAATTTCGTCCCGCTGTTTAACAAGGACAACAACTACCAGGTGAACGGCAACGTGTTCTACAGCCGCGGCAACCAGAGCTTCCGCATGGGTGCCAACCTGATCCGCCGCATCGCGCGCAACCAGCAGGACAACAATGGTGAGGGGCAGTGGACGTTCCGCACCGGTGCACCCGGCCTGCTGGAGGGCATCTTCTCTGCAGCTACACGTAACGTAAATCTGTACACGCCTTACTACCAGACATGGGAACCCAGCGTGTACCTGCAGGACGACTGGCACGTGTCACCGAATCTAACCCTGAACCTGGGCATTCGGTACGACGTGTACACGCCCTTCACCGAGAAGTTCAACCACATCTCCAACTTCGATCCGGCGACCGCAACCATCCTGCAGGCTGGCGTCAATGGCGTTAGCCGCACGGCTGGCATCAAGACGGACTACAGCAATTTGGCACCCCGCTTCGGCTTCGCGTATAACCCTGCGCCCAGCCTGGTGATCCGTGGCGGTTTTGGCCTGGCGTTCTTTGCCAGCAATTACCAGTCGCCCACCAATCTGAAGAACACGCCGAACATCTCCATTTACGGCAACTGCTCTTCCGTGCAGTCGGCGGCAGCAACGAGCGGCTGCAACCCAGCCTTTGCACGCTTCCGTCAGGGCTTGCCGTTGCCAAATCAAACGCCAGGTACAGCAGGTGCTGCCATCGTCGGATCCATCCCCGCGGCCGTGGATAAGAATTTTGGCTCAGGGTACCTGGAGCAGTTCAACTTAACCGTGCAGAAGGACTTTCACGGCAACGCGCTAACGGTGTCTTACGTTGGAGCGCTTGGACGTAAGCTTTCTACGGGTTTCGACATCAACCGTGCACCCGCAAATGCCTCTGGCAGCCAGTCGTTACGCCGCTTTGCAGCGCAACTGCCGAATGTCACCACCATCCAGCAGACCCTTAGCACCGGCGCCTCGTCGTACCACTCTCTACAGGCATCGTTTGAACGTCGCTTCTCCAACGGCCTCGGTTTCAACGTGAACACCACCTGGGCGCACCTGATGGACAACGCTCCAAATATCAACGGCCAAAGCGGTAATGGTGTTGGTCAAAACCTGGCGACGCAAAACTTCGACGATTACGGCAATGGCGATCTTGACACGCGCAACCGCGTCGTCGTGACTGGGAACTACATTCTGCCATTTGGGAAAGGTACCCGTGGCCTGCGTAACGCGGTGGAGTCGGGATGGCACATCAATGTGCTGGACCTGTGGTCTACCGGTCTGCCGTTCACCATCCTGAACGCTTCCAACATCAGCGGTACCAGCCCTAACGGTTCCGCCGACCGCTTGAACGTGTTGAGCGATCCGTTCAGCAATATTCAGCGAGGAACCGGCAACACCTCAGGCGCGTTGCAATTCTTCAACGGCAACACTGACCCAACACGCGGTGCCGTCGCTTTTGCTCCGCAGGCCGCAGGAACCTTCGGCAACGAGCGCCGCAACCTGTACCACGGGCCGCATTTCCGCCATTGGGATATGTCGCTGTTCAAGGATTTCCCGGCGTGGCGCGAGACCCACTTCCAGTTCCGTGCGGAAGCGTTCAACGTAGCCAACCAGACCAACTTCGCCAACCCGTCGACCGGTGTCACCACACCCTCTACCTTCGGTGCACTCACCTCAACCCAACTGTCCTACCAACCGCGACTGGTGCAACTGGCACTGAAGTACGAGTTCTAACAGAAGCAAAGGTCGGAGTGCCTGTTAAGTGTTTCGACCTTTGCTCCTTCAACAGCCTTACATGCAGGTCGACGCACCTGTGTTGCTGCGTGCAGAACACTTAGATCTGCTTGCATCCACAGCTAAAAGCTGTCCAGGTGACAGCTGAGACCTTAGATCGTCATTGGCTGTACTCACATCTATAGGCTCGGTGCGATTTTGACGTTAGTTTAGTCCAGACCGGATCGCAGTAAGAGGCCAAAGCTTGCGTTACCATGCGAGTAATGCTGCCGCAATCCCGATACAAGTTGCCTCTTTTCGCAGGACTTTTACTACTAGCCAGCTTCAGTGTGTTTGTTCTGCCCTTCCTGGTTCCTCCGGCCTACCTTGAAGGCCAGTCTGCGGCAAACGTGGCCGGTTTCAACAACAAATTGGCCGCTGTCGCTGCAGCGTTTTTCGGATGCGTGGCCTTGGTGCTGCAGGTCCGTTCCGGGCGCTGGCAGAAAAGCCTAGAGACAGATAAGCGAGCGCTCTCTACAGAGGTAGTTCTGGTGAGTGCACTGGTTCCCGCGGCCGTGCTTACTCTGCTCAGTGTCATCGTTTTCTACTCGAAATACCTGTTTACCGCCGATGCGTTTTACTTTATCGATCAGGCCAGCAAACACAGCGAGTATGGACGTAGCCTTTACACGCAGATCGAGTTTCCTTATGGGCCGATTCTCTTCTATCTTCCAATCTTTGTACGTACGATCCTGACACCATTTCACCTGTCCATAGCAGGTGCATACTTTGTGACCCTAGTGGGAACCAGCGGTCTGGGTGTCCTCATGATGGCGTATATCCTGAATGCGCTGCCTCTGAGTCACAGGATTCGGACTGTGTTTCTAATCCTTTGCGCGTGTTGGTCTATACCCATCAGCATGGGTATCAATTACACCTTCTTTCGTTTCGCAACACCTTGTTTCTTTCTTGTTCTTCTGAGTAAGCAGTTCAAACTTTCCACGATGTTTGCTTGGACCCTAATTGCACAGGTCTTCTGCCTGGCAATGTCCCCGGAGATGGGGCTCAGCTTCGCTTCCGGCAGTTTTGCACTGGTTGTCTACCGCGCTTTCCGACAAGAGCGTAAGTGGGCGTTCACACTGCTTGCGCCTCTGATCGGCATCCCATTGTTTCTGGTTGCTGTCGGGCCAGGCTATCTCCGCATGGTGATGATGTTTGCCCGCGGTACCAATAATCTTGTCGTCGGGCCGGTTCCCCACGTTCTTCTGGTGCTGGCCGCGCTGCTTTGGCTTGCACCTGCGCTGCTTGGAACCTACTTCCACGAACGGCGTCAGCAAACCGATCTTCTGCTTTCTTTTTACTTTGCAGCCATTGCGCTCTTACCAGCCGCGTTTGGCCGCTGCGACCCGCAGCACACATTGTTCAATGGGCTTGGATTTCTCCTCATCGCTTTGGCGGCTATTTCTGCCTGGCAGGGAAGTGGACGAAAAATCCTGCTTGGTATTTTCATGCTTGTGTTCACCTGGTCTATCCTCCGCACCGCCACGTACCCTTTCTGCGTCTCAGAGATGCAGGGGGCGCTCGGAGGCTTCAGCCGCCTACCTCTTGTCAAGCGGCAGATCGTGCGTCTTTCCAGGCACGTATTCCGGAACGCGATTGAAACGCATTACGCAAAGCGTCCGCCTGAGTTCGTGGACTTCAACGCCATTCAACAAATCACAGCCGGCCAGCCCATTGTTGATCCCTTGTGGCTGACGCTGAGGACAGAGGCACATTTAAAGCAGACCGGCCAGTGGGTGCCGAGCTTCTACGACTATCAGATTGCGGTGCTGGATAGTTCTGCCGAAGTTCACGCCATTGACTACATCGAAAGCGCGAACTGGATGCTGCTTCCGCTTTGCCATGTGATATGGCAGACCGAGAGGCCCGAAGAAACCAAGTGGATGATGGGGTTCCCATGGACCTACCGTTCGGTCCGAAAGCCTTATGTGGCCGGACGTAAGATCAATGCGGAGTTCGCTAAAAACTGGGTTTTCATCAGAAACGTGGGTGACGTGGATCTGTTCCGTAAGCGGCATCCCGACGAAGCCATCCCTGTCTTCGACGAAGGGAACTGTGCGGCTCCTGAAGGGGCTCTCGAGGATGCTGCCAAAGTGACAAGGATCGTGCCGCGCAGCTAAGCCGGCGTTTCCGTCTGCTGAAATGGTGAACCAGGCAGGACTCGAACCTGCGACCCTCTGCTTAGAAGGCAGATGCTCTATCCGGCTGAGCTACTGGTTCGCTTATCTTTAGCTTACCTCTGCGGGGCAGGCTTGGCACACGGCTTTTGCCTCAGAAGCCTGCAAGTTCACGGGAGCGGAGCAGTGCAGTTACTGCTCGCAGCGCGGTGTCCCAGCGTTCTGAGGCCTCTGTCGCATCGACTCCGACTGCCTTGACGTACAGCGTCACCGCGAAACCTTCGGCAACCGCCCCATCCAGTTCGACCACAGCCGGTCGGACAATGCATTCCACTTTGGCAAGGGAGTAGGGCAGGTCGGCAGCTAAGCGATCCATACGGTACAGCATGCCTTCCACGCGGTGGCGCGAGGTAAACACCCCACGGTCACGCCATAAGATATCGATGTAGCTGGTGAACCCTGCGGCTGCAACTTCCTCGTCCAGCATCAAATCGTGCCGCGTGGCTTCCAACTCGTCGGCATCCATCGGCCAGGCGTCGCACTTGGCGGTGAACACAGGCGAGCGCATACCGTTCAAAGCCCGCAGCGACGACAGCAATGCCGGGTACTCGTCCGCTTCTGAAATGCTGTCCAGCGCGTCGGCATTATCGCGGAGGTCGACCCACTGCAGCGATCCGTCCGGCGAACTCCACGGCACCACCAACACAGGGTCGTCTTCACCGCATTCCGCGCTCCATTCGCTCAACATGCCGCTACCTCAGTGGTCGTAGCAGCCGCGGCAAGTTCCTGCACAAAGCGCAGCAGGGCGCGTTCAGCCCAGTAGCCGTCATAGCCTTCCGCCGGGTCTTCCAGGAATGCACAGTGGCCTCCGTGCGCAGGTTCCAGCAATTGAATGTTTGGGTTTGTCTGTAATTTTGTGCGCGTGTTCACAGTCAGGCGAATGAACGGATCATCCAGGGCGTGCAGGATGAGCGTCGGAACTGCGACCGACTGCAAAACGCGAGCACTGCCCGAACGTGCGTAGTAGTCATCCGCTCCGTCAAAGCCGCAGTAAGGGGTCATGGCGAACTCGTCAAAGTCACGGATGGATTGCACGCGTTCAATGCGACGCGGATCGAACACAGCAGGGTACAGCTTTGCCTTGAGCCGATAGCGCAGCAGCAGGTTGCGCAGAAAACGTCGCTCGTAGATGCGATTGGTCCAATGGTGCAGCGCATCGGCACTCTCGCCCAAATCTACTGGCGGTGAAACGGCTACAACGCCGATCAACTCGGGTGGCGCACCTGCGCCAAGCTCCCCCGCGGCTTTTAGTACCAGGTTGCCGCCCATGCTGTAGCCTGCCAAAACCACGCGGGTGCAGCCACGCGCAACCAGCCAATGCAGCACGGCTACGGCGTCGCCCGACATACCCGAGTGGTACAGCGTCGGCGAAAGTGCGTCTGTGCTGCCGCAGTTTCGCATGTTCATGCGAACCACGTTGCAGCCCGCCGCATACAGCCGGTTCGCATTACCCACCACGTACTGCGAGTGCGACGAACCCTCAAGGCCATGCACCAGGACAACTGTTGTTGCCTGCTTAAGATCCTGCTGCCAATGGCAGTGGCATAGCACCTTGCTGGGCAGCAGGCGGTCCAGCGCGACCGCTTGGGGCAGGTGCAGCATCTCTTCTGGCAAAGGGACCGGCACCAGTTCTGCCGTTGCAGGTGGAAGACGATCCACACGCGGCAGAAAGTTGCCGACAATGGTTTGCAGGTGCCCATTGCGCAGCCAGCGTCGGGGGCGGAACGTCTCGAAAGGTGTGCGCGCAGCGTCCAAGGTGATCTTCTATTCGATCACACTTCCGCACCTCGCTTAAAGCGCGACCCACGCATCCACTACAAGGCCTACTTCGTCACAACGTGCGGTATGGATTCTGGGGCTTACCGCAAACCGGTTGCAAGCAGGGCTGTGGGAATGTGCCTCCGCTTCGCAGGCGCTGTTCTGGCCTGCTGCAGCGTGCGCGACGGCTCCACGTGCGGGGCAGGATCGTTGCGCGGCCCAGGCAGGCCCAGGTAGCGGCGATACACACTCAGGTGGAAGCAGGCCTGCTGAAACTCTTCTTCCACATCGATCTTGCCCGAGCTCTCGATTGGTGTCAGGTAGCTGCGCATCCACGCAATTTCCGTGACGCTCATGCCGTGCTTGGCAACGTCAATGGCCTGGCCATACAGGTGTGGCGACGCGATCTCGCCCGTTGGCGGGGCTGCGTTGCCGTTGGTCAAAACCAAGCGCCGCTGGAACGCTACGGTCCGCACCGCAGAGGTCACAATCAACGGCGTATGGAAGCGGGCGTAGTGCGCGCGGGAAAGATCGTTCAGGAAGCGGATGGCCCAGGGCCGTGCGTAGCGACGGTTCAGCGGCAGGCGACCGTCGGGCTGCATGCCTTCATCGTCAGGCAGGGCTACCAGCAACTTCAATCGGCGCATGTCCAGCAATTGGTTGTCGTCTTCCACCCGGTCCAGACCGTCTGCGACGGCCATCTGGTTCTGGTGCACTAGGATCTCGTGCGATCCCTTCATGGCAGGCAGCAGGATCAGCTTGCCTGCCTCGTCGTACAGGTTCACCTTGACCAGCGGTCCACCCGCAAGGTCCACGTTGTAACCGCCGCCCGTCGCAGGCGTAAGGGCTGACTTCGACAGCGCATCGGTGCCTGCATTGCCGGCCGCCAGGGTGACAATCTTCCTGCCTGCCGCGGAAGAGTCGGCATCGGGGTCCAGGGCCTGTTGCGCCATGCCGTCTGCCACTGCAGGATCAAGCTTCGGCTTTTTTGCAGAGGCATTGATTGCGTTGGCTGCCGGTGCTGGCGATCGAAGGATGGGTGCCGGCTTGGGTGTAGCGAGGCTGTCAGAAAGGGCCACATGCACCGGCACAGGTCCGCGGCCTGCGCCAGCGGAAAGCACTTCTGCGTCGCCACGCGAGTCAATGTGAGTGACTGCTGGCGTGTCCGCCTTGCGGGCGAGAACACCAGTTCTCGGAGCGTTAGTGGCCGCGCCCGCAAGCAGATCGCCATGCACAAACGGTGCAGGCTCCCGTTCCGTCGGAGCTGTACTTGGGATGTTGCTGGCTTCGGCAAAGGCTGCATCGTCGTCTGCGGTGCTTTGCGGCTTGCTTGCTGAAACGGTCGAGCGTAGATTTGCGGGTGCCTTCTGCTGTGCCTCTGCAGGCGGAGTCGTTGCTTTCTGCTGCGGCAGCGGGTCTGGCTTTGCCGTGCCCAACCGAGACGCAGCAACTGCTTTGAGTACAGGAGCCGGAGCTTCTGTCGAAGGCTCGTCGCTCTCAGGCTGCTGCAATGGCACGGCTGCGACCTCAGGGTCCGTATGGCGTGCCTTGTACCAGGCATGGACGCGATCTTCGGTGGAGCGATCGGCTACCGCGTCGGCGTCACGACGGCGAGATGGCGTAATGTCCGGGTGCTGCTTCACCCACGAAGATAGCGGCTGCAGTGTTTCTCGCGACTCTGGGGCTGAGCGGGACCGCCCGTGAGATGGCGGAGCGACCTCGTGAGTTCTTACCGGCAGCATGTGCCCGGCGCGCCCGTGCAAAGCCGTTTGCCGCCCCGGCTTCTGCGCCGAAAGGACTACTTCATGGCGCTGCGAAGGAGCTGTTCGAGCGTTCGTTTTCAATCGCGCAGCATGAGCCGCAACAGCATGCGTTCCCACGGCGTGGGTCTTGGCCGCCGGATGCGGCGCGGTTGCCGTATGGCGCACAACAGCACGCGCGCACGGCAGCATGGTGGCTGCAAGTGCAAGCGTCATCGCGCCAGCGTGAACGCAGGTGCGTGAGAAGCCGAACTTGTTTTCGAATGCGGACATGGTTGTGGCTGGCCGCGGAAAATCAAACATCAGAGCTTCTTCAGGCTAGGCTGCGCCCGGGCGAAAGGGAAGTGACCAATCTGATGCGTGTCCATCCGGTTACTTCCACCGTGTGCACATCCGTACGGTCCCACTTTGCATGGAAAGAATGACCCAGGGGACTCTGCACACTCTCCGCGTACCCTGAGAGTGGGAGCTGAACCGCTGCGAGACATGGAACACAGGTGTGCAAATCTGCTGCGGGCAATGCCACTGGCAGCCCTGCTACTGCTGGCAGGCTGTGGCCCTGCGGCCGAGCCGCCCACCTTTCATCCGTCCACGCCGGCTGAAGCTGCAGCTCTGAGCTACTTCACGGGCTCGGTCAAGCCGATTTTGCAGTCCAGCTGCAACCGCTGCCACGCCGGTCTAAACCACAAAGGCGGCTTCAACCTAAGCAACCGCCAGCTATTGCTGAAGGGTGGCAACCATGGAGTTGCGGTCGTTCCGGGTCACCCAGAAAGTAGCCTGCTGGTGCGCCTTATACGGCACGAGGGTCCTACCGACCACCCCATGCCCATGCCGCAGAAAGGCAAGCTGTCGGACGATGAAATCGCTGCGCTTACCCGCTGGGTACAGGACGGCGCCATCATGGATCGGTAGCTCGCAAGGTGCGTGCGGCTAAGGCACTGACGCTTGGATCAGGCGAGTTCGCCGCTGGACTCTGCCTGCAGCGCGTCCAGAAATGACCGCAGGGCCGCGACACGGGGCGCGGCAAGCACCTCGGCCTGTGGTAACTGGATCTGCCCGGGGACTGTGCGTAGCGCCTTCTCCAGCGAAGCCGCGGCATCGGCAAAGGTGATGAAGCGGCTGTCCTGCGCAATCTTT
>JBPBPZ010000366.1:0-57610 GCA_050954525.1 Janthinobacterium lividum
TGTAAGCACACCGCGACGGTGGCGCTCGTGAGAGGGATTCGAAAGCTGTGGCAGATAGAACGGCCAGAGCGCTGTCTAAATTGCTGAAGGTCATTCTTATAGTGTTTGGTCTGTGTTTGGGTGGGTAACTGCCGTCTGCAATTCAGGTTAATTGCTTTAGGCGCGGATTACCGCACGCGTACCTACTCAGGCTGGCCACAGCCAAGCTCGCGAGGTAGACGCGTGCGGCTATCTAAGGAGCGACAGCTAATCGGGGACTACGAGCACCGCTGCCTGTGATTGGGGCGTGGTGAGGCAACGCAACTGCTCACCTTTGTTTGGGCGAAAGTTGTCCGCCTTGATTACGCCTTCCGGGGTATCCACGATCGTATTGTCGGAAATGGTCATTCTTTGCGGCTCTTCAGAACCGGCTTTTAGCAGCAGTAGACGCTTGTGGCGGTCATAGCCGACGACCACACCGGTCGTTCGCTGTGGGTCAGTGTTCCCCAATTCTTTGATGGCTACCGCTGTTGGGGCCTCAACCCCGAAATAGAAGACGACGACGTAGTCGCCTATGTTTCCGCCCGTACTCGCGGCCACTGTTTTGCTGCGTACTTCTTTATCGAACGACATTGCCGGTTCCGGACTTTGCACGTCCTTAAAGACCAGGGTGGAACCGTCCGTGATCTTCAGTGTGAAAGCCTTAGCCGAAGGATTCATTGCGACAATCTGTCCGGCACGAGCGTGAATGATCTCCTGAGCGCTCGCGGGCTGCCATGCGGTGACTAAGTAGACTGCCGCGGCCAGAGGCAGAAAGGTCAGACTGCGAGTTAGATGGCCGTTCGCGTGTCCCGCGCTCCGCAGCGTCACTATGGTGTGCCTTTTCTGGACGCTATCCTTGAGAACGAGGAAAGCAGCGATTGCTCCGCAAAGCAGAGGCATTACAGCGAAGATTATTATGACGTTCATTTTCGACCCTCTCAGCGTCGTTAACTGCGAGAACTGCTCATCGTCCCTCAACGGAGGAACGCGGACGGAACCAGACTGATTCCGCGTGTCAGCTACGCGATAAAGCTGGGAGGTGGGTTCGGGCGATCCGCAACAGAATGGAGGAACCTGCTGGGCAAGATCGGCGGGCTCTCTGGAGATCGGCTCGTTCGTTCTGTTAACTGAACAAAGGATGCGGCCAAGCTGTCGAGATCAACACAGAGAGGAGAACTCTGCGCGACAATGCGCGTATGCAGGTCTAGATAGGTCTCATCTACGGACGCAACATTCCGTTCGTTCGTGTCGAAATAAGCCACAACAGCGTGCGAGGACGGGCGCGACACATGACACTGCTCTACCCGGTAGTCAATGCGCCACGCGAGCAGCGCAACACAAAGAACAAGCAGCAACCAAATCGTTGAATGCCGAGTTGATCGTCCCGCTCCAGACCGCGACATGGGATCGCCTCTTAGCCTCAGTCCAAGGGACCGAGAACGCAATCATACGCCTGCGAAGGATTCTGCGGCCAGTGCTACTGTTCAGCGCAACATCCTTTCCGTACTTAAGCTGCGTGATCTCTTCAAAGCGCTGTTCTATACAGCTGGTCTGTAAGCGCGAAGCAAAGTGTCGTCGGGTACCCGTCTCTCCTGCGGACGGAAAAGGCGCTAATCTCGCCCTGGGAACCTTCACGCCTGTTCAGGCTGCACGACTCGCCGCAGCAGCCATGGCATGGTTGTAGCCTGCACCAGGATGGCAAACGTGACGATGGCGTAGGTGCAAATCACTATGATCTCTCTCGCATTGGACGGAGGCAGTGACAACGCCATCGCGATGGAGAGGCCACCGCGAAGACCTCCCCAGGTAAGGATTGTGATGGGTGTTTCCACTCCACGAAAAACTTTCATGGCGAACAGCGGGAATGCAAGGCTCAGGAACCGGGCGGCAAGTACGAGCGGAATGGATGCCAAAGCTGCCGACAAGTAGCCGCGTTGGAACGTAAGAACGAGAACTTCCAATCCGATGAGCACAAACAGGATTCCATTTAGAATTTCATCGATCATTTCCCAAAAGGCATCGAGGTGCATGCGTGTGGTGTTTGTCATCGCACGTTTCCTTCCATAGTTCCCTATGTAAATGCCTGCTGTCACGATGGCTAGAGGGCCACTGGAGTGAAGCGATGATGCGAGTTGGTACCCGCCGCTCACGAAAGCGACCGTGAGCATCACCTCCACCTGGTAGTTGTCGATGCTGCGGAGAAGCGTGTAGCAGAGATAGCCGAGCAGAAGACCGATAACAACACCGCCACCAACCTCTCTGAGGAGCAGTTCCAGAGTGTGTTCCCAACGAAAGCTGCCGCTGCCGGAAGCCCAGATCCGAAGCAGGAGCAGAAACACTACGATACCGACGCCATCGTTGAAGAGAGATTCGCCTGCGATCTTTGTGGAGAGGGACTTAGGAGCGTTGATCTCTTTGAGCAGTCCCATGACCGCAATCGGATCTGTGGGCGAGATGAGGGCACCAAAGGTGAGACAGCCAAGAAGTGGCAGCGGTAAGTTGAGAAGCCGAAAAGCAGCCCAGGTGCCTAGACCGACCAGCACTGTAGAAACGACGACTCCAACCGTTGCTAGAACTGCGACAGTAGCTTTTTGCTCGCGGAGTTCATCTAGATCGACATGAAGCGCCCCAGCAAACAGCATGAAGCTCAACATGCCATCAAGCAGCGTTTCGCTGAAGTTGATCTGAGCTACTGTGGCACTCGCCCAACCTCGAATCGGCAAGCCCAGAAACTCGCCCACAATCAGGAGCAGAGACAGTGTGAGCGAGAGCCCCATGAGTCCGACTGAAAGAGGAAACTTGAGAAATCTGTCATTGAGGTAGGCGAAGGCTCCCGTAAGCGTCAACAGCATGGCGATGAGCGATGGTGCTTGCACGAAGCCTCCTTAGGTTCATGAGTAACCTTCAACCAGTAACGCACGAATCAAAAGGGGTGGTTCCTATGCGCAGGCGCAAGCAGGGCGAGTCTGCTCTGTTTCTGTAGTGTCCTCTTTGTTGCGCCGCATTTGATTCATCATCGCTGAAGGAACGCCGTCACGGCGCAAATCAAGTGGTTGCGAGATGTCAAAGCTTTGCTCCTCCGTCGCGTTGCCGCTCCAGAGGAGCAGAGGGCATGAGGAGAATGAACAGGTACACACGTAATGTGTACCGGCCTTCAGGGTGGAGACCAGTGTGGTGCAACCCGGTGCCCTGATGGTGCAATCAAGACTCCGGGTGTGCGCAGTCGCTAAGGGGCCGCGGATCAACCCTGACTGGGGTTTACCACGCGATAGCTGGCGCCACCGTTGGACCAAACCAGCAACAGGATTTCCTTGCCGTTTGGTACTCCCTTGATGCTGCTAACGACATCGCTCGCAGATGGTGTGGCCTTGCGGTCCACCTCCAGGACGACGTCCCCTGGCTGCAGACCGGCATTCTCTGCAGGGCTGCCAGGCCGCACTTGCGCGATAGCAGCGCCCTTCACGTTATCGGGCACATTCAACTGCTGCCGAACATCGGGAGTCAAATCACTCATTGCTAAACCGAGTTTCCCCCCATTGGATTGGCTAACGCCGTCTCCTCGATTGCCTGCGACCTGCACCTCTTTCTTGTACTCACCAAGAGTGACATTCACCGCCTGCGGTGAACCGTTCCGCAGAATGCTGAGGTTCACGTGGGTGCCCGGGGTCATCTGTGCAACGTCGACCTGCAACGCTCCACCGTTTTCTACCGTGTGTCCGTTCAGACCTGTGATGACGTCGCCGTTTTTCAGGCCTGCGGCATCTGCCGGAGAACCTGACGATACTTGTGCCACGATCGCACCCAGAGCGTCTTGCAAGTTGAAGAACTTCGCGTTCTCGGGCGTCACGTCATTCATGCTGATGCCGAGATAGCCGTGGTGAGCAGCGCCAGTTTGGATAATTTCGGTCGCAATGGCCTTTGCCGTCGAGGATGGAATCGCGAAGCTTGCGCCAGCGAAGCTGCCGCTATTTGTTGCGATCATTTGATTAATGCCGATTAGTTCACCGTGAACGTTCACCAGAGGACCTCCGCTGTTGCCGGGGTTCACAGCCGCATCCGTCTGAATGAGGCCGCCTGGGGTACGCGCATCTGTCGAAAACGGCGCTGAACGGTTCACCGCGCTGACAATGCCTCGTGTCACGCTGAATTGCAACACGCCGAAGGGGCTGCCGAATGCAAGCACAGTCTGGCCCGGCTGCAGCTTGCTACTGTCGCCCCAGGAGATGGCAGGCAGGTCGTGGGCATCTATCTTTACTACCGCGATATCAGTCAGCTTGTCTGTGCCGACGACCTTTCCAGTCAACACGCGGCGGTCGTGCAGCGTTACCTTGATCTGCGTGGCACCTTCCACGACATGGTTGTTGGTCACGATGTAGCCGTCCGACGAGATGATGACCCCCGATCCGACGCCGTGGCGAAGCTGTTGCTGCGCCCGGCCAATTTGCCCTCCGTTGCCTCCAAAGAACTCGCGGAGCTGTGGCGGAAGATTTTGTGGATCAATTTGCTGGTCCGTTTGGCTGTCTTCATCCTGGTCGTGGCCGACGCTTGTCACAGCCACGTTCACGACAGCAGGCGTTACACGTGCAGCGAGTGTCTCCATGTCATGGTCCAAAGCGCTCAAGGAACTCACGCTCTGGTCGTCGAGCGCGGATGCGGTCGAGGCGCCGGCGTGAACCCCTGAGCCATGGATGAGCATGGCCGAGGCGAGCACAGCCACAGCAGCGAGACTGGCTGGAGCGACAGAACGGCGGGTTTTGAACAGACCAACTAATGAACTAGTTGTTAAAGGCATGGTGGTTCCTCCCTTGGGTCGGATGGTTTGTTGGTTATAGCTCGATGAACAGCCAGCCGCTTCGCGTCGGCACGGCCACGTAGGTGGTTCTAAATTCTGCAGAGGTCAACTGGTTGTGAAATCCATAGGTGCTAGTGGGGCGGCTTAGCCCGGCACGCCGTGACTGGACAAGCACCGCCGCTGTACGCACCAATTGAGGCCTGCTTCCGCGCAAGAATGGCATCCTGGAACGATCCGTGGCGTTTACAACACTCTTCCTCCGCTTGGTAGGTTGCGCGACGAGTGATCGAGATGATGCATGAAAGGACACCGGAACAAGTTGCGACGAGTTTGTCTTAGCGTGTGGCGAGACGGCGGACATCTGGGCTACGGGCACATCGACGACCGACGGCTGATCAGTCATGGCAGCTGCGACCCTATTCCCCGTGTGTATGAATTGCGGAGCGTACAACATGCCGGATGCCGCCAACAGCAATGCCATAACGGCGCCGCCCGAAGCTGATGCGGACTGGTTCCATGTCCAACGCGAAGAACCATCCAGCAGGACGTGGACACGCTGCGCAAGCTCTGACCGACGCTCCCAGGCGGCAAGTGCCAGTCGCACGCGTCCGCGCCGCCGCCGATCTTCTGCCAAGCGGGTTAGGCAAGCAGCATAGGACAGCGGCTGAGCAGTCTCCGCTACAACCGCAGCATCGGCCGCGAGTTCGCGCTGAACGCAGATGCTGCGGTTCAGCCAGAGCAGTGCCGGGTTCAGCGGTGACAGCGTGATTGCCACCTGCAGCAGCAGGTTCAGCCAATCGTCGCCGCGGCGCAGGTGTTCGCATTCGTGAAGAGCGATCTGGTGGAGCTCCGTTTCGGAAAGGTCGGGAACCATCCAGTCCGGCAGCAGCAATTTGGGCGATCCCAGACCGAGGATGGAGGGCGAGTCTACATCCGGAGAGCTGCACAACACCGCCCGGCGGCGGCCTCCGCGAAGCACACTAAATCCCTGCACTCGAATCGGTGTGGCGTTGCGGCGCACCGCGCAAAGCTTTCGCCATGCGAGATACAGCTGGACCGCGCGCACGGTACACGCCGCGAACCAGAGCAGCGCGATGCCTGCTGCCACCCACTGGGCGACGAACAATCCATAGCTTTGCGCAGCAGGTGCGGTCCGGCGCAGGTGGAGCCAGGGCAACACAAGAGCGACCGTAAACAGGACGACGAGCAGGCTGTGGCGCAGCCGGGCCGATGCACGTGACAGAAGAGAGCAGAGTGCGACTCCCATGACCGCCAGCGCGAGACCCTGCCAGAGACCAGCGACAAAGACCTGAGTGAGTAAAGCAGACGCTTCAGCAAGAAAAGGCATCATCGACCGAGCCCTCCGCTCTTGCGCCGGGCAGCAGCTTCCGCACCTGCAATGGCACGCTTCAGCTCTGCCAACTCTCCGGCGCTTACGTCACCATCGCCCAGCAGCGCCAGCATAAGGCGATGCCGGCTGTTGTCGAAGAAGCGATTCATCACGTGACGCACTTCACTCTGCTGTGCATCTTCTTCCGCTATCAGGGCGGTGTACAAAAATGCGCGGCCTGCTTGGCGGTGCTCGACATACCCTTTTGTCTCCAGTATGCGGATCGTCGTCAGGACCGAGGTGTAGGCCAGCCGGGATTCCTCGGGCATCGCCGAGACAAGATCCTGCACCGAGCACTCACCGCACTGCCATAGCAGACGCATCAGCCTTAGCTCGGCTTCCGTTAACGTGTTGGATCGGCGCGGCGGCATCTCGTCTGCTGTAGAGACGATCAACTAACGAATTAGTTAGCAAGAGGAGGGGAGTGGGCGGAGATGTTTGTTCAATCGTGAACGTCTGGAGCAAGGCTTCAGCGTGCTAGTCCGAAGTCGACGAAGTGTCCCGCTCAGCTTTGTTGGAGACGATGAGCCTTCTATCCGCCACGGCAGAGCCTTTGCGTCCAGCAGCCATGCTCAGAACTCAATGGGCGTAGCTCGAAACCAGCGAAACTCCTGCCGAGTACTTCAGGTTGGGGCGTCCAGCGCCACAATTGTAGGCTCCCTGTGCCCGTACGACATCTCCGTGAAAGTAGTCCAGGAGTTACTTGAGTAAGAGCCCTGCGTAGGTCGTCAGCATCGGAGTTGTGACTTTGTCGAGATCGAGACGTTTCGCCGGCCGCAAACGCTCTGGCAATTGTGAATAATCGCGATTACTGCACTGCGCCGAGCCGGCATGAGCGCAACGTGCGTCAACCAGACTAGAAACCCCACTACACCACAAGCGAGGACGACGGTGATGGTACCCCCGATCGCGATCCATCGGGTTCTTCGACTTCGCTTGCGGCTGTCGGGAGGTCGGTTGATGGCCTTCGAGATTGCTTGCGCGGGTAGAGGCATGAGGTTCCGCTTAGCACAGAGCAGAAAAGTGAGTCTGCCATTTAGGAGCAACTGCGAAACAGATTTACGACATTCTGAATGTTTTTGGCATCGTAACGAATATTGGCAAACTATTGAGCTCCCCAGGCGATAGACCATTGTGTCCAGTCGAGGAGACTCGATGAAAACTGCTGTTCAATTTATGGCGCTTATGGCGCTTTCCACTCTCCCCATCTCAGGTCTTCAAGCACAGAAGATGAGCGATCTTACTGAGCGTTTGAGCTCGGCGTCGCAGGTCGTTCGAGAGATCGAAGGCACTCCCGATGGTGGCATCCCCGACTTCATCGTAAGCAAAGCAAACTGCATTGCGGTGATCCCGAGCGTGAAGAAGGGTGCCTTTATTGTTGGAGCCTCTTACGGTCAGGGGGCGGTTACCTGCCGCACTCCCAAAGGGTGGAGCGCTCCAGTGTTTATCCGGCTTGCAGGTGCCAGTTTCGGTTTCCAAATCGGCGGACAAGCTACTGATCTCATTTTGGTGTCGGTCAACGACAAGGGTTTCCAGAGTCTGCTTCATTCGAAGTTCAAGATCGGTGCTGACGCTTCAGCCGCCGCAGGCCCAGTCGGTCGGCATGCAGCCGCATCGACGGACATCCTATTGAATGCAGAGCTACTCACCTATTCCCGCGCAAAGGGTGTCTTTGCGGGTGTCGACCTGAATGGAGCGGTCGTGTCACAGAACACGGATGACACCAACCTGTTCTATGGTGGCCAGGCGAAGCCCTATGCAGACATTCTGCATGGCAACGTTGCTGTGCCCAGCGCCGCGCGGCGCTTTGTAAGCACAATAGCCCGCTACTTCCATTCCACCCGGTAGCTCTCTCAACTGTGGCCTGACGCTCAGTTGCGTCAGGCCCTTTTATTTTGCTCGATCAGCACACTAGATGGCAGCTCTCAGGAAGGCATGATGGAAAACTCATTTCAGCAACAATAACTTGGAAGCCCAGAACGTTTCTGCCGCTCAGCAGAAAGACGATCTGCAGGGCAAACTCAACATCGAGCAGAACCGGCTCACGCTCAGCAATTTGCCGTGCAGGCCGGAGTGATTTCCGCACAAGCCGATGCAAACAACTATTCGGTGGCGGGTAGCAGCGCTTCCGTGTTGTTCTCTGAGATGCGACGTTACGTCGAGAACGGCACTGACGGTCAGACGAAGCAGCAGCTTGCGGAAGTGCTCGCAGTTCGGGATCGTACTATCGCCGGTCTGGCGCAAGCAAACCCTGGGACCAAGACCTTACTACATGAGATCTTTTCCAAACTGCAGAGCGTGTCGGATGCAGCGAACCACAAACCGTAAGTAGCACGAAAGAGAACCATGAGCGCACCATACTTTCAGCTGGTAGGCCCTACTCATAACGTGGAGCTGTTCGGCATCCGTCTGCTTGGCGTAGATGCACAGAACGGCCGCAAGCTTATTTTTACGCTGCTATTCTTTGGCATCCTCTATGGCATCAGCAGACTGCTTCGGTTGTTAGCAAAAGGAACCAGTTCCAAGAGTAGCCGAACCGTAAGCTTTTGGACCCGCCAAGGCGTCAGCCTGATCACCTTCTTGCTTGGCCTGATTGGGGTTGTGTCGATATGGTTTGATGATCCAACAAGGCTCGCGACTGGTATTGGGCTGCTTGGAGCTGGCTTGGCCTTCGCCCTGCAAAAAGTCGTCACCAGCTTCGCCGGCTATTTCGTCATCTTGCGTGGCAAGACATTTAACGTAGGTGACCGGATCACCATGGGCGGCGTTCGAGGCGATGTGATCGCGCTCAACTTCATCCAGACAGTGATCATGGAAATGGGTGAGCCCCCCAGCGTGCAAGGCTCTGATCCTGGCATGTGGGTACAGTCACGGCAGTATTCGGGCCGTATCGTCACCGTGACAAACGCGAAGATCTTCGACGAGCCCGTCTATAACTACACACGGGACTTCCCCTACATCTGGGAAGAGATTCATCTTCCGATCTCCTATAAGGATGATCGGTACGAAGCCGAGCGCATCCTGCTTGCGGCGGCCGAGAAGGAGACAGTCCAACTCGCAGAGATCGCTGAAGAAGCGCTAGCTATTCTGGAGCAGCGCTTTTCCATTAAGAAGCTACAGATGCGACCGCAGGTGTACATGCGCCTGACCGACAACTGGGTAGAACTGACCGTCCGATTCCTTTGCAAGGACCACGACATTCGTGGACTCAAGGATCGGATGAGCCGCGAAATCATTGACAACCTGGACAAGGCAAAGATCGGCATTGCATCCGGAACCTATGAAATCGTCGGCCTGCCGCCGATCCGTGTCGAGATGCAGCCGTGAGGCGAAGGCTCCTCGGTGCATCGCTCTCTGCGGCAGCAGGCGTCGCTTCGCTAGCCCAAACAGCCACCGCGGTGCCGCGCACCCCAGTGGCTGTAGAGAACATCAATCAATGGAGACGTCAGAGGCGAGTTCCATTACGATCCGTATCGCTACCGCAACTCACGATAGGCGCAGAGTAACAATGAGATTAGAGGGCCTATGCGCGCAGTTCTAAGCCGGTGGCTGGAAACAATTCGAACCGGTTTCTGGTTCGTACCCATGGTCATGCTTGCCGCTTCGGCAGCACTCGCCCTGCTGTTGTTGCACCTAGACCGGCAGCTTGATCCAGGAACCAAGTCGATTATGGATTGGGCCTACTCGGGGGGGCCGGAGGGTGCCCGTTCCCTGCTGAGTACGATTGCAGGTTCTATGATCACGGCCGCCAGCGTTACCTTCTCGCTTGCTTCCGTTGCACTCTCGATTGCGTCGCAACAGTACGGCTCGCGCGTATTGCGAAACTTCATGCGCGACCGTATCACGCAGGTGCTGCTCGGCACCTTTGTTGCAACGTTCATCTACAGCGTCCTCGTCGTACGCACGATACGTGGCTCGGATTTCTCCGGTGGCTTTGTCCCTGCGATTTCTGTGACGGTCGCAATCGCTCTTTCGCTGGCCAGCCTCGTCCTGCTGATTTACTTCATTCACCATGTCTCGGCATCGATCCAGGCGTCTCGCATCATTCGCGTGATCGCGGAGGACGTCGAAGCAGCCATCCCAAAGCTGTATCCCTCGGAAACTGGGGAAGCGCTTGACGACGCTGCTGCAGCTGAAGCGACGAAGAGGCGCGGTACCCTGACACTTTTTGCCGAGATGAGCGGGTACTTGCAGACGGTCGATCTTGACACTCTGATGGAAGAGGCCGAACGGAACGACTCCATTATTAAAGTGCTGCTGAAACCAGGAGACCATGTCCTGACCGGATCGCCGATTGCAGAAGTGTGGGGTACAGCATCTTTACCATCCGAGGAGAAAAAGAAGCTGATCGGCTACTTTTACGTGGATCGGGAACGCACACCTGCACAGGATATTCGCTATCAGTTCCAGCAGCTCACCGATGTGATCGTGCGTGCTCTCTCGCCGGGCATCAATGATCCGTTTACTGCAATCAACGGTATCGATGAGTTGGCAGCCGCGATGCTGCTTTTTGCTCAACGCCCGGAGATCACCGACAGGAGACAGGACGACAAGGGCGCACTGCGACTCATTGTGCAGTCGGCGAGCGCGGCGGAACTTCTCCGCGCCACAGTCGGCCATATCGCAATCTATGCATCGTCTGATTACTTTGTCATGGACAGGCTACGCAGGGTCTTGATGAGTGTCCGGCCGATACTCACGTCTTCGAATGACGTGGCCGAAGTGGATGCGCTTGCAGCCGAACTGACGACCCTTCAGAGGAAAGACGCTGAATAACTGTTTACATACCGAGCTAAGCGTTTTGCTGATCTCCTGCGGTTAAAAGCAAATTCGCTCGGTAGTTACGCACCACTGCCGTTTCTCTGTGTGCCTGAATCAGTGCCCCGGATCAAGCCACGATGCTTGTGCACGATGCAGCATGGATCCAGAGGCCCAGGCCGATTGTCAATCCCCTTCGTGAGAACAGAAAGCATCGACGATTTGCCCTGGACTTTCGGCGTTCGCCTCAGGTCGCGTGCTACGTCCAGGCTACGATGAGAGACCGGTTTGTATAAGGCTAGGCAATGCACACACTTCTGGATACATCGAAGCTGCTCATCGAATACCTTGCACGTGGTGTCGAATTTGCGGCGGCACTCATCATAGCGCTTGCCGCAATCGAAGCTACGATCAAGGCGCTCGTTCTTTTTTTCAAAAGGGACGCAACACCGGAACAGAAGACTGAAGTGCGTATGACTCTCGGCCGCTGGCTTGCCGTAGCTCTCGAGTTTGAGCTGGCAGCCGACATCCTCAAAACGGCGGTCACGCCAACCTGGAGCGACATCGCTAAGCTGGGCGCAATTGCCACGCTCCGAACCGCCCTGAACTACTTTCTTGAGAGAGAAATCAACAGGCGTCGAAACCGGAACAGATCGCAGCAGAACACGCAGTTATCGGGACTCAGGCCGACGTTCTCTCCAAAAGTCAGGGGAGAGAATCGTAAGGGCCACCCTGAGGTGGCCCTTAGCAGGTCCTAGTTCCTAGGAACGAGCATCCCGAAAAGCTTTCACCTTGTCATGGGAAGCTTGGATATGTGTTTGCTGGTTCTGCAGAACAGTGCGAACGCCCCCGGTAACATCGCTGTCTTCCAGGGCTTCCTTGTACGCTTTCTTGGCTGCGTCTTCGCCCTGTTCTGCGGTCTCGAGAAGAGAATGGTCTTCCCCACCGAGTTTAGCCTTCAGATCGGCCCAGGTGCGGTGCACGGCTCCTGCTGCAGTGCCTCCAACATCGGAGCTCACGCTGGCTGCCGCCTCCAGTTCACTTGCAAACGCTGCACGAGTCTGCGACTCGGACAGAAAGAACTGCTTCACCGTCACGTCTTCTATCTGTTCGCCGATGTCAGCAAAGCCCTTTGCTCCATCGTTCAGAACCTGAATCACCGTTTTCACACTTGAGATTTCGTCTGCCATTGTCGTTCTCCAGCCAGATGAGATGCTGATTCAAGCATGACCTAGGTGTCTAACGCACATAAGAGTCGTCCTCTGAATCCAGACATCGTCATGTCCCTTCGGCATTCACGCCATCTACCCCACGCTTGGCGGCATCGTAACGTCATGTCCAAGACCTATGACGTGATTGTGATTGGTACTGGTGCCGGTGGTGGAACGCTGGCGCTGCAGCTTGCGAAGGCGGGCAGGAATATTCTCATCCTCGAACGCGGTCCTTTTATGCCGCAGGAAAAGCTTAATTGGGATACTCAGGCCGTCTTTCTCGAAAATAGGTACCACACCAAAGAGACATGGCAGGACAAGAATGGCAAAGACCTGCACCCGCAGCAGGCATACTTCGTGGGCGGTCAAACAAAGGTGTATGGCGCGGCTATGTTTCGCATGCGCGCGGAAGATTTCGGGGTAATTCAGCACAAGGGGGGAGTTTCACCCGCCTGGCCCATTACGTATGCCGAGATGGAGCCGTACTATACGCAGGCGGAAGAACTTTTTCATGTGCACGGCGATCTTGGCACGGCACCCGTCATTGCGGGCGGCTTCGGCTCCTCCTACGATCAGACGGAGCCATTTCACTCGAAGAAGTATCCCTACCCAGCACTTGCGAATGAACCGCGCATGCAGACGATCGAGGATGACGTGAGGAGACTGGGTGTGAACACGTTTCCCATTCCGCTTGGCCTGAAGCGCAATGAAGCCGATCCGCTTGCCTCCAAATGCATTCGCTGTGACACCTGCGATGGCTATCCCTGCCTCGTGCATGCAAAGTCCGACTCGGATATTAACTGCATCCGGGAGATCATGCACCTGCCGAACGTCACACTGATGACTAATTCACGCGTGACCCGGCTGGTCACGAATGCAAGCGGAACGGCGGTTGTTGCCGTCGAGGTCATTCATTCAGGGGCGGGCAAGCCGTATGGGAGTGCATCGAATCCGGCGATCACCGAGGCACCTGCAGCCTCAGATATGCCCGCAAAATACGAGGCCGACGTGTTTGCCGTGTGCGCTGGAGCGGTCAACTCTGCCGTCCTTCTTCTTGCATCGGCTAATGACAAGCACCCCACTGGACTGGCAAACAGGTCCGACCAGGTGGGTCGCAACTTCATGTACCACCAGGCAGATGCGTTGCTGGCGCTCTCGACGGAGCGCAACGAAGACGCATATACCAAGACCTGGGGCACCAACGACTTTTACCTGAAGGACACAGAGCCCGGATACCCTTTTCCGCTAGGACAGGTTCAGCCGGTCGGTAGCTTTCACCACGAGATGATGAAGGGCGATGCGCCGCCGCTTACGCCTGGGTTTGTACTTGAAGGTATGAAGCACCATGCTGTTCCGTGGTGGTTGACCACGGAGGATCTGCCGTCTGCAAAAAATCGGGTCACGTTGCATAACGCGACACCTTCCTCCGTGGTTAGTCGGCAGCCTGGCGTAGTGGGTGCCCACCCGTCTGGCGACACGGGCCGCACCAATGAGTCGGAGCCGGTAAGCGTCCACGCACCACACCGGATCCAGCTTTCGTATACCCCGAACAATGTTGAGTCGTTTGATCGACTAAAGGACCGATGGGTGGATGTGCTTAAACGGTCGGGCCACGCCACCACTCATGTTCCGCTGCATGCATACTTCAAAAAGCGCATTCCATTGGAAGGTGTGGGTCACCAGAATGGCACTTGCCGAATGGGCACCGACCCTTCCACCAGCGTCTTGGATGCCCACTGCAAAGCGCACGATTTGGACAACCTGTACGTGGTCGATGCCGCGTGTTTTGTCTCCGCCAGCGCGGTTAATCCGTCACTGACGATCATTGCGAACGCTCTGCGGGTTGCAGATCATTTGCTGTCAGAACGAATGAAAGGGTAACGCACGAGTGGGAGCAAACAAGTTTGTAGGTAGAGGACCGCTCTTGGATCTGCGAGAAGCTCGTCTGGTGGATCGTCAAGCAAAGAACACGAATTGCCGGCACTAACAGGCTGGCTCCACATGACCTTCGCCACACGTGCGCCCGGTTGCGCCATACGGCCGGAGGAGAACTGGAGCGGATTCAATTTTGCTCGGCCACCGGTCAGTCGAGACTACCGGCCGCTGCCTTGGACGTCGTCAATGGCTCGTCTCAGCTTTAAACGACAGCATTGTCTTCGAGCTGGAGTGGTAGGGCCTGATCGGCGCTCTGCGAGTGTGTGTTTTGAACCGGTTCGACGTGCAGAGCGGGCACTAAGGCTTTCGAACGTGGCCTAGAGGTTAGCCTTCAGGAAAGCTAGGATCGTTGCAAGCATCCGTAGCAGCGCAGGCGGAGAAAACCAATGGTTTTCATTGGGAAGTAGAAGCGTTTGGTGCCGCACATCGAGTCGGGTGAGCAGATGGCCCAGGTCGCGGGCGTAGGACACCGGGACGACCATGTCGGCTTCTCCATGAAGGATGAGCGTATGCGGAAAGGCTGAGGTCGCGCGCGCCGACCAAGGTTCGGCCAATCCTCCAGAAACATCAATGACGACGCGGATTGGCTTGGCCTCCGTGGCCAGAGCCAGAGCCAGAAAGGCTCCCAGCGAGATACCGATCAGGCCGATGCGCCGGGCATCGACATCCGGCATCGCGGCTATATGCGATAGCGCGTCCTTCGCGGTGTCGAGCCAGAGAGGAAAGTGGATGCCATCCTGGATCATGGCCGGATCCGCACGAGTCGTCTTGGTGCGATCGAAGTAGTGCACCGCAAAGAGCGCCACGCCCATGGCGTTAACGGCTGGAGCGATGTGCTGCAGCCAGCGATCCACGTTGCCCCCGGACCCGTGAAAGAGGATCAGCGCAGGATGTTGGCCGGGCGTATCCGGCTTGTGGGATTGCAGACGAATAGGAACAGTGCCCGACAGGAACGTTGGCATGTATGTTAGATGCGGTGGGAGGAGCTGTAATCGAGCTTGCCGCTAACCTGACTTTCCGGGCACATGGAACGAGTCCAGTCATAGGTGAGTGCATTGGCGATTTGCATCCGCTCACTATGAGAGCGCGTATCAGGAAAAATCAACGTTTAGCACGCACCCCTTTGGGGGCTTGCACCAAAGATTTGTGTCCTTCTAAGAATTGTCGGTACGTGGCGTCAACAAATCGCTGGTCGAGTGGGCCTGAGCCAAGAAGCAGGCGATAGTAGAGCGATCCATACAAAAGATCAATCGCAGTGTCGATATCCATGTCGCTTCGGAGGGAACCTTCCCGTACGGCCGCTCGCATGGTGTTGCGAACACCTTCCCGGCGCGGATCGAGCCAGCGTTCTCGAAAAGCGATCGCAAGCTCGGGATCGGACTGTGCCTCAGCAACAAGTGAGCGAATGAGATTTCCTTGGGAACTTCGAAAGAAAGCTGCCTGCAATTCAAGCTGTCTTCGAAGACTCTCGATCGCGCTACCGGCTTCCGGAAAAGCAGTCTCGCTCCCAATGAGGAGGAGGAGCGCATCCATGACCAAAGCCGCTTTGTTCGGCCAATGCCGGTAGAGAGTCATCTTTCCAACTCGAGCTTCTGCAGCGATCTCATTGACACTGACAGCTCGGAAACCGCGCTTTGTCACAAGCCGAAGAGCCGCCTTGAGCACAGCATCGTGTGCTGCCTGGCTTCGTGGCCGCCCTATCTCACCCAAGTTATTGTCTCCACAAAAGAATGCATCGGTAACGATACCGAAAGTATCATATTTGGCAAGAAACGATACCGTAGGTATCAATAGGGGAGTTCAAATGGACAAGGTGGTTATTGTCACTGGTGTCAGCAGCGGATTGGGTAAGGCATTTGCCACCGCTTTGCTTGAGGCGGGATTCAAAGTAGTGGGTACTGTAAGAAAACAAGAGGCTGTGGCAGAGTTCGAGCAGCTTCAGCCGGGATCGGCCTTCGCACGCGTCCTTGACGTAACCGACACTCTGGAACGGTTAACTTCTTTAGTTAAAGAAATAGAACGAAATGTCGGTCCGGTGTATGCGCTGGTCAACAATGCGGGCTACGGACACGAAGGAACGCTGGAAGAAAGCTCGATGGATGAGTTGCGCCATCAGTTTGAAGTAAATGTGTTCGGAGCCGTCGCCATGATAAAGGCTGTTCTCCCGCACATGCGCTCTAGACGCGAGGGCCGAATCCTCAATGTGACGTCAATGGGTGGCTTGATGACCATGCCCGGATTGTCTTACTACCATGGCAGCAAGTTCGCTCTTGAGGGCATTTCATCCTCTCTTGCCAAAGAGGTCAGATCTCTCGGGATCTTTGTGACTGCTGTCGAACCTGGCATGTTCAGGACAGACTGGGCAGGTCGCTCGATGGTTCGTACAGAGCGCAAAATAGCTGACTATGATGCTGTTTTTGATCCTATTCGAGCGGCTCGGAAATCAAGAAGCGGTCAACAACCGGGTGACCCTGCCAAGGCGGGGAAGGCGATAGCGCAGTTACTAACCTCAGCAGAGCCACCTCTCCATCTCCTGCTTGGGTCGGATGCCTTCGACTATGTACAAAAGGAGTTCGACGCTCTCCGCGCAGAATTCTCGAACTGGGAAGCTCTCACTCGCTCAACAAACTTCGAAGAAACAAACTGAGCCGCCAAACCTCTCTGGGCTTCGGACAGGTTTACCCCTCAGCCTCGTCCGGAGCTCGCTCGTCTGTATTGTCAGCTTGTGTTTACCAATGCCAATCTCGACTGGCGAGCACAGGCCGATGCACTCGTTGACTGAACATCGATCCCCTAAACGGTGTTGTCGACGACTTCGCCTTGCTGTTTCCGACAATGCCAATTGTCGGAAGACTGTCAAAGAGTACACGTCCAGCGAATACCTCCCAGTGCATCACCGCAGCAGGCAGCGCAGCAGATCATCGCCAAGTGAGACGAAGCAGACTTGCTCTGGCCGGAGAGGATCTGCTCAAATCCATGAAATAGCTAAGTTAGCTACTTCGGAGTATTGTTTACGGTATGCGCACTGTAAACATTGGCGAGTTGAAGAACCAGTTGAGCAGTTATCTCCAGCACGTGAAGAACGGGGAAGAGATTATTGTGCGAGATCGTAGTATCCCGGTGGCCCGTATTCTGCCGTTCCGACAAGGTGCAGGATGGGAACGCGAAGCGCAGTTGGTGGCGAGCGGAGCGTTGAGGATGCCGGAAGAGACCATGGACTGGGATCAGTTCTTTCTGGTTCCCACTGGCAATGTTGCGCGAAAGATTGCCGTTGAAGTCGCGATCGACAGCCGGGGAGATCGGTGAAGCCAGCCTTCTGGGATACAAGCGCCCTCGTTCCTTTGTGTGTGCAGCAACAGCCGAGTTCCGCAGTCCGGCAGATGCTTGAGCAGCATGGGATCGCAGTCTGGTGGGCTACGTCCGTCGAGATGCGCAGCGCTTTCGAGCGTCTTCTCCGGATGAGCCAGTTGACTGCACCGGAGCACGCGGCTGCAGGAGCGCGACTAGAGAAACTCCGGCGTGGCTGGCGAGAGCTGCAACCCACGGAATCTCTGCGAACTCAGGCAGAGGTATTCCTCATGCGCTATCCATTGAAGGCTGCGGATGCTCTGCAACTTGCGGCTGCGTGGACGTGGTGCTCGGGCAATGCTCAGAGCTGCACGTTCATCTCGGGGGATGCACAGCTTTTGGAAGCTGCACGGCAGGTCGGATTCCCAATCGTGGCTGCCTGATCAAGGGATGCAGTGCGTTTCTTTACGTCAGCTTGAGAGTATTTGCCGGCGCAAGGTGATCCTCCTTTCAAGCACGGCGAAGTGCAAAAGCCCATGCTTTTTACGTTCGCCTGTCGGGAAGAACTTCGTAATCATCTCTCCTTGGAACTCGGGTAATTTCAGAGGTGTGTCCATGAACAATGCTCGTCTCCATTGGCTGCAACAAGGTAGCGCGCTGCTGCTTCTTTATGCCGTTCCGGGCTTCAGCCAGCAGGAACGCTCGGTTTCTGTCGGGAGCAAATCCCCTGTTGTCGAGGAGCGAAGCGCCTACACATTTCAGGCCGCCTCATTCTCAGATCGTCAAGCACTGGGAACACAGGTTACCCCACCTCCGCAGGCAACTGTCGGAACTGTTTCAGCGCACCCGGCGATGGATGGCGACCACTTTGGGTCGACGAATGTTCCCATGGACAGTTGGATTTACCCAGCCCTGGAGCGGCTGTCTTCCCTGGGCGTGATCCCGTCGCAGAGTGTGAGCATTCGGCCGTGGACACGCCAGGAGTGCCGCCGGCAGGTGAGGGAAGCAGAGGATATCCTTCACGGCTTTGGCAGCATGGAGGTGCCGCTGGACAAAGGCATTCGCGAGGAAGCAGAGCGGATGCTGCCGCAGCTTGAATACGAACTCAAAGAACCCAATGGCGCGGCCACTGCGGTGCTTGAATCGGTATATATGCGATACGGCTCGATTATGGGGCCGGCGCTTACCGATGGCTTCCACTTCGGCCAGACATGGAGCAACGATTACGGTCGGCCGCTAGGCCGTGGCGGAAGCTACATTGCCGGGTACTCTGGCCGCGTCACCGCGGGTCGATTCTTCCTGTACGACCGCCAGGAGGTGCAGACCGATCCCGGTCTTCCTGCGGTAAGCCAGGCGCGTTCCGACTTCTTCAATCAAATAGACAACATCCCGTTCGGGTCACCGGTTCCAGGCTTCTCGGCAGTAGCTCCCGCGGTGTCGGCCCATGTACGGCAGCGGCCCATGGAGCTTTACGCAGGCGTGGCTTTCGCCGGAAATGCGCTTTCCTTTGGGAAACAGCAGATCTACTGGGGCCCCACAACCATGGGTTCATTCTCGTTCTCATCGAACGCAGAACCCACCTACAACCTGCGCCTGGTGGCGACGCGGCCGCATCCATTTCCATTCTTTCCGGGGCTGGGCAGCTACCGCTTTGATCTTGCCATCGGCAAGCTCTCGGGCCATCGCTACCCGGCACGGCCCTACTTCAACGTGCAGAAGATCGATTTGACCTTCCGGCGCTACCTTGAGGTGAGCTTTGCCCGGTGGTCGATCCTGTGGGGTCAGGGTCACCCGATGACCCTGGGGACGCTGAAGGACAATCTTTTCAGCAGCAATTCGACCGGTACAAATTTCGCTTATGGAGATCGGGCCGATCCCGGTGACCGGAAAAGCGCTTTCGATTTCCGCCTGCGCGTGCCTGGGCTTAGCAACTTTGTGACGGTCTATGCGGAAGCCTATGGTGACGACGAACTGAACCCGATCGACGCTCCTCGCCGCGTGCCGTGGAACACGGGTATTTACTTCGCCCGGCTGCCGGATCTGCCCCACATGGATTTACGTCTGGAGATGTCGAGCTCACAGGAGTTGAGCCAGGACGAAGGTGGAACCCGGTTCTTTATCAACAATCAGTACCGCGACGGCAATACGAACAAAGGCTTTCTGCTGGGAAACGCGGTAGGCCGTGACGCGCGCGCGCTGGAGGGTCGCATCGGCTATTGGTTCTCTCCCCGCACAAGGATCGAAGGAGGGTATCGCCAGACAAAGGGCAGCCCACTCTTCTTACCCGGAGGCAGTACAATTTCCGATAGTTTTTTCACTGCAAGCTACGCACTTGGTCCGGAATGGAGTGCGCAGGCATTCGGACAGTACGAGCGTTTTCTGGTGCCCTCATACATGGCGGGTGCGCAGAGCAATGGCAGCGCCCGACTCCAGATTACGTGGACTCCGAAAGATAAAACATTGTCCCGCTGAGCCGTATCGCTTCAACCCACATGAGTGGGCACATTATGGACTTCCGGTAATTCTTTTGACTTCGTTGTAGCGCGCTTTTTCTCCTGCGCGGCGATGCTCTGCCAAAAGTGTGGATACCCGGAAAGCCTACGGTTCAAGGCCAGCGGAAGGTGCTGCTGCAGTTTGCCCAGGCGATAAGCTGCCAGCTTGTTCAGCGTGCGAAACAGCGCCAGCGGGATAAGCTCTGGCGCATGTTTCCGAAGGTATTGCATTTCTGATTTTAGGAAAAGCTTTCCTTCAGTCTGTGCTTCGCCAAAAACCTTCTGCAGCCAGGCCTCGCGCGAATGGTGTGCGCCCGTATCGAAGTACCGCGAAAACTCCTGCCGCAACCGGATGGGGTGGGAATGTATCGCGACGGCATTTGCCTGGTAGGTGACCTTCCAGCCGCTCATAAGCAGGCGTGCCGCCACCATGGAATCTTCCGCCAGAATGACATTCTTGGGAAAGCCGCCAACTGCCTTTAGGGCCGAACAACGATAAACAGCAAAGCTGTTGGAGCAGAACGCTGCCTTGATACCCAGCTTGTGCCGGCTCTCAAACGTTCTTACCTGCGTTTGCTCAGGGTAGTTGAAAAGCCTGGCGTGCCGCTCAATCGGGCTTGCTTCCACACGTGGAGCCTGCCGGCCATAAGCGGCTCCTACAGATGCATCGTCCAATGCCTGGCAAAGGCGCTCTATGGATCCGGTGCCATGAGGAATGGCGTCCTGCGTCAGGAAGACGAGCATCTCCGCGGTTGGGAAATAATCGCAGGCCATCTGGCGCGTCGCACCATGATTAAAATCCGTTTGTGCAATACAAAGGACACGGTAGCCACTCTGTTCCGCCAGTAACCGCGTCCTGTCTCTCGAGGACGAGTCGATTACAAGAATGTGATCAGGCGGGATGCCCTGCAGAGCAAGGGAAGCGCTTAGCTCGGGCCAGTGAGGTTCGGCGTTGTAGGTAGGTATGACAACACCAATACTCTGCGCCGGGAAAATATTAGCAGCCGTGGCTGCAGCAGAAGGGTCAGTGTGTATCACAATGCATCCTAGCAAAAAGAGTGATATCCGTGAAGACGTTCTACGGCAGGAAATGACTTACGTTATACGCGCGAACCCTTCTATGGGGATCTTGCTCGGCTCTGGTATCGTGGAACGAGTCTGAAATGAGAAGAAACAAGCAACCTGATTCTGCTGCTGCCGGCAGTCTCCTTTCACCCTGCCATCAGCCCCGTCAGCTTGTGTGCCGGCTCTTCATCGCGGCCTTGATCTGCGCTTCAGCGAGCGCTTCGGTTGCCCAGTTGCCTTCGTTCCTTGGCAGCACTCAGGACTGTGTCAGCAATCCTTCAGCACCTTCCTGCGCCAGCGCGAATGTTGCGCAACAGCAACAGCAGCAAGACCTGAACCTCAATGGCCAGCAGACTCTGCCTGCAAGCGGTCTGGGGCAGCGCCCGGCATCCAACAATTCGCTCTACGTCGACCAGGCGGGAACGGATGACAATGCTTCCCGCGCGGGCCAGCGAAATGCCTTGCAGCAGAAGTTTCCACCGGACCCCCCCACGGATCTTCAACGCCTCGCACGCAGCGCAACCGGCGAGACGCTGCCGGTTTTCGGGCGCGATCTGTTTCAGAATGTTCCATCCACATTTGCGCCAGGAGACCAGATCGCCGTTCCTGCGGATTACATCGTCGGACCGGGCGATGAAGTCCTGCTGCGCATCTGGGGGCCCGAGGCTTTCAACAGCCAGTTGACAGTTGACCGCTCAGGCTCAATTTATGTTCCAAAGGTCGGTGCAATCCACGTCGCCGGCCTGCGCTTTGACGACCTGCAGCAGCAGATTACCGCGTCAGTCAACCGCGTGTATCGAAACTACAACCTGACCGTAAACCTTGGACGTCTGCGCTCCATCCAGATTTATGTCGTAGGCGAAGCTCGGCAGCCGGGAGCTTACACGGTCAGTTCGCTCAGCACGGTGCTCAACGCCTTGTTTGCCTCGGGCGGTCCCAGTGTCCGCGGGTCCATGCGGCACATTCAGATTCGCCGCGGCAGTACCGTTTTGCCGGAGTTCGATCTGTACGATCTGGTGCTGCGTGGCGACAAGACGCGCGACACGCACCTGGAGGCTGGCGATACGATCTTCATCCCCGCGGTGGGGCCGCAAATCGCGCTGGGTGGCAGTGTGCGTCATCCCGCGCTGTACGAGTTGAAGGCTGACAGTACACTGCAGGACGTACTGGACCTCGCCGGTGGCTTCTCTGCCGTGGGTACAGGTTTAAACCTTACGCTGGACAGGATCGGTGAAGATCACGTCCGCCACACCATGAACGTCGGCGCGGATGCCGCAGGACGCGCCATGGCCCTGCGCGACGGCGACGTACTTTACGCCGGGCACATTTCCGCCGGATACGAAGAAACGATCACCATTCGCGGAAACCTTGCGAATCCGGGGCGGTTTGCATGGCACCAGGGCATGCGGCTGAATGAAATTATCCCGGACCGCATGTCGCTGCTGACCAATAACTACTGGCGTGAGCGCAACCGGCTGGGTGTACCAGTGCCCCTTTTTGAGCCGCTTTACCCGGCGCAGAACGCGCAGGACCAAACCCTCTATCCTGAGACCAACGGGACGCTGGGTAATGGCCAGATACTGCGTAATGGCCAAATACAGCGCCAGTTGCCGCAAAATAATGGCTACGGAACGCGCTCAGAATCCCCCTACGAGGACACAAACCAGCGCGAAACCGATCTTCAGCAGGACGGTGTACTAGGCCGCACATCCAGCGAAGATGCCCGCCTGATCGGGCAGGTGGGACCGGCTGTGACCGGCGTCATCACCCCGCAGGATACGGTGCCGAGTGGCAACACGGCAGGCTCACAGGCGGTGTATGGGACCACTTCAGGCAGCGCGTCGCGAAGGTTGTCCTTGCCCCAGGCCACTGCCGCTGACAACACGCCGGTCAATCGCATCCAGATTCCTGCCCCTGAGATCAACTGGACCTACGCGGTGATCGAGCGGCTGGATCCGAATACACTAAAAAGTTCGCTCGTTCCCTTCAATCTGGGCCGCCTTGTGCAGGAACATGATGCGTCGCAGGATCTGGAACTGCAGCCCGGCGACGTGGTCACGATCCTTTCGCAGAAAGACGTGCCGGTCTCACTGGATGCGCAAACGAAGTTCATCCGCCTGGAAGGCGAGTTCGCCTCACCGGGTGTGTACAGTACGCAGCCTGGAGAGACGCTTGCGCAACTGGTACGCAGGGCCGGAGGTTTTACTCCAAAGGCTTATCTCTTCGGCAGCTCATTCCTGCGGGAATCTGCGCGGGTGTTTCAGCAGCAGCGGTTGGATGAGTACATCAGCCATCTTTCCACGGACATGCAGCGAGCCCTGGCAGTGCGAGCCGTCTCCTCCTCTACCGGCGTACTGGATCCGACCTCTCTTGCAGAACAGCAGAATCTCATCAATCAACTGCGCCAGATGCGCGCAACAGGCCGCGTCGTTCTTGCCTTCCAACCGGAAAGTGCCGGCCTGGAAGCCATACCGGACTTCACGCTGGAAAATGGAGATGTCTTCCGCGTGCCTTCGGTTCCAGGAACGATCAGTGTGATCGGCGCAGTGTATGGCCAGAATGTCTTTCTCTACAATCCGAAGTCCAGGATGGAGAACTATCTTGCACTTGCCGGAAGGCCAAACCGTATTGCCGACAAAAAGAGCGCCTTCATCATCCGCGCGGACGGCTCCATCTTCAGTCGCGAACAGGCCAATACAGTCTTTTCAAACAAGTTCGACAACGCGCGAATCAATCCGGGCGATTCTATCGTGATTCCAGAAAAGCTCATCCGACCAACAGCTCTGCGCCAGTTGATCGATTACTCACAAATCTTGTCGTCGTTCGGCCTGGCTGCTGCCGCAATCAACGTAATTCGCTGAAAACCCATGTGTTACCAAATTGAATTGTTGTGATGCTTTTAAGCGAGTTGTAGGGCTCCTAGAGGCTGTTATGAAGTTGCGAGTTTGATGAGTTTTGGTAGTCATGATGATGGCGAAGGCGATGTAGTGTCACCATTCTTCCGATGCGAAGCAGCGCCTTTGCTCTTGCCGTTGCATTGAAGGAACGCATTGCGAACGACATCCATAACGCGCAGACCCGTGTGATTGGACACCATGGCGCAAGGCACTTTCGTTGTAATTCAGCAGTTTCCGAAGGCAATGGGGTTCGAATAAAGTTCTATCCAGAGTAGGAAAGAACATTCAGTCGCCACTTCTAGTCCTTGAGAATCGGGGCTTAACCACATACAGAAACTGCATGGCCAAAAGGCCAGGTAGAAGGCTACTCACGTATTGATCAATCTTTTTGCCTGAACGCCTGGAGTGCCCGATCTTTTGTGCCAGTAGATGAGTTAGTTTACCGCAGCTATTTCTGAGTTCAAGTAGCCGCCGTCGGGGGTGTGGAGAAGTGGGAAGCGCGCAGCGGTTCCACTTCTCCATGCCCCATGTCGTGTGTCAGCCATGCCTCAGGCGCCGGTAGTCGGTATCCCAGTGAGGAGTGTGGTCTGACGGTGTTGTAGTGGACACGCCAGCGTTCGGCCAGCACGCGCAGTTCTTTTGATGGAGTAGAAGATCTCTCCGTTGAGGAACTCGTCCCTGAGGTTGGAGTTGAAGCTCTCACAGAAGCCGTTCTCCCACGGCGAACCGGGCTCGATGTACAACGTCTTTGCTCCTGTCTTGGCCAGCCATTTCCGTACGTCTTTCGTGACGAACTCCGGACCATTGTCCGAGCGAAGATATTCCGGCACGTCCTTCATCACCATCACATCGGCCAGCGCAGAGATGACCCTGGAGCTGGACCAGCGGCGTTCTGCCCGCACCAGCAAGCTCTCGCGCGTTTGTTCGTCGATCAGGTTGAGCAGCCGTACGCTGCGGCCATCATGCGTCCGAGCACTGACGAAGTCGTAGCTCCATACATGGTTCCGCCGCTCCGGTCTTAGCCGCACGCACGATCCATCGTTGAGCCACAGCCGGCCGCGTGGCTTCTGCTTCTGCGGTACCTTCAGCCCCTCGCGACGCCAGATACGCTCCACGCGATCCTTGCCTACCCGCCAGCCCGCTCGCCGCAGCAGCGCCGTGATCCGGCGATACCCATAACGGCCGTACTGGCTGGGAAGCTGAACGATCGCCTGTGTGAGCGCATCTTCGTCTTCCCGCCGGATCGCACGGTAGCGCTGCGTGCCGCGCGGCTGGTTGGCCAGCCGGCATGCCCTGCGCTCCGTCATCCCATGCTTCCCCTGCGCATGGTCTGCTGCGATCCGTCGTCGCTCAGGGCTTAGAAGTTTCCCGAGGCGAAGTCCTTCAACACAAGGTTATCCAGGCTCAGGTTCGCGACCAGGCGCTTCAGCTTTGAGTTCTCCTGCTCCAACTCCTTCAGCCGCTTGGCCTGATCCACCTGCAAGCCGCCGTACTCCTTCCGCCACCGGAAGTACGTCTGCTCCACGATCCCCGCTTCCTTACACGCCAGAGCCGTCGTCTTCCCGTTCGCCACGGCTACCTTAATCTGCCGCAACAGATTTACCACCTGCTCAGGCTGGTACTTCTTGCCACGTCCCATATGGCCTCACGAGTGCACAGAACGCCTACTACAAAGCTTTGACACTCAAGGTCGACAAAGACCGGTTTACCAAGCTGAAGAATTTGGGAGTCCGCATGGACCTGCGAAGTCAGGCCTTGATGACCGAGGCATTGGACCTCCTGTTCGCCAAGCACGAGATGTAGTCTTACCCGCACACCGGTATATGGCCAAGAGAACGGAAGTAGGGCAATCACGGCTGTTGGAAGAGCCTGCCCAAATCAAGTCGCGCGATCGCAAAGGCGAAGATACCGCCAGCAGGGGTCAACTCGCCCTGGCGATGGCGGAACTGCGCGAGGCTCGTGAAGACCCCGACTCCGGTAAAGACCTGATGCAAGTCGCCCAGGTGATGATCTCTTGCGGTTTGCCAAACCAGAAGGCCGATGCAAGGGAAATTACCCGGCAGGCGCGTATGGGAAACGGCGATTCTATTACCGTGACCTTCAAGGCGATGGTGCCCGGCATCGACATGCCCTATGGCGCGGATCGAACCCTGTTCCATTGGATGACCCACCAAGCCATTCTGACCAAAGACCCCTTTATTCCTCGCTCCAGTGCAAGCCAATTCTTGAACGATATGGAGATGACGACCGGGGGACCCAACATCGAGGGTTCGGGAAGCCTTCGAACGGATTGCGCCATGGCAATCGTCGTGGAACGGCGGCATGAAGGCTCTCTGCAGCGCGTGATCATGCCTCTCGTTCGCGCGACCAATCTGCCGGATGCCATACGGCCAAGCGAACAAATGCAACTTCTGGACGCGTCTGCGAAAGAGAAGAACCGTTTCGAAAGCAATTACGGCTTCCGTCTGGATGATGCTGTCTTTAAGGAGTTCACGAACTTACATGTTCCTGTTCTGCGGAAGCTGCTCCAGGCAACACGGCAGAAGTCGCAAATGCAGGACTACATGATGTTTCTTGTATATCGCTCGTACGGGGCGATGTCCACCAGCTGTATCCCATGGTCCAGCCTCCTAGAGCAGCTCTGGCATGAGGACAGCAACACGCGGAGAATCCCCACGCGCATGGCAGAGGCAATCGAAGCATTGCGTATTGCCTGGCCGGAGATCAACGCCGACGCGACTGCCAAAGGGCTTACCGTCGGTCCTCCTCGTGGCGGGAAGCTGTTTCTTGCGCGTGGAGAAGAGCTTCGACGGCTCCCACGCTAGTAGCGATCTACGTGGATACGTATTTACGGACGCTGATCATTGTGTACTGGGAGCTTCGAAGGTGTACCGGGAGCTTCGAACTTGTACCGGGAGCTTCGAACTTGTACCGGGAGCTTCGAACTTGTACCGGGAGCTTCGAACGATTTCTGTACCTGCGGTGATTCCTCCTATACGGAGAGGGCACCCGCAAACCTCCCAGCTTTTTTGCGGGTCGTAGCCTTTTCGCGGATCGTGGTTCTCTTCTGAAACGCTCAACAATGGCTCAAAAGTGTACCGGGAGCTACGAAGGTGTACCGGGACCTTCGACTCTCGCAAATAGCTCTTAGCTGGCTTGCTGGCGTGTCCACATCTTCCACAGGAGCCCGGTTGCTTTCCTCGTAGCTCCCAGTACGGAAATTTTTCCCCTCGTAGCTCCCGGTACGCGGATTCGAAGCTCCCGGTACACCCTCTAGACCAGCAAGATATTCTCAAGACACTTCATGCAAGAGAAACAAGAGATAGGGGACGAACGACTCTGGATTTGACCGTTCCTGAAAGCTTCTCTGACACAGATTTACCGACGTGATCCGTCGCTTGCATGTACCGCTCACACAACCCAAGGACATCATCCCCCACCTTGCGAAGCAGGGTGCGCACTGGCGGCCAGGCTATTCCGCTCAGGAATTGGCCATGACCTGGCACATGCAGGCACAGACTTTCCAGAACGTGTTCGCGAGCTTCTGAATACCGCTACGGAGTACGTGGGAGCGCAGCTTGTCGATGGCTTCTTTGAGCGTGAAGTCGATCTTGGAACGCCTGGAAGGAACAGCCAAACAGATCTCATGGTGGTTGCCGGGATCGGTAGGGAACTAGCCATGATTGCGGTCGAAGGCAAGGCTGAGGAATCCTTCGCGGAGATCGTGAGTGTTTGGAACAACTCAGCAGGAAAGCAGCAACGCTTGGAACACCTGTGCAACACCCTCCACATAGACCCGGCGCAAGCAGGTCCGCTGCGTTACCAGCTTCTTCATCGAACCGCGTCTGCACTCTACGAAGCTGAGCGCTATCGTTCGCGACACGCACTGATGGTCGTACATTCGTTCAGCACTACACATCGCTGGTTGACGACTTCGCTGCATTCTCACATGTGCTGCAGATGCCGCTAGATCAGCCCAACCAGTGCTCCGTCGCGCGAAAGTTTGCTGGAATAAGCCTGCGGCTTGCTTGGGTGAGCGATGTCCCACAGAGCAGTTAGAAACGTGTCCGAAAGTTAATCAGGAGCGCACTTCCCGGTACATTTTTACTCTGAGGTATGTTGTTCCTGCTCAGGAAACAATCATCCCTGGTGCAACCTGCCAAACTCGAAGCAGTAGCTATGTGTACCGGGAAGTGCGCTCGAGACCAGCACAAGTAGCCCATGTACGTAGCAAAGCCTGATGGATTTGCCGCTACGCATGGAACGCAAGGAGCGCGTCCCACAAACCCACAGGCACGACGGCGACGGTGAAAGCCCATACACTTCAACCATCGCCGCTGCTCCACATGCCACCTCTGTCCGACAATCCAGTTCGCTATCGAGCGCATGTCGAAAGCATGCTCGCCCGCGCACGGAAGCGTAGCTGCCAAGCGCTGCAGATCGTAGAGAAGTGGGAAGCGAGGTTGGCGGAGCTGGACCGGGAGAGCGTCGCGGTCAGACAGCCGAAGCTCTGGCATGAAGAGCAGGCGTTAGACCAAACAAGCGAGGTGAGCGATGGCGAATGAAGTGTTCGACCCTTCCGCGTTGGAACAGATGTGCCGCCGCGATCTTCCCGGTGCGTTGCGCTTACTTGCCGAGCATGTGGAACGTGGAGAGATCAGTGCGACACTCTGGAGCTTCCAGGGCAACAGCATGGTGCAGGACTGGAGAAGGGAACACTTCCTCATGCGCTCGATCTTGCCGTCGCTCCAGTGCGATTGGATTGAGCCAGGCCGTTAGTTTCGCTCGATTCAGGCACCCAGTTATGCGTGGGTATGGGTGTATTTATAGTGCGCTCTCATGTTGAGAATAAAGCTAACCGGTAGAGCTTTGTACGTCGAAGATGCGAGGCTAGTTCACCAATTGGTATGCGTCATTGCAGGCAGCGACGTTGTAAAAAGTCACGTGTCCCTGCTGCAACATGCGACCGCCTGCAGCATGTAGATGACCGAAGACATGGTGCTGCACGTTGCGCGCATCCACCGCTGCAGCAAGTGCAGTGGAGCCAACGTGTGCAGCTTGCTGTCCCGGATCGAGCACACCGTAAGGCGGTCCATGCGTGACCAGCACATCAACCGTGGACGGCATGGCCTCATAGAGTGCGGCAAGCCGCTGCTCGTTCGCCATGAAGTGCCACTGCATGAACGGCGGAGTCTAGGGCGAGCCGAAGAAGCGGATGCCGTCCAGGGTGAGTGAATCATTCAGCAGGACATGAACACGTGGCCCGAACAGAGCGAGGGTGGGTTCGGCGAAGAGTTCAAAGCACAAATCGTGATTGCCAGGAACAATGATGGCTTGCTGAGGCCCATCCGGTGAGTCCATGCGCTCACGCAGCTTGGTAGCGAAGACGGCCGTCTCTTGCAATGAGCCACGCCCCGTAATGTCGCCAGCATGAATGAACACATCGCATGGGGGAATAGTCCAAGCCTGCCGCCCGTGCGTATCACTGATAGCTACGATCCTCAACGCACACCCTTCCTCGAGACTTCATCCAGTCTTCTACTCGGCTTTGAGTTCCAGACGCATCGGACCTTCGAGCGCGTCGATTTCCTTGAGGCTCTGCCCGGCGATGGCCTGCAGGTCCCCGTACATGCCGGAGGTCGCTTCGAGAACAGCGAGCAGTTCGCCGTCGCGCTTGGCTCACTGCTTGTTCATCCACTTGCGTTCCTTGTCGAGGTCACTGCGCAGTTCGGTGAACTTTTCGGCGATGCATTCGATGCGATGTTTGAAGCGCGGACCAGTGAGGTAGGTGTAGATCAGCTGCGCTTTGGATTCCTGCCCTTGATTTGATCGACGTACGTTTGAAATCTCCAAAATACTCACGCGAAGACATGTGGCCACCGGCAGGATGCATCCCAGGCTCGATACCCAGATCCCATCGAGCTGATCAAAATGCGTGACATCCTTTGGCATAGTCTGCGAGACGATGACGGCGAGGTCGGCATGTGCTGCACGCTGATCGGTATTGAGCTTGGTGAGCCATCCATCGGACCAGGCTTTCGTGCGCTTAGACTCCCACAGGATCTTTCCGCAGAGCTGGCCGTTGTGGTCGCGCACATGCTGCAGAACATCTCCGCCGTACTCGCCCTTGCAACAGGCTCGATCACATCGAAAGGGAACTGCACCCGTAGTTGGTGTTCGAGCGCGATCTCTAGCGCCTTGCGCCTGCTGTGAACTCTGCTCTGCCTTGCGCTGCAGGCTGGTGATCTGGTCGCGTAGTTGAGTGATGTTGTTGTCGCGATCCTGCACTTTGAGATCGAGACCGGCTTGCGCTTCAGCAACTGCCTTTGCACGCACTTCGGCAAGACCGGAGGCGATGCCTTTCTGAACATCCAGCGTGAGTTCCCGCTCGCGATCCTCAAGGGCCCTGCTTCTGTTCTAGAAGATCAGCTTCCGCAGTCTGCGCAGTCGCGAGCTTGGCACTGAGAGACTTCAATTCGTTGCGCCTGCAACCGTGCAGCTTCCTGTTCGGTCCTACGCTCGTCTTCCACCTGTTGCCGGGCACGTGTTGTCTCCTGATCGGCGATCGTACGGCGCTCCGTCACGAGCTGCTGCTGCACCTGTTCCCGTACCGCACGAGCCATCTCCTGCTGCTGCTTTTGCGCGGCTTCTTCGAGCTGGGCCTCACGTTGTTCATTGGCCTGCTGCTGTGCCGCGACCGACTTCTTTTCGGCGACGAACCCCTCGGCTTGCGTCTTTAGTTGCTGTTCGTATTGAGCGCGGGTTGCAGCGACTAGCGGTGCGGCGAGTGACTCTGTGAGTGCAATCGGTTTACCGCAATGAGGACAGGAGAGCGATGGATCGGTGATCGGTGGCATGCTGAGTGAAGTCTAGTCGTCGTGTAATGTGCATAAGCTCCGCACGAAGTGCCTGCAAGAATAGCGCCGGCATGGATCGTCAGGTGCAACAGCAAGAGCAAAGTCGCGCTGCTTCGCATCGGGAGAAAAGCTGACACGTCATCCCCAAAGGGTTGACCGTTGTTTACCTTAGGGTTCCTAGAGGAACCCTGGTTGAACAAGAGACTTAGCGGCAAAACGGTTCCCGCCGGAACCTTCGTGTACGCTGTGTACACAAATAGATTCAGGAGCAATTCTCCACTTCCTGTATGTTTGTGCTTTTGTGTACACTCCGTAAACGCACATTCTGACAGGGAAAGCAACTGCTTCCAAGAACGTATTGCGCGACCAGTAAGGGAGATCGATGAGCGGCAGCCGAGTTCCACCGCCATTTTCCGCACGCGCTTTGGAGGCGCGGCTGACGCCGTCGCACGAGGCGAGAACGCTTTCCATGCGCCTTCCCTGGCAGGAGTTGCTGGCAGTGGAAGATGCCGCGAAGACTGCGGGCAAGACGCGATCGGAGTGGCTGCGCGAAGCAGTGCTGGCCCACTTGCAGAAGCCGATCCGGAGCCGGAAGTCAGCACCGGACCCGACACTGTTGACCGAGTTGGTCGGCTTACGGCAGCTGACCGTGAACCTGTTCTCAGCTCTGGCGTCACCCGAGTTTTCGAGGGAGACGGTGCAGCAGGTGGCGAAGCAAGCAGACCACGTGAAGGAAGGCAAGGCGGATGAGATCCTGCGGCGGCTGGATAGCCAGCGGGAGGGGAAGTGAGGTACGCGCAGCACAGTCTCTTTGAGCAGGTTTGGGCTGAAGGCTTGCGCATCATTCTGCTGAGCGCGACGGTGGGATTGCTGCTATGGGGATGGTTCGCGCTGACCCTGTCGCCGGTTCAGAGCTACTACTTTCCTGCCTACGTCGTGAGCTCTCTACACAGGACCAATGGCTCCGAGCCGGACCAAGTTGCGTGGCTGGTGAAGACCAAACCGAAGAAGACGATGGACTTCGCCGCAGCGGAAGATTTGGTTCCAACCACGTAGGGCTCAGCACCCTTTGCGATCTCAGCGCACGCGATCGAGCAGGGCTGGCGAGAGGTCCATGCACTGAAGCCGATCAGCTACCAGGGAGGGTCGCAGGCGGTCGTGCTTCGAGACAGTTTCTTTGAAGGGCGGAGTTTCTACCAACTTCTCTTGCCGCCGCTGGAGATGCTCGCGTTGCCGGTCGTTCTCTGGGCCGGCTTCGTGCATTGGGGTTACAAACGAGATCAGGAGCGGCCACCATCGTGGGCATGGAACTACAAAAAGACGAGCTGGGCAGAGGACGTGAATGAGTTCACACGCGAGCTGTGCGATGCGGTGAAGTTCTGTGCGGCGAGGTGGCGGGCAGGTGGGACGATTTGCCGTAAAGACATGGCGGGAGCGCGCGAGTGCGAGAGTGTTTCACCGTCCGTGGCGATCATTCCTGAGAAGAAGATGGTTGTAGTCCTGGAACCAAAACCAGCTATCGTTGCAGCTGCACCATCGCCAAGCCGCAGCCCAAGGTTCGTGCTGTTCCACCACCCGCACCCAAACTAGTCGCGGAGAAGACGAACCATACGGCGGAGCTTCCCCGAGCGCAGACGCTGCCGTTCCGGAAGCAGCAAAGTGCGCCATCCGGCGAGAAGTGGGACGAGACGAAATGGATCGACTGACATGAGGTGACGCCCGATGATGACGATGTCGGCAGGCCAGGCAAGGACGTACCACGCGCGCGAGTTCGCGTCGGAGCAGGCGAATTACTCGAGCCGGGACCAGCAGGGACACAGCGAGTGGCAGGGCAAACTTGCCACGGAGTTTGGACTGAAGGGCGAGGTGAGCGCGGAGCATTTCGCCCGGCTGACGGAAGGCGAACACCCTACGACGCAGGAGCAAATGGTCTGGCATCAGCCAGCGCGGACCTATGAGAATCGCTACGGCAAAGAGGTGACTTCCGTCGGCCATCGGGCCGGCTGGGATGCGACGATCTCCGCGCCGAAGTCTGTCTCGTTGACTGCCCTGGTGGGTGGTGACGAGCGGGTGCGCGAGGCGCACCGAGAGAGTGTTCGAGTTGCGCTGGCCGAGTTCGAGCGGTACACCCAGGCGCGCATGGGCAACATCCGTGAGCCCGAAAAAACAGGGAAGTTTGTGGCGGCAACCTTCGAGCACGACACCGCCCGGCCGGTCGACGGATATGCCGCGCCTCAGCTTCATACCCACGTCGTTATCTTCAATGTGGCCGAGAGCAAGGACGGCGACACCCACGCGTTGCAGGAGCGTGGTCTCTTCCAGTCCCAGGCGTTTGCGACGGCGGTCTACCGGACAGAACTTGCCGCCCGACTGCAGGGTCTGGGATACGAGATCGAGCGTGGACAGCACGGCCAGCCGGAGATCAAGGGGTACACCCAGGAGTACCTGGAGGCGTCGAGCCCGCGTCGTGCGCAGATCACTTCCGAGCTGAAAGAGATTGGCCGGGAGGGCGCGGGAGCTGCCCAGGTTGCGGCACATCGGACCCGAGACTCCAAAGAAATTCAGTCGGCCGCCGAGGTGCTGCACCGGCACCGCGAGCTTGCCACCGAGCACGGTCATCAGGCGGACTGGGTGGTTTCACGCTCGTTCGCTAACCATCGTGCGAAGGAGATCGATCCGGCCAAGGTCGCACAGCAAGCCGTGACCTACGCTCGGGAGCATGTGTTCGAACGAGCAGCCATTCAGGACGAGCGCGTGATCCTGCAGGCGGCTCTGGAGCGGAGCATGGGGCAGGTCAGTGCCAGCCAGGTCCGGGGAGAATTCGAGCGAAGAGTGCAAGACAAGGAGGAGTTCCGCACGGCGGAGCATGCGCCCAAATCTGCCGGCCGGCAGTACACAACCGCAGCCATGGTTCGGATGGAACGCGAGATCGTCGACCGCATGCAGAACGGCAACTTCGCCCTGGAAAGCAAATCAGCCATCCACCGGGAGAAAGATCGAGCCGAGCTGCTCAGTCGCCACCCGCAATTGAACGATGCCCAGCACAGGGCTGCTGATCAGATTTTGGCTAGCCAGGAAAAGATTGTCGGCCTGGACGGCGTTGCGGGAGCGGGGAAGACGAGGACGCTTGCCGTTATTCGCGAGGGAGCCGAAGCGAATGGCTATAGCGTAGAGGGTTTTGCGCCGACCAGCCGCCCGGCTCAGAAGCTGGGCGAGGCCGGCATCGAGACTTCCACGTTGCAGCTCCATCTTGCCAAGGGGCAGCAGGCCGACACGGGCGAGAAGCGGCTCTACATCTTGGATGAAAGCTCACTCGCTTCCACCAAGCAGATGCATGACTTTGTAACCCGCCTGCACCCGAACGACCGCGTTCTGCTAGTGGGTGACCCGAGGCAGCATGAAGCCGTCGAGGCAGGGCGACCGTTCGCGCAGCTGCAGTTTGCAGGCATGCGGACGGCGAAGCTGGATGAGATCGTGCGCCAGCCGGATGCGGCACTGAAGCAGGTGGTCGAACAGCTCGCCGAGGGGCAGGTAGGCGAAGCCGTGCAAGGTCTGGAGCGGCAGGGCAGGGTTCATGAGGTGGCGAACCAGGCTGGGCGCATCGCAGCGATCGCCAAGGGGTACGCTCGACAGCCGGAGAACACGCTGGTTGTCTCACCGGACAACCGCTCCCGCGCTGAGATCAACCAAGCGATCCGAACCGAGCTGCAGGGAACAGGTGTGGTCGGCAGGGAAGAGTACCGCACCAATGTTCTGGTGCCTTGGCAGGACCTCACCGGAGCCGACCGCACCTGGGCCGAGCGGTACCACTTCAACGATGTTCTGCTTTATTCGCGGAACTCCAGAGAGACCGGCTTGCAGAAGGGCGAGTATGCCCGCGTAAAGAGCGTCGATGCTGCGGCCAATCAGATCACCGTCGCACGCGCAAATGGTTCAGAGCTGACCTACGATCCACGCCGGCAGCAAGGTGTGTCGCTTTACCGCGACCAGGAGAAAGCGTTCTCTGTCGGCGACCGCGTCCAGTTCACCGCACCTGCGAAGGACCTGAAGATCGCCAATCGTGAGCTGGCCACCATCCAGAGCTTCACCGACGATGGGCGCATGACGCTGAAGATGGATGGCGGTCGTAGCGTGTCGCTCGATCAGCGCGAATATCAGCACTTAGATCATGGCTACGCTGTCACCAGCCATTCCAGCCAGGGACAGACCGCAGATCGGGTGCTCATCCACATAGACACGGAGCTTGGAGCCAAGGACCTGCTCAACAACCGCATGGCTTGCGTCGCGGTCTCACGCGGTGCGCATGACGCCCAGATCTTCACCAGCGATCGCCAGCAGTTACCGCAGGTGTTGAGCCGCGACGTATCGCATCAGAGTGCGCATGTGCCGGAGGTAAAGCACGAACCGGAGCGGCATCAGGAACGGTTAACCGGCCGCGAGCTGATGGATCAGTACAAGCGGCGGTGGAGTCCGCTGAACGAGGCGCTTCCTGAACATGAGGCCAAGCAGTTCCACTGGCAGCAGGAAAGCGGAACCCTGCAGAGCTACAAGTACGTGCAGACAGGCCGATACCTCAATATCGATGGGCGGGCTGGAACCTTCCACAACCAGCAGCGTGAGCCAATCACCGCGAAGCAGGCGCTCGACTTCACCATGCCCGAAGGCCAGAAGCACTCACATTCACTGACATCGAGTCGAAAATTGAACCAGAAAGGGAAATCAGCATTCGTGGGTACGGGCTTGGTATTGGGATGTGAACTTGATTTAGCACCTGCGACAGTAGAACGACATACTAACGAGCAAAACGGCCTGTGTTGTACTGATCATGTTTGTTAGACGACGCTGCCTTGCACAGCAAAACGAATGCCCAACTTTGATTGACAAGCTCTGACTTAGACGCCCCTACGCTTCAACCCCTTCGATTAGAAAGTCGAACCTTTAACATATGAACATTGTTATCATTTCAGATTTTGCATTTGTGGAAGGGGGTGCAAGCAAAGTAGCCCTTAGCAGTGCCCGAGCTTTGGCCATGTCTGGCCACCGAGTAATCTTGTTCACTGCTGTTGGTCCCATCGCGCCGGAGATCCAGCACATAGAAGGGCTGGAGGTGCACTGCCTGCATCAACACGAGATTTTAAAAGACCCAAATCCTACACGTGCAGCAGCAGTCGGCATTTGGAATTGGCGCTCCGCAGAGGCCTTCAAAGTCTTGCTGATGAAGCTTTCCCCCGAGAGCACCGTCGTTCATCTACATACATGGACCAAGGGCCATTCTGCTAGCGTTATTCGCGTGGCGGAACGGCATGGATTTCAGGTGGTTCTTACCCTTCATGACTACTTTTCGGCTTGCCCAAACGGTGGCTTTTTTCTTTATCCCAAGCAGCAAATCTGCCAGCTGCATCCAATGTCGGTCGAATGTATCAGCACACAGTGCGACAGTCGCAATTACGCTTACAAGCTGTGGCGTGTGGGTCGCCAATTCGTTCAAAGTCATATAGGCGGCATTCCTTCGAGTATCCAACACTTCATCTCTATCTCTGATCGAAGCGAGAACATTCTGCGGCCCTACTTACCTACAGGTGCACTCATGCATCGTATCCCTAATCCCATCAATCTGGAGCGAGCTGCTCCTTGTGATCCTTCCAGCCATGACCGGTTCTGCTTTGTCGGACGCCTTGCCCCGGAGAAGGGTCCTGCGTTGCTGGCTTCCTGTGCCGCCGGAGGGGATCTGGACGTAGTCTTTGTTGGAGAGGGTCCTGAGCGAGCTCATCTAATTCGCGTTGCGCCACAGGTTGAAATCACGGGCTGGTTACCTCCTGAGATGGTGAAGCAAACCATGCAAACCTGCCGTGCCCTGGTATTTCCTTCTCTCTGGTATGAAACTCAGGGGCTGGCGGTAGCGGAAGCTGCTGCGATTGGTTTGCCGACGATTGTTTCATCCAGCACTGCGGCAGTGGAATGGGTAGATGACGGCGTCACAGGTCTTATCTTCGAACACGGCAATGCGAAGGATCTTTCTGAGAAGCTCCGTTGGATGCAGAGCCATGGAATACTGGCTGCGGACATGGGCCTGAGAGCCTACCAACGCTACTGGAATTCGCCAGCCACAATGGAACGTCATTGCCAGGCATTGGAGCAGGTCTACAGCGAGATGCTGGCAGGTTGCGACGACGATGCCACCAATCGGAACAGTCATGCATGATGTAGCAAATGCGGCAGTAGAGCCCCTGCGCCTGTCTATTGCGATGTGCACGTTCAATGCCGGTCGCTACCTGGAAGAACAACTTGCAACGATCTCTGTCCAGACACGTTTGCCCGACGAACTGGTGGTTTGTGACGATGGCTCGTCCGATGCCACAATGAGTCAGTTATACGCGTTTGCCAGAGTTGCGCCCTATCCGGTGCGGATTATTCAGAATGCGCAAACTCTTGGGTACAGTCGCAATTTCGCTCAGGCAATCGAGCTTTGCACTGGCGAGGCAATCATACTAAGCGATCAGGATGATCGGTGGCATACGACGCGACTGGAGAAAATGAAAAATATCTTTCTTCAGGACGAGAACGCAATGGGCGTCTTTACAAACGGAGACCTCATGGATGAGCAGTCTTGTCCATTGCCCGGCACTTTATGGAGCAGCTTCGGATTTGGCTTTGAGGATCAGGAGCGAATGCAAAATGGCGAGGCTGTTCAGGTACTTGTGCAAAGAAATGTGGTGACAGGCATGGCTCTGGCCATTCGCGGGAGCGCTCGCAAATATCTGCGCTCGATGCCGCAACACTGGCCTCACGATTCATGGCTCGCGCTTATGCTGGCTTCCAAAGGACAGTTGCGCGCTTGTCCAGAAGAGTTGGTCACCTACCGCGTTCACGCTAAACAGCAGATCGGAGTTCCCCTCACAGGACGAGAAAAACTCAGCTTCCTTCAAACGCACGGTTTACGTGCATACCTCCGGTCGTCTCGTGAAAGGAACATTAGGGAGTACACACGTGAGGCCATCCAGTATGAAGCGTTATTACAGGCGGCAGAGAGCAACGACGATCTGAAGCATGCGTGGTGGTTTTCAATGGCTCGGGCAAAGACCGAACACGCTCGCAGAGGCGTTAGACATTTACAGCTTAGTACCATAGACCGTATACGCCAGGTTCTAAAGTACCGAAAAGAGTACAGGCACTACTCACCCACAGGTTCCGCAGCTTTCTGGAGGGATTTGCTCCTGTAGGCGTCCCGTTCTGCCGCGCGATATACTCATCAAGTCTTACGGGTCTCAGTCATCGCCATGTCCTCTGCCTTCCCATTCAGCCTGAAGCCGATCAGCATTTTGGCGGTCATTGTGGTTTATAAGCAGGTGCCAGAGCAGAGTTCCAGCCTGAAAAGCTTGCTGATGGCAAAGCAGAACAACATCCCTACCGATGTTCGCCTAACGATCTTGGTCGCAGATAACACCCCGGGCGGGCAGGTCATAGCGTTGAAACCAGACGTGTTCCGGTATCGCGCGTACCCGGATAACCCGGGGCTCGCGAGGCCTTATAACGACGCGCTTCGCACAGCAGAAGAGGAACAGTTTGAATGGCTTCTGACGCTGGATCAAGACACTTCTCTACCGCAAGATTTTCTAGCGGGCATGGTGAGGGGCCTCCGCACGTTCGGCACGGATGAAGAAGTGGCTGCCGTGGTTCCGCGTATCCACGATGGTGGTAAATTCATTTCGCCATTCCGGTTCAAGGGCGGCTTCTTGCCAGTTGTCACGCCGGAGCGGGCCTCTGGGGTTCTTGGCCCGCATACTTCGGCATTGAATTCGGCTTCTCTACTAAAGGTAAAAGCAACTCGCGCTATCGGCGGGTACGATGAGCATTTTCCGCTCCACAACAGTGATACTCGCTTTTACCAGAAGCTCGACCGTGCAGGGAAGCGTGTCGCTTTGGTCGCAGACATCCTGGTAGCGCACGAGTTTTCCATCCTTGATCGAGCAGGCAGGATGTCACCAGAGCGTTACCAGCAGATGCTGATCGATGAGTGTACCTTTTGGGATCGCCATATGAGCTTTGCTGCCCGGTTCGAGCGAGTGGTCCGGCTGCTAGGGCGTTACGGCAGTGGCTTCCTACGCGGCGAGCAGCCAGTCTTTCAGAACGTCACGCGCATGGAAATCTGCCGTCGGATCTTTCAGTCCAGAAAAAGCCGCCAACAAGATCGTCTGAAACATCTTGAGGCGAAAGTTTTAGAAACTCAACATCGGTGTGGGCTTGTAGACAATGGATAGGGTGAACAAGCAGGAGCAAGACACGTCTGATTCGCAGCAAGCACAGGAAGCATCGTCGCTCGACGTGCTGCTGTTGTTAGCTGCCCGGAAACGTTTTTTAGTCTGGGCCACGCTGACGGCCATGCTGCTTGGAACAATGGTTGCCTTTTTAATGAAGCCAACCTACACCGCAACGGCAACAATATTGCCGCCGCAGGCGCCACAGTCCTCGCTTTCCTCAATGCTTGGGCAGTTGGGGTCGCTGTCCGCTTTATCTGGCGGTGCAAGCAGTCTGCTGAAGAACCCGGCCGATCTCTACGTGGGTATTCTGCAAAGCAGGACGGTTGCAAATGGTGCCATTCAGCGTTTCCACCTGCAACAACGCTGGAAAGCCCGCACCATGGTCGCCGCTCGTAAAGCCTTAGCTTCCCACGCTCAATTTGAGTCGGCTAAAGATGGCATGATTCAGATATCCGTCAAGGAACAGGATCCGGCTTTTGCCAGCGATTTAGCGAACTTCTTCGTAGACGCTCTGTACCACATGAACTCCACCCTTGCCATCACAGAGGCTGCACAGAGACGACTATTCTTTGAGCGGCAACTGTTCGAAGAGAAGTCTGCCCTCGCAGCTGCGGAAGAAGACCTTAAAGCAACCCAGCAGAAAACGGGTTTTCTTACAGTCACAGGGCAAACTGAGCTGGCCGTACGCAACATCGCTCAGACTCGAGCACAAATATCTGCACGCGAGGTAGAGTTGCAGAGTCTGAGGACATACGCTGCAGAAGATAACCCGGATGTAGCTCCTGTAAAGGAAGCACTGCGGACACTGCGGGCTCAGTTGGAGACGCTTGAAAATTCGCAGCGAGCCGCAGGGTCGCCTGAGATTGCTACAAGCCAGGTGCCGGAGAGTGGCTTGGTTTATGCAAGAAAGCTTCGCGAGGTTAAGTACCACGACACACTGTTCGAACTTCTGTCCCGGCAGTATGAAGCGGCAAGAATCGATGAGGCAAAGTCGGCTCCGATCATTCAGGTGGTAGACCGCGCAGAAGCGCCAGATCAAAAATCAGGGCCGCCCCGCGTGCTGATCATCTTTGGCAGCAGCCTCGTTGGGTTTTGCTTTGCGTGCGCTTACTTGCTAGCGAAAGCCGCACGGCATAAATCCTCTGAGAAACCTGCGATTGGATCCAAGCTCTGGAGCCTCAAACAAGAGCCTTGGTCAGACCGAACAGGTGCTTCAGGGTGACGGATCTCCATGGAAAGGAGAGTATTTCACGACGAACTACGTGGCTTCTTTATACATACGTAGGCTGCTTGATACTACTTCCATCCGGAACAGTTGCGGGAATCCCTTTCAAGGTGCCCTTGTTCCTTCTGCTTGTGTTTGTGGCGCTTAGGCAAATTCTTCAGAGCTCTGGTCGTCATCGGCAAATGGCGACGATTTTGTTCGCTACAGGCACATTGTTCTTGTGGACTGTGTGCTCCCTGAGCCAACCCTTCTATGCTGAGTACGCTTTGTCACAGGCGAAAGACATCATGACAACGTTAGTAGGATGCTTGTTGATTCGCACCCTAACAGCAGGAGAACAACAGCAACTCCGCTTTCTTAAGTTCTGTTTAGCGGTGGTTACGACGGGTGGCCTTCTAAAAATCAGCTTGCTGTCTTACGCCTTGTTAACAGGTATCTCTGTACAAACTTACATAGATCAAATCTCGGCAGTGTTTGGCGTCAAGCTCATGTCTATCGATCTCGAAAACGCGGGCGGACGGCTCCTGTTTCCTTCAGATAACCTGATTCCAATTGCGCTATTCACCCTGTTGACCTTACGCTCCCGTTTCCGAGTAGGCTGGTTCGTCGCGTTGGGTGTATTTCTGACGCTTCTGGCGTCATCTCTTTACACCTTTTCTCGGTTTATCTGGATCAGTACGCTCTTTGGCTGCCTCCTAGGTCTACTGCTTGGTCGAAGAGACAAACTAAACCTCATGTATCTTTCAGCAGCCGGCGCCGCGATCATCATCTTTTTTCCCTTGATTGCAACGGTCGTAACGTTGCGCTTTTCTTCGGTACTTTCAGGAGCATCGGATGCCGAACGAATCTGGCAAATCACAGCTCTACAAGATCTCTTCTCATCCGCTCCTATATTTGGTCACGGCCTAGGTAGCTACTCTTTAGTCCTAAAGCGGTCAGAGGATCTACCCTACGCGTATGAGGTGCAAGTGTTGGCGATGTTTGGACAGTTCGGTTTAGTAGGCGTGAGTCTGCTCCTCGCCGCACTTGTTAATTTCTATCGCAAGGCCTTCGTTTTTCGCAGAAAGACCTTGGTAGCGCAGATCTTTGTTTTCCTGCTACTACTGAATCTTCTGGCGTCGGGCTTCTTCAATCCTTCGCTGCTGGTGTCTATGTCGTCAGTGGCCTATTGCATGCTCTTTTTTCTAGCCCGCCTGAACAGTGCCTCTGATGCCACAGATGGTTCGGGAAGAAATCCTCACGGCATGCAGATGCTTCTCTGTAATTGATAAGACGGCTACATTGACAGATTTAGTAGATACAGAAATTCGAGCAGAGAAACCGAGGGCCTTCCGGCGCATCGCAGATAATGCTCTCGCCCTGTTTGCGCTGCAGGGGCTTACGTATCTTGTCTCGTTCCTCACCGTGCCTTACCTGCTTCGAACTTTAGGCACGAGCCACTTCGGATCCTTGGCGTTCGCCAACACAGTGATGGCGCAATTCATCCTTCTCACAGATTTTGGCTTCGCCTCAAGTGCGACGCGCTTGGTTGCTATCCACTCCAAGGACCAGGAACGACTCGGTGTACTGTTCAGTGCTGTGATGACCGTTAAGGTTCTTCTGCTAGGCTTGTCAGCACTGATCGTCAGTGTTTTGGCTTTTGCAGTGCCTCGCTTCCACGGAGACCGGGCGGTTATGCTTATGGCTTTTCTGCAGGTAATAGGAAGCGTGCTTTTTCCTGGCTGGCTCTTTCAAGGTTTGGAGCGCATGCGTCTGATCACTGTGATCAGCATTGTGGCCAGGCTGATCTCAACCGGACTGATTTTCCTGGTTGTCCATGGCCCCGGCGACACCGTTCTGTCTATGGCTTGCCAATCGGCAGGCGTCGTATTCCAAGGCCTGATCGCCCTCTACTTTGCGGTGGTGGTGCTGAGGATCCGTCCCGTAACTGCTCAGAGGCAAGAGGTATGGAACCAAGTGAAGGACAGCTTTCACCCGTTCCTGGGCGCATCCATGGGGAATCTGGTCGGAGGGAGTTCTGTACTTTTTCTGGGTATGTTCAAGGACATGATTACTGTCGGTGGGTACGCCGCCATTGAGCGCACGGCGCGCGCTGAGGTCTTGGCGATGCTACCTGCAGCCCAGGCAGCGTACCCGCACATAAGCCAGCGTTTCCACGAGGGGTTAACTTCTGGCAATCGAGCCTTTATTCGGCTAAGCACCTGTCTACTAACGGGCGCTCTCCTGTTCGTTGGCGGTGTGGCATTCTTTTCACCAAAGATTTTGCACTTGCTTTATGGAGCAAAACTGCTTGGAGAGTCACGCCTTTTCTCGACGTTTTCCATCTGGTCTTTTCTTTCTTTGCTCAACACATTGTTGGGCCTTCATTACCTGATCGCTTCCGGTCATTCCAAGGCATACGGCCGCTCTGTGTTCTGGTCGGCGGCGTTGACCATTGTGTGTTTTGTTACCCTGATCCCTCGCTTGGGGTCTTGGGGTGGCCTGCTGGCGGTCATCTTTGGGGAAGTCTTGCAAACTGTGCTCATGCTGCTCGCAATCTGGTCTATCAACCGTCTCCACCAGGAGGCAGTCACAAAGGTGTCCTGATGGAGCGTTTGCTAACAGTCATAGTGTGTACGTTTAACCGGAAACAGATCCTGCAGCTTTGCCTTAGCGCGCTCGAGACACAAACTTATCGTGACTTCGAAGTGGTTGTCGTTGACGACGGCTCAACAGACGCCACTATGACGATGCTGGCGGAGTACCAGCAAACTAGTGCACTCACCATCCGCTTTTTCTCTCAAAACAACTCGGGGCCTGCTCGCGCACGGAATCTCGCACTAGAGCACACGCACACACCTTTCGCGCTTCTCCTTGGCGATGACATCATTTCAACGCCGAAACTCGTTGAAACGCACCTGCATTTTCATTTGATGAACCCCGATGAAGGTGAATTTGCTCTTGGTTATACCCGGTGGGACACAGAACACCAGTCGATTTCGCCATTTATGAAGTGGTATGAGAAACACCAGTTTGATTACGAGCGACTTGGAAGTGGTCTCCAGCCAACCTGGCAGCACGCGTACACAAGTAATCTTTCGTTTAAGGTGCAGCTTCTGGTGAGAAATCCGTTCAATGAATGCTTTCGTACTGCGGCATGGGAAGACAGTGAATTAGCCTACCGATTGTGGCGGCAGAACGAGTTTCGCCTCACGTTTTTGCGTGATGCTTCCGCAACACATATTCACCCCACAACATTTCAGCAGGCCTGGAAACGTATGGAAACGCTTGGCCGCGCGGAACGGCTTGTTCATACGCTGCATCCAGAGTTAAAGGCGCAGATCCGTACCGACCTACTCTCGAGAGTGTGTTCGCTACTAGGCAGGTACCCGCGGCTCCTTAAGATGGCTACGGTTGTAGTCAGCAGTATGACGCGGCCTGGCAAACTGCACAGTATGGTTCTTCGAGGGCATCATCAACGCACATACCTCCATAACGAGGAGTCGTAAGCTGCAGTCCGAGTGATTAAGCGAGCTTTTGTCCTCTCCCGCCCCGTTTCACCGTACATGGCTGCACTCCAACTTCTTGTGGAATGATCTAATGCGTCAGGCCTGCCAAGCAGTTCCGATGCGTGGCGACGTCCACCTCCTCCGCGAGCCACTGGAGCAAATACGCATGATAATGTCCTTTATCATGTTGGTGTAATAACTAGACTGACGGGCTTTCCAACGGTACGCTGGATGCGGTAGGAAATATTCCTACCATAAGGAGAAGCCATGGCCGTGTCCGTCGAGAAGATCAGCATCGCCCTTCCACCCGAGATGGTCGCCCAGGTCCGCCAGGCAGTCGAGACTGGCGAGTACGCGTCCTCCAGCGAAGTGGTGCGCGATGCTCTGCGCGACTGGACGTACAAACGTCGGCTGCAGCAGAAAGGCCTGGAGGAGTTGCGAGAGCTCTGGCTTGAGGCCCGCCAGGACAACACGCCCGGTATCCCGGCTGAGGACGTGTTGGACCGCCTGGAGCGCAAATACCAGGCGATTGCCGATGCGACAGGTGCGGCCAAGTAGATGCGGCTCGAACTCTCACCCTATATAGACCGAACCTCGATGGAAGGCCTGGCGCCCTCCACTGTCAACGTTCGCCTCTCCGCCATCCGCAAGCTGGTCACCGAGGCACGGAAGAACGGCATGCTCTCGGCCGAGGAAGCCTCAAACCTGACCGACATCCCCAACATCCGCCAGAAGGGAACCCGGATGGGCAACTGGCTGACCAGGGAACAGGCAAGGGAACTTCTGCAGGTGCCCGATCGCTCCACCCTGAAAGGTAAACGCGACTACGCCATCCTGGCGCTGCTGGTCGGCTGCGCCCTCCGGAGAAGGGAACTGGCTTCGCTCACCGTCGAGGACATCCAGATGCGGGAGAACCGCTGGGTCATCAGCGATCTTCGCGGCAAGGGCGGGCGCATCCGCACCGTTGCGATCCCCATGTGGGTCAAGGTTGGTGTCAACGCCTTGGAGGCAGGAGCCGGGATCGAGGAAGGCCCGCTGCTGCGCTCACTCAACAAGGTCGGCAAGGTTGGCGAAAGTCTCTCCGACCGGGCTATCTGGGATGTGGTCACCACGTCTGCCAGATAGATCGGAATCGAGAACTTCGGTGCGCATGACCTCTGCCGCACCTGTGCGAAGCTTTGCCGCAAGGCCGGCGGAGACCTGGAACAGTATCAAGTTCCTGCTGGGCCACTCCTCCATCCAGACCACTGAACGCTACCTTGGCTCTGAACAGGACATCGCTGTGGCCGTCAATGACAGTCTGGGACTGTAAGGATAGTAGGGAACATTTCGGGAGAATCAGCAATGAATCCAGCACCTGATATACGCATGCTAACGCGGGCCGGACGGACACCTCGCTTGGTACCGGCGGCACGCTCAGCAAAAGAGCGTGGTCAGAAAGGTTGAAGAGCGCCGTAGTAGTGAAAGACGTCAGAGAGGCTCTGCGCGAGCGAAATGTGCGGTGAAAAGTTGAGCGCGCGAAGAAGAGATATATCAGCCCAGTGACGCGGCACGCCGCCAGCTAGCTCGTTTGTCTCTTGGGCGTAGCATGATCGACTGAGACCAGAGCAGCGTATCAGAAGGTCAAGCACGCTTTGGGTGCGAGTTTCATCACCTGATGCGACGTTATAGATAGTGTCGGGCTCCGCGCGGCTGGCAAGCAGAAGGAGAGCGTTCGCAATGTCGCGCACGTCTATGAAGTCACGCGTTGTGTTGAGCTGGCCGACGCTAAACGTGGTGCCGGCCGAAATGTGCGCGTGGAGCGCACGTGCAAAGTGACCGGCCACGTGACGTTCACTTTGCCCCGGTCCGACGATGTTGAACATGCGCGCAACTATGACAGGAATCCCATGGGTGCGACCTATGACGCGAGCAATGTGCTCTGCGGCGAGTTTGGTAGCGGAATAGACATCAGCAGGGTCGCAAGAGGTGGACTCAGTGAGTGGTAATTGATCGTCAGAGAACCGGCCATAGACCCCTCCACTCGAACCGATGACTACGCGAGGCGTTACTGCCATACCAATGGTGGCGACGGATTGCAGCAATGTAGCAGTCCCCTGGATGTTTGTCTTAATAAGTCCGCTGTCTGCATCGCCACGTAGCCCCGACGCAAGGTGCAGGATTGAGTCTGGCCGAACCTCATCAATGAATCGCCTAAGTGACGCCCCGTCGAGAATATCTAAAGGTGTGTAGTGATAGCGATCATCAGCAAGAGTAGCGGCGAGACCTTCTGGCAGCGGAGCTGGCACACCGGACCTAAGAGAAAGCCTATGCGAGAAGCTATGAGGCGTTTCAACCGATCTGCCGATGCCGAAGACTTGTGTGGAGGGATCTTCATGCAACAAGGCTGCGCAGACGTAGCGACCGACGAACCCCTGTGCTCCAGTCACAAGAGCTTTCATGCCGGCGCAAGAGCGTCGGCAGTAAGGCGCAGACCGGCTTCGAGTGTTGTGGTCGGAGTCCATCCCAGAACATCGCGGGCACGCGTGTTATCAGCCACTAGCCGGACGATCTCGCTTCCAACTGGGCGGCGGTCTTGAAATATTTGCACGATTTGAGCATCACTCCCGTAAGCTGCAGCGAGTAAGTAACAAAGCTCTGCAACGCTTGTTCCTCGCATCGTACCAAGGTTGAAGGGCAGAACCCCACAATCCTGCCGAAGCTTGACCGCGCTTACGATGGCAGCGGCGACATCCCTTACGTAAACGTAATCCCGTATCGGTCGGAGATCACGCACCTGCAGCTGACCACCAGCATTTAGAGAGCGAATGAGTTCACCCAGCAATGACTGTGGAGATCCGCCCGGACCGTAGACGGAGAAAGGACGGAGAATCGTAGAAGAAAGACCAAAGCTAGCCGAAAAGGCAGCGATCATGCTCTCTGCCCCGATCTTAGCGGCGGCGTAAGCAGAGCGAGGGCTGAAGGGATGGTCCTCAGCGACAAACTCCGTCGCAGGGCGGCCAAAAATCTCTGCCGAAGAGAGATAAACGATGTGCCGTATCTGAGCTTGGCGGCAGGCCTCGAGGACGCAGGTAGTTCCCTCGACGTGGGTGCGGGCGAACCTGGCTGGATCGCGGAGGCTCTCTGCGACCGAGGGTGGTCCGGCCATGTGAACGACAGTGTCCGCGCCGATAACGAGGTCACGTATAGCGGACGGGTCGCAGATATCGGCGTACATGCCGGAAGCCGCGCAAGTTTTTGCAGATGCGTCGCTCAACGGTCCGAGCAGTGATCTTACAGCGAAGCCAGCATTTTCGAGCGCAGCAACTGCATGCATGCCGATGAAGCCGCCAGCGCCGGTCACGGCAACGAGTCCGCGATGGATTTCGTGAGATCTCATACGAGTGCTGTAACAGCAACTCCGTTCCGATCGGCCACAGCTAAAAGTGCGGATTCGACCTCGCGGGCGCAGCGCTCCGGTGTGTAGTGCTGGAGATATCTACGCCGAGCAGCCTCGCCCAAACGTTGGGCAAGCAACGGATTGTCAATTAGGGTCAGCAGCGCTTCTCGGAGCAGGCGCGGGTTGTTTGAAGGAACGACCAATCCCGTTTTACCGTTCAGCACCGCATCAGGGATGCCACCAACGGCAGTCACAACGCAGGGTTTGCCGAGGGACATACCTTCCAAGATCGCATTTGGCAGCGAATCAAAGAGTGTAGCGTGCACGTGTAGATCGATCACGTTCCACACATCGGCAATTGGCCCGGGCCAACAGCCGATCCTAACCTGCTCAGTAATTCCGAGTTCCGCAATCTCACGATGAAGGCGGTCAATGTGGTCAGACGATTCTCGGGTAAAGCCGACGCAAAGCAAGTAAGTGTCCGGACGAGCAGCCAGTATCGGTGCAACCGAACGCAGCAGTACCAGATGCCCTTTGATTGGTACAAGGCCGCTGACTTGGCCTATCACGTGCGTTGCACTCTCCGGGACATTGAAATGTCGCAGCACTTCCGAACGCGAGCAATTCGGTGCTGCCAACCGCACTCCGTTGGGGATAACGTGAATGGGTGTCTCAGCTTTCGGAAGTGCGCGGGCGAAATCGCCAGCGCGGGCCGCGGAGTCTGTGATGATAGCGCTCACAAACCTCAGACTGAGCAGGCGGAAAGGGAGTAGCCAGCGGTTCGGCGGCACCGTATTAACGTGGTACAGCGTAACTGTCACCGGCCGCCGTGCCAGCACTGCAGCCGCTACTGCGATCAGTAACGTGCCGTCCATATGCGCGTCGATCACGTCGACGCCAAGCGCAAGGATTGCAAGCCGTAGGCGAAAGATGGCGCGCATCAACGTCCATGCGGTGCTGAGAACCTGCAACGAACGCGAGCGAAACCGCATTGTCGCTCGCGGAAGATCGAACGAGCGTACGGGAACACCGGCGGCGTCGAACTCAGGATGCAGCGTACCCGAACGATTGTCGCGAGCCGCGTCCCGGGAGTATAAGCAGGCGACCGTCATCTCGATACGACTCCGGTCAACCGATCGGGCAAGATTCAAAATGCGATTTTCGCCGCCGCCGAAGCCAATATCGGGTGTCAACGTTAGTACGCGCAAAGGGCGGGTTGCGCTTGCGTCAGGCATGGCCGAGCTCATAGTCCGACACGATGGGAGCGGAGCTAGTATTCCCTGGCCACGAAGCACCTGCATCCCGCAGGAGGACGTCTGCACTTGCAAGTGTCGACTCGTCATTCACGTCGATCCAGCGGCTCTGATGGGGAAATGTGCAAACACGCTCGCCGGCGTGGATTAATGTTTGAACGAGCGTGGGCAGGTCTGTCACGCCATCTTGCGCAACATGCGCAGTCGCACGCCGCGCGAAGACGGTGGTGCCGCTGCAAATAGCCACCGGGATCGTAGGTTTTTCGTGGTAATCCACTACGAAATCGCCCTCGATATCTAGACGGCCGAATGGGATGCGAAAGGGCTGTATGTGCGTTGCAACTGTGGCTGCAGCGCCGGAAGCAAGATGCCGATCCGCAAGGTCACGTAGGTGGAGATCGGTCAGGTTATCGACGTTAGTCACCATCAGATTGGTCCACGCGGTAGGTAGCCGCGCAATCGCGCCGATCGTGCCAAGAGGCTCATCCTCTAATAGCACGGTGCAACGTGCCCCAGAGGCATGCGCGAGCAGAGCGCCCTCGCTTTCGATCCATGCCGCCAGTGCAGGTTCCCGTTGATTCAACGCAACCACGATGTCCGAGAACCCATGGGCAAGGAGTGCATGTATGTTCCAGGCGATGAGCGGTCGACCAAGTACGCTACGTAGAGCTTTATGTCGAGTATCCCCACCTTCACGCATGCGCACGGAGCGGCCACCAGCCATAAGCAACGCTGTTGAGAGCGACGACTTCATCGCGAATAGTTCCCGAGTTCAATCTTGGGCTGCACGGCAAGGCAGTCAGACAAAGCGACGTTGAGCGGCAATTCAACGACCATCAGCAAAGACCGCCGTGTTTGTCCGATGTTCGTTGAGTGAAGTGCGTGCGGTATCGACTACAGATTGGGTAAGAAGGGCATCCTCCCAATCGCAACCAACACCTCTCAGGCTATGACTGCGCACGGCCTCCAAGAATTGTTCTGTTTCCAGTAGGAAAACGTCTTCGGTTTCGACTTCGGGAAATGTTCCGTCAATGGTGTTCGCGGTCATGCGGAAATCCCATCCGCTGAACTCAATGCTGCCGCAATCCGTGAAGAGATGAAGGCCAAGAGTCTTGCCGTTTGACTCGCAGGAGTAGAACAGGGTGCCAAGGGCTCCAGAGCGGAACTGCAAGACGCTAGCCGAGCCAAGAGACTGCTCGGCTGATGCCGTTGGATCTGTAGGGATGGTATTCAGTGCGGTGATCTCCCCGCCGAGAAACCGGTATAGGTCGAACAGGTGGGTAGCCTGCTCGTTGAGCGGTCCGCCGCTCGCCGCGGAGTCGAGCCACCATGGCACGGTGTATGGGCGGCAAACCCAGTAACCCGAAAGCCCAAGGAGCCGGGTACCAGCAAGCACTGAACGGGCATGCTGGACGGATGCTCGGCAGCGATTCATATATCCGATTGCGTTCACCACCGGCGAGCGCTTCAGCGCATCTCCAACCTGAGCCGCAGCCAGGCGAGAAAGGCCGACGGGTTTCTCTGCCATGAATGCGACACCCGCATGGATTGCGGGGAGCGCCTGGCTCTCGCGACAGTTCGGTGGAGTGCAGAAGAACACGGCATCAAGAGAATGCCAGGGTATCTCCTGCTCGGACAGTAATGCGGCTGCACCGTACTGAGCGGCCATGACAGCGGAGCGCTCGGTGTCTGGATCGTAGACCGCGGTGATCTTAGCACCAACAGCGCTTGAGCAGCGGGCACGCTCCTTCCCCATGCGTCCACAGCCAAGAATTGCGACATTTAGATCAGGCATAGCTCCTCATTCTCGTTAGGGGTGGCGCACGCGCCATCATGGCGGGAGAACGGCTGGTTCACGATTGCCTCTGCGAGCGCCCGCACATCTCTGTCTGAAAAAGATGGATGTAACGAGAGGGCATACGTTAGAGCTTCTGTCGATCCGTCGATTACGGCACGTGCCGCTGCTTGCTCGTACTCGCTGAACGCGGTCACCAGAGCCTCAAGCGCCGGTGGGGTGAGGCCTGAGGGAGGAAGCGCCACGAACGCACCGTCACGCGATGTATACGCGCGTTCGCGCAATTCTTCGTTACCAAGGGCGATGGTAAGAAACATTGGTCGGCTTACAGGCAAACCCATCTTTGTCAGCAGCAAGGGAATGATTGCGAACTCGTACCAATCAACTCGTCTTGATGAAAGCACATGGCGGATGGCTTCAGCGTCGCCTGCACGATACACCTCAAATGCGCGCTGAGAGAGTGCGACAAGCTCGTCGGCGCGCGACACGGTACGGTCGGTCTGCTCTCGAGCGACCTGCTCCGGCTCAAAGTGGAGGCGAAGATACTTAAGCGGAAATCCGCCAAGCTGGGCAACAAGCGCGGATGACGGGAAGACTTCTTTTTGCTGCTGGGCGATGTAACGGCCGAGCAGATTATCTGTTGCCATCAGTTCGCGTTCTGTCACGACGGTTGCAGCACCAGTACGCACATCGCATAAAAAGCCGAGATGGTTAACTCCGGTATAGGTGAACTGGACCTGAGCAGCATCAGCACCGGTGAGAGCACATAGGTGGTCGAGGGTCGTCAGGGGCAGTTCGCACGTGCCAATCACCGGCCAGCCTGGCCAGGTGAGCGCCGCAAGCCTGATCAATAAGCTGCCGGGAGAACTGAGCAAGATCACGAGTGCCTGTGGAGCTATGGATTTAGTCCGCTGCAACAAGGCACGTATCTGCGGCCATGACCGATATGCAGCGGAGAGACCACCTGGCCCGAGTCCCTCGTCGCCCGGGATTCCATAGGGCAGAGAGAACGACTCGTCGAAAGCACGTCCTGCGTATCCGCTAATGCGGGCTTGGATGAGAACGATATCGGCCCCAGTGAGCGCCTCGTTCAGCTGTTCATCACGGTAAGAAACCGCTTCGATCACTGTACCAGCGGCGAGTAGGTTGCACGCGCGCTCGACAGAATGCAGGCGAGCCTTGTCGCGTCCAACAAGCCGCACGGTTAACCGAATACGCGGATGCAGACGCGCAAGCGCCTCAATGAGTACAGGGGTACTATGAGCGCTACCGCCAATTATGGTAAGGATCATGAGGTACCTGCAGTTGAAGAAAGATGGTTGAGAAACACGCCGCAGCCAACAAGGCAGGGTTCGGCAACGGAGTAGCCAGGTGCAATAAGGAACTTGATGCGGCTCTGTAGCAAATGGTAATCGCTCAGCTCCATTACGAGTTCGCGTAGCAGGTTGAGGTACACCTCTCCAAGCGCTTCGGCAAAGCCGCCGATAATGTACACGCGTTCCAAGCCCACGGTCAGAGTGCTGCAAAGTAGCGTGCGCGCAAGTGGCCTCGTGCAGTCCCTTATGACAGCAAGAGCCCAAGGATCGCCGATGAGCGCCGCGGGTACAAGATGGTGCTCATTGGTAAGTGTCTCCGGGCAGCCATTGAGGTGCGTATGAATATAGGAGCCTGCGAATCCAGCGGCGCTTCTGTGAGCGCGAAGTCGAGCAGTTCGTTCAATGCCGCGGCCAGAAGCGATCGCACCCAGATGACCCCGTCCGCCGCAATCACAAAGAAGCGCGTCGGGATCGTCATCGACCACGTAATGCCCAATCTCACCAGCGTATGCACATTGGTCAAGCACGCTTCTGCCGTGCCGACGATCAAAGGTTTTGCTGCCAATACCGCTACTCACTGTAACGACAAGAAAATGGTCGACGTCAGCGAAAGCACTAAGACACCATGCGGCCGCGGAAACGTCGTTTAGCAAATAAGTACGTCGCCCGGTTTCAGCTTCAAGGAACCCCGCGAGATCAATAAAGTCGGTGTCTATTCCACACAGAGTGGGTGCGTGAAGTATATGGCGACCACCAGCTACCGGACCAGGAAAGGAGACCACAATCGGATCTGCGGGATCAAGCTCGGCGACTTGTTCCCGCGCATATCGCACCATCTCGGTGAGAACCCGTTCCCAGATCCCGCTTTTTCCAGAGACATAATCACCGTTCTGCATGCGGAGCGACATCAGATGTCTGGTAGTAGTTAGATCTACTATCGCACCACGCAGATGAGTACCGCCGAGATCAAAGGCCAAAGCCTGCATGGCTTCCAATCTCCTGTGTATCGCGCTTGAGCGGTCCAGGTACATGCACGCCAGCAGAGCGCTTGAGATCACGAACGGCGATCTCTACCTCTGCAGTGCTCACGTTTTGTAAGAATGTGGCCACGCCAGCCTCTTGCGGCGCAACAAGGTTGAGTGCGCCGCCCCGGTGCAGGATCACTGCAACTAGCGAACCTGCAAGCTGCGACACCGTTGGCATCCTGTCCGGCCAGAGCGGCAGGCCTAAGTGGCCTACGATCCGGACCAAGCGGTCAAAGAAAGACGTAGAACACACGCCCCGTTGCGCGGCAATCGATGTGGAAAGCAGCATATCTATCGCCACTGCTTCTCCGTGGGAGATCGTGTACTGACTGGCAGTCTCTATAACAGGGCTGAATGTATGACCGAAATCGACCAGCCGGGCGAGGCAGCTTTCATAGAGATTGCCGGCAAGTTCCTCCGCCATCAAAAGCTCAGCACGTTCTGCAATCTGTCGACCAGCCGTCTGCGGGTGGCGATAGCCTGAATCGATGAGAGAACGGCCATGCTGCTCTACTAAGCGCAAAAGCGCCTCGTCACGAATGACGGCCATCTTGAGAATTTCTGCAAAACCAGATGAGAGAGCAGGCAACGATAAAGTCTCGAGAAATCCGTAGTCGAGGACGGTCGCGAGCGGCGGATAGAAGGCTCCCAGTATGTTCTTGGAACCGAAAGCATTGACCCCCTGTTTGATGCCAACTGCGACGTCCACCAGACCGATTAAAGTTGTAGGCACGCGAACATAGCCTATACCGCGCCGGAAACAAGCAGCAGCGAATCCCGCCAAGTCAAGTGTGATGCCTCCACCCACTGCCACGATGATGCCATCCCGACGTAGGCCAACTCCATGTGCAGCCTCGCAAATTAGCTCCACGTTACGCAGCGTCTTACCTGACTCGGAGCTGTTGCAGATTAGCGTACCCGCTACGTGGAGGCGGGCCTGCGCGTAAAAATCGATCTCGCGCCCGTACAGCTGATGGATGGTTCGGTCTACTACGAAGAAGACAGGCCGACCCGCAACGACATCAGCTAGCATTCCTTCTTCTGGGTCGAAGACGCGTCGAGAAGGGCGGAGTAAGTCGTAAGTCGTCTCCCGTTGAACGCTAATATGCAAGTGTCCGGCGGAAGGTTGGGTCACTGCAGGGCTTAGAGCCGCAGCACTCGCAGGAAGTAAGGTCGAGGACGCTTCGGACATTGTGGCGTGAGGTTCAGTCTCAACCAGCTTTGAAACAAGAGGCTTGGCGGCAGTCATGACTCACACCTCACCTGCACCACAAGGATGATCACATCTTGATTTGTGTCATTCACGAGCTGATGGCTCTCTCCATTTCGAACCACAGAGACGCTTCCTTCGCACAGACGTTGCGTATCGTTCTCGACGGTAACTGAGGGCTTTCCGGCAATGACAAAATAGACCTCTTCGTTGCCGACGTGCTGATGGCGGCCGATGACACTGTTCGGAGGAATGATCGTGTAGTCAATAAAGTCGACTGGTGCCTGGAAGCCGCTGCCGTCCAGCAAACGACGGAAACAGATCGGACCCACGCCACCATGTTCGGCAAGGCGGGTGGTAGGTGAAACATGATCGACCGAGGAAGAGAAAGCAGACATACGAGGCACTCGAGACAAAACCACGATTTGAAGTCGTGGTGACCGGAAGTTCAATAATGGTCAATTCATTTGGATTGTCAGATGATGGGCGAGACGATGTCAAGTTTGCACTGTTCGAAGCTCCTTTACGTATTGGCCGAGAACCGGTCCTTTTTTTAAGGAACCGTCTAGCGGTGTCTTGTTCATCTCGTCAAAATCTTGTGGGAGATAGTCGAGAACGAAATTGATCTTTTGACATTGGCAGGCCTCACAGGATCTGTCGGATCATGCGCACAATCTGATCCTCAATCCCTTCCAGCCAAGCTTTTCCACTGTTCACCGATTCCGATGAGAGCAACGATATGGCTTCCACGTGGGTTTCCCGTGCACGAAGTGTCTGGTACTCCCTTTCGAACTGCATAGGAACCGGCGGAGTCTCCCCTTGCTCGGCCACGCTATCGCACAGATTGCGGCCAAGGCATTGCTCAATCGTGTCAAACCGATATGCTACGCGCTCCACATAGCGGCGTAGTTGGACGGAGCGCCAGTCGAAGTGAGCTTGCAGCTGCAATATCGCCTCACGAACAAGCACCGCCTCTAAATGATCGATGGACCCGGCGTGTGTTACCGGCATGCGCACTTTCTCGTACCAGATAATCGTGGCCCGCAGGGCTCCAAGTACTGCTGCGGTTGCTGATAATTTTCGGCGGTACTGCTCAGTAGTAGAGATAGTGCCCGGATGATCTGCCCAGGAGCGCACGGTGGTTCCCGCCGGAATGAGCGAGCCAAACGGAATTGACACTGGCGCTACAATCCCGGTGTTGCCTCCGACAAATATTGGTGCCTCTTTGCCTAGGAGGCCTTGGCTACCTCCGAGCAAGCTCCCAAACTTATCTCGCTTCGGGCTGAAGTTGAAGTGCATGGCCCCGGAGCCGATCTCCGTGTGATCCTGGCGGCTTGTTCCTCCACTGACATACGCGTCGCAGAAGTTGATGCATGATCCAGCCACGGCCCACGCGCCGAAGAACGTGTTCTTGAGCCCTACCGTATGCCCCAACTCTGCGCCTTCTTCCAAGACGGTGCCCGCGCGCAGTTCCGCAAAACCGCGCACCTTGACGCCGTGGAACAGTACGCAATGGCGATAGCTACCTGCGCCCAACTCTACATCGCGGCCTATCTGCACATCTGTGACAGCGGCGCTGCCTTGCTCGCCGATCCTTGCTTCACGTCCAATCACCGTCCGTTTGCCGCGGATGACTGCATTCATCAGCACCGCGCCCGGTTCGATCGCCTCCAGAGGCACCTCTGGACTGATGTACACGCGTTCGGCACTCCACACGCTTACACCGCGTTGCTGCAGAGCGCGCACACGCACCCGATTGCCGATCTCGTCGTACTCTGGTGAGTCCACTCGTCCTCCGCCTATGTAACTATGGACCGGCACAAACATTGGTCGGTCGCCTTATAAGACCTTTTTGGATTGCATATGCTACGCTGCTTTTCGGACGGTACACAACCCGAGCAGACTTCGCGATTACACATGGGATGAACGGCGCTGATGGTTTCTTACCCAGGTCCTGCTCCAATAAGCTCCTCCGCGCGTGATGGAGAAAGGCCAACATGATCAGCCCTCGTTATAACTATCCTGCGCAGTTTGGTACGGATGTGGATAGGCTTGTCGAAGATATACGTTCCATGCTGCTCGCAGGCCGGTACATCCTCACGGCTGAAGTCAGATCTTTCGAACAAGCTTTTGCTTCATACATCGGCACCGCTGCTGCGCGTGGAGTAAATTCCGGAACAGACGCGCTTTTGCTCAGTCTTCTTGCCCTCGGCGTTGGCCCCGGTGACGAAGTCATTACGCAGGCGAATGCCTTCCATGCTAGTGTGGCTGCGATCCACCTCGCGGGCGCCACCCCTGTGCTGGTTGACGCTTGCGAGAACAGCTTCCTGATGGATACGGTGTCTGCTGCGAACGCGATCACCCCCCGAACTCGCGTCGTTATCCCAGTCCACCTTTATGGCAAGCCGACCCCTATGCTAGACCTTCTCGCGACCTGTAGCGGGGCAGGCGTTCACTTAATTGAAGACGCTGCCCAGGCGCATGGGGCAAGCATCCACGGTCGGCGAATTGGCAGCTTCGGTGTTGCTTCGTGCTTTAGCTTCCATCCAAGTAAGAACTTAGCTGCAGCTGGCGACGCAGGCGCTATTGTCAGCGACGACTCTGCCTTTATCGAGAAGATTGATCAGCTTCGTGCTCTCGGCCAACGTGCCCAGAACGACCACGTTGTCGTGGGCTACAACAGCAAGCTGGACGCGATCCAAGCTCGTGTGCTTGCTTGTAAACTTCCTCATCTCGATGAATGGAATTGCAGCCGCGCAGAGATTGCTGAGCAGTATCGCTTGAGGCTTGAAGGTCTTCCAGTCACTTTTCAGAGTATTGATCCAGGCGAAACTCACGTTTTTCACCTGTTCCAACTGCGTTGTCAGCGGAGGGATGAGTTACTGTGTTACTTGGTAGATCAGGGCGTTGACGCTGTGACGCGTTACCCCGTGCCTATTCACCTCCAACCCGCCTTTGCTCGCTACCAGTGGCAGCGTGGTCAGTTTCCCGTCGCGGAGAAGCTTGCTGAACAGTTGCTTTGTTTGCCGCTTCGGCCCGACATGACGGTGACGGAGATCGCGTTTGTCACTGATACGGTGCGTAAATTCTTTGATGGTTGTTAATGCATCTAGCCTGTCACATAGACGGGCAGATTTAGACGGCATCGTACATCGTGCTTAAACCCACGCGTTTAAAGCGTGTCTGAGTTCGGTCACGATAGTTCCCGGGACCTTAGGGTCATTGGTGCGGGCGACGCAGACAACTCAGGCTGGTCTATTGTTAAAGAGCCTTTCTGTGGATGTGTCGAATTTACAAGACAGCTTGGAGAGGATTTGATGTATACGTACCAGCCATGCTTGCAAGAGATATTGACCACTCCAACAATCACTGCATTTGCAGGTCCGAAGAGCCGCACGGCTGTTGATACACCGATTGCGGCACATCCTTTTGAAAGAAGAGGCCGCTGTATTCTTACTGCCCTTGTACGTACCTTTAACGTTCATGTCGTAGGCTAAGTAGTGTTTGAGTAGCGACTGAAGAAAGCTCATGAGTGACTTTCAGAGAATCAGCTACGTCTGACGCTGGTGCAGGTCATCGAGTAGCTATCCGAAATTGACGTGGCTTGAGGAATGATCAGAATCATACCTGTGCGGTTTAGGCAGCTTGATTCGGTGAACCCTCTAGAGCTGCTTTCTCCTCAGGCTTTGGAGCAATGGCTTTTGCTGCCTTCTTGGCAGCTTTCTTCTGTTTGGCCCAGCGCGCTTTCTGCGCCTCTGCAACACGCAGGCGACCTTCCGCGCTCATGCCCTCGCCAGTCTTCTTCGGAGCGGCAATTTGCTTCTCGCCTTCGATGGCTTCTACAACCTGGTTGCGTAGCTGCTGGAGACGTTCGATCTCGGCATCGATATGCGAGACGTACTGTTCGGAGTTCTGAGTAAATGCTTGTGCCATCCTGCAAGGATACCGTTAGCTT
>JBPBPZ010000349.1:0-54744 GCA_050954525.1 Janthinobacterium lividum
TCGGTCGCATCGATCAGGCGCGCGACTTCCTGCTGGGTCAGGATCTCGGGCAGGTGCAGCACCTTCTTCGGGTACGGCGTCTCAGCCGCACTCCAGCCGCGCTTGAGCACCTGAACATAGAGGAACCGCAACGCAGCCAGCCGCTGCGCGACCGTGTTCGGTGCCAGCTTCCAGGTGCGGAACATGGCCGCTTGATACTTCCGGATATGCTCCAGGCCAAGTTGATCGGGGCAGCAATGGAAGTGCTGCGAGTAATGCTCAACGGTACGGATGTACGTGCGAATGGTGGACTGGGCGTAGTTACGACGCACCAGCTCTTCGAGCATCAACTGACGTAGTTGGGTCACAGAGAACCTCCTTCTCTGCGACACACGCTAACTCAACGCCACCAACCTTAACTCAGCCACACGCGAACGCGTCCGCCGCGCAGCGGCTTCGTTCAAGTCGGCTTATCTCCAGTAGCCAGGCCGCATTATCGCTAAAACGATAAACATTTATATGTTTAAGCGCTTTATGGTGCGCCGAGGTGATCCATCAGTGAGCGTTCTCAGTTTGAAGACGAGCAAACTCACCGCGTGTGCGTGCCACAGCCCGGTCTCGTGCCGCTACTGCTTCTTCCAAAGTATGAAATCTGCCGACTCTTTCGGTTATGCCGTTGGTTACAAGGTTGACGATGAAACGCTTCTTTTCCTTGTTCCAGAAGACGCCCGTGTAGCCGCTTTTATTGTTGCTTCGAATTCCAGCACGCCAAGTGGACTGTGCCTTCGTGACATCTCGAAGGTTGGCTTTCCGGCAATCCAAATTGTTCCAGTTCACGGCGTAGGAGGTCGTGGGCTTGTTGCCTAGAACCACGGTGCGCATGGAAACGAACTCAAACTTGCCATCAGTTGGTCGATGGGTGGCCGGATACATGCGTCCGGACTTCGGGTCTTTCACCACGTACCAAAGATCGTCCTTCACCAGAGGAATGGTCTCCACATCAATGCAGGCAAACTGTCCTTCGTTCAGAACAACGTACGCAATGGACGGTCCGGGAGGTGTCAGAATCTCCGATGGTGCATGTCGAAGCCGAGTGGTCAGCGCATCCTCTACAGACCATCCACGGTGGAGTCTGGTCTTCACAGCGGTAAGCGGCAAGCCGGCACGTTCCGCCCATTTCGTTTCAGAGAGTGTGACGCCGTCGCGCTCTATCAAACGTGCGTTCGCAAACACAGAATATGCGTCGGTGATCGGGCCACCTGCACCCTTGTGTATCTTTCCCCGACAAACGTAACTGACGTACTCAGGAATGAGTCCGAATGCCTCGGCAAGGGATTTCAGCGATTCACCGGCGGCGCGACGGGTGCGCAGCTCCACCACCTGCGCGTCTGTGATCTTTCTCCTTTTAGGCAAGGCAGTATCCCTGGTCGTGTAATTTGCAGAATCGAATGAATCCGATCCTGTTCCTCTCTCTTCTCATTAGGGTACCGAAGCTGCTCGGTTATCAGCGGCTTAGTCCGAAGCCACGATACTGACGCTCCGGCTGCTGAACCTCTGGGATTGAAATTTCCTTGGGGATGGATTCCTCTTTCTGCTTTTGAAGGCTAGAACTATCCGACATGTACACGCTAAGCTCGCGGACATTGGATGGAAGGGAGGCAAGGTCCTTCTGGTCCAAAGTCTCGCCAGTCGCGAGAATGCGGTCCGCCTGGATGCGTTTCGAGCCATCTGCGGCGTACCCGTATTCGATGTGCTTTGCTTTTCAGGGTTCAGCTCGGCGGCCCTGCCCTTGTCCAGACGCACGGTCAAGGCGTTGTTCTCTGCGATGCGCTCAACGATGGCGAAGTCGCCGGAACGGATGCCCTGGCTCTTGTAGAGCCTCGGTGAACTGGATGCGTTCCCCTACAGCCAGCTCACGAGTTTCCTCCCGGTAGACGGTGCTCCTGGCTGTCACGCCTTTTAGCTCGTGAGGACGGTAGGCGATGGATTCGCCACTGCCCGTCTCAACTGTAAGAAGATTCTGCAGGCGGTCTACTTTCAGAACTATGGCGGTGCTGCCGCTTGCGATCCCGTGTTGCTGCGGTGAGCCGACTTTGTAGTGGATCTGATCGCCGGGGGCATACTGGCCGGCGAGCTTTGGATTCGCCAGTTCGCGTTCCACCAGCACCGGAACAGAGCGGCTTTCGCCGGTAAGCCTGCCTTGGGCGTGGAGGTCGATACGAATAAGCTGAGTCAGCTCTTTGCGCTCGGCTGGATCGCCGGCTAGAACTACGGCGCGGTCGGGACGAGCGGCGTAGTCGGTCGCGACGGCGGCAAGACGATAATCCGGGTGGGCATACTCGTAAACCTTGCGCTGTTCCTGAATCGTCTCTTTGGCTGCGGACGGCTTCTCTTTGAACTCCTTTGCGGTGTCACGGGCTTCCTCGGCTTGCGATTTCGGCCGAAAGTCCACGGCGGCCGTTTTCGAGATGTCGCTTGCGAGCTTCTTCCCAAGGTTTGCGGCGTCGTTGGTATAGATACGGGCATCGGTCTCAGCGCGGGAGATGGCGACGTAGGCAAGCCGGGTGTTTATAAGGTTCCGGCTGGTCTCGGTATCCATGTTCGCAATCACTCTGCGCTCGGTGAGACCTTGGGAGCTGTGCGAAGTCACGGCGTAACCATAGTCCAAGCCGCGCACCTTGTCTGGATCGAAGGTGATAGTGCGGTCAGTTTTGCCATCCAACCTCACGGTCATCTGACCTGGCTGTATGCCGGTGATAGTGCCTAGATCGCGGTTTGCAACTCCAAGCGTCTTCTCCAGGGCGGTGAACTGGATGCGGTCGCCGGTGGCGAACTCGCGGGCGGTCTCCTATAGGCGTTCACACCCTTGATGCGGCGTGGGTCGTAGATCAGCTGAAGTATGCGCACGCTTGGTCTATTAGGCTCAGAAACTCTGTAGCGTCTGAGAAGTAGTTTCTAAACGCATTACGAACATCCTCCCCTTTGTCGGCGCGGACGTAAACTACATCGCCAGTCCGTGTCTCGCTTTCGAGCTTGAAAAGGGCTTGTAGTGCTGCGGCGGAGCGACGATAATCCCGGATTACTAAGTGGTCGTCTTCGAAGATCAGGATCATGTCTTTGCGGTTTGAAATATGATTACGGGCTGCATTTAGCCCACGTAGGAGCTTTAGCAAACCCAGCTCGGACTCCAGACGTGAGAACTCAGACACGAGGCTTGGGCTATCAGTATCAGGCAGGCAGGAGCTTCTTTGCTCGGCGTAGCGGGCTATTAGCTCACTCGCGTAAGCCATTGCGGTTTCGTACCGCTTGTCGCCTTGCTGAAACTTGGGCTGGCTCTCTGTAAGGAATCCAACGACTTCCACGCACGTCGCCCATGCGTGTTGAGCGGCTGTGCGGTATTGAACTTCGAGGAGGAGCCCTTTGTAGTCTCTCCCTTGCTCTGAGTTGACATCGTATTCGTACACGTCATGGATGCCCCTGTATCCGGTGGGTTTGGGCCTCTTTATGTAGTCCCACTTGTCGGGGTCATTCCGCAGCTTGTGTTTGAAAGATCCTTGATTGAAGTGCTGGCGAAAGGTGTACAACTCCTCAAGAGTTGGAAAGATGAGACGGCATCCAGCTACATCGTCCATTCGAGAAAGTTCCATTGACGGGTAGCGATTCAACTTGCCGAAGACTGTCTTTCGCCGCTTCAGGCGTTGCGCTACAACAATATTCTGTCCTCGCGTACGTGTTCGCAGCAATGCTTGAAACGTATTGAGGACATTCCTGTGAGCGGCCCGCCACGTATCAATGATCTGATAGTCCTCTGGCGTTGCTGAACCTGTGCGGATGGCGTTTCCAGCTCTGGAAACACGGGTTTTGGAGCCCCCGGGAAAGGCCGGTTTTGGTAGAGGTATGCCAGTCTCGATGACGTACGGCCCGATGTATTTGATCTGGTGAGTCATTCACCCTCTGTAGCTACTGTACCTAGTGCAGAGCCGTGGAAATGGCAGAGCACCGCTCCGACGGCGGAATCATTCTGGAATTGCGTAATGCACAAAATACGGCTCTGTTGCATTAACTCTGAACGTTGGCTAGAGGGCGCTACGATCGATTCATGTTCAAGCGTCGTCTTTTTCCGGTTGAGATCATCCTGCTTTGCGTTCGCTGGTATTGCAAGTACGGGATCAGCTACCGCGATCTTTCCGAGATGATGCAGGAGCGCGGCGTGAAAGTGGACCCGACCACGATTAATCGAAGTACCTGAACAACATCATCGAAGCGGACCATGGCGCGCTCAAGCAGGTGATCCGTCCAACGCGGGGCTTCCAGACCATGAAGTCTGCTACCGCAACCATCAAGGGATTCGAGATCATGCGCATGATCCGACGTGGACACTGCCTGCCCTGCAAACGCGGCGCTAAGAACGAAGTGCGCTTCGTCAACTCACTCTTCAGAATCGTCACTTAACGTCACAATGCTAAACCCGAGCCGCATTGCGCGCTCCGGGAGTCAGTGCAACAGAGCCCAGTTTGGGATGTGATCAAGAAGTGCGATTCCAACTACCAGGACTTTGAAATACCAATGGCAGTCACGGGCGGGGACGCTCAACCGTACACCATGAAATCGGGTGATACTCTCAGCGATCTGCCTGAAGTTCTATGGCGATGCCAACAAGTACCCGCAAGTCGCTGAAGCTAATGGAATCGATGCGAACGAGATTCCCGTTGGAAAACGATTCAGCTTCCTCTACTTTCGTAACCTCTGGGTAGAGCGAAAGGGTGCCTCAGGCACCCTTTCCCCTTTGGCTACAAGATGCGGCCCAGAACGGACTGAAGCAAGCCGCCCATTTCTGGCTGACTGCCTGTCTGTGTTCCTTGCGCATCGACGTGGCCGTTCGACATCAGGTGATGGATCAATACGGGCACTGCAACACCAAGCCCCATTTTGACCATCGTCGGCGACATACCAGTCCGCTGCGCGATGCTATCAATGATGCCAGTGCCACCCAGCCCCTGCTCCACTTGGTTCGGGTCTGCGGGTGCGGTTTGGCCGCTACCCCACTGCTGCACCTGACTGCCCATGCCGTTCTGATGAAAGGACTGCAGCAGGCCGCCCAGGCCGCCAGGCCGATTCTGGAGCTCTTCCATCAAGCCCCCGGTGACCTGTGCATTCGGCGAGGCCGCGGCGTTGCCCTGACCGGCCATTGATTGAATCATGTCCATGATGCCCATGTGTTTGAACTCCTTGTTCTACAGTGAGGTGGTGCGATTACCCGTAACGAGACGGAGAAGGAACGTGAGCAACACAGCTCCGATTACAGCAACGATGATGGTATAGATAAGACCACCTTGGCCGGCGAATCCAAGCGTCCGCATGATGAACCCGCCGACGACGGCTCCGATGATGCCGATCACGATGTCCATGAAGGCACCGAAGCCGCTGCCCTTCATGATTTTGCCAGTGATGAAGCCTGCGATCAGACCAACGATGATCCACCAGATGAATACCATAGCGAAAAGCTCCTATTCAGGTCGTGCAGAGCGGCAGCCCTCAGGCTGCCGCTACTTTCTGCTATTTGCTTGTCTTCTTTGAAGATTTGGGGGCTGGGGCGTCTGTTAGTTCAGGAGCGGCTTCCTGTTCATCCTGCTTGCTCTTTTCGTCGGACTCCTTTTTCTCGGGATCCTTTTCTTCGTCTTCCTCTTCCTCGTCGTCTTCTTCGTCTTCCTGAGAAGCTGCCTCCTTCAGAATGGAAGTCGCCCCAGAGAGGATGTTCTTCGCTGCCGCTTCTTCCTCATGCAGGGTCTCGGTGAGCAGTTTGACGACCTCGGCCTCTTTCAAAGCCTTTGCTATTGCGATGGCTGCTGTGTAGCCGGCAATCTCGTAGTGTTCGACACGGAGAGATGCGCCGATGATGCCGGCATCCTTGAGCGCGCCTTCCTCGTCTTCCTCAGCCGCCTCCGCAACTTCCTTGAGGCAGCCTTCCGTGCCGTCACAATGCTTGCCGGTCGGCTTCTTGCCAAGGTGCTCGAAGATGGTGCGAAGGCGAGTGACCTGCCCCTTCGTCTCCTCCAGGTGAGCAGTCATCGCCTGCTTCAGCTTCTCGTCAGAGACTTCCTTCAGGGCTTTCGGGAAGGCTTTTACAATCTGGTTTTCTGCGCTGTACAGATCGCGCATTTCGTCGATCAAAACTTCTTTGAGGCTCATAGTCTGCTTTCGTTGGTGCGTTAAAGAAAATTTGATTTCGAGCTTCGTTCTCGCAATTGTCGCGCTTTAGCTCTCGCGCTTCATTGCGTGGCCTCCAGGCTATCCACGAAGCATATTCATTCACCTGTCACGGCTTGGATGCTGGCGCTAGGACTGAACACCGCTTTACCTAAGAGCAGAGAGCAGTTGACTGGAAAGAAACCTGAAAAGGTTGCAACCTCTTCCTGCGCCAGCGCACCTCATTACCGGACATAGTTGCTGCAGGTATCGACCCGAAGGCGACTCTCCCACCCCCCAAGCGCACTGATAAAGCAATAGTCGTCGCACCACGTCTGCGCATCAGTTTGCCCGCTTACTCCGCATTTACAACATGTTCCCGAAAGGACGCTATGTCCCCGCAAAAGGATACGACTACGCTTGTGTGCCTGTTTCATCATCAGGATCATGCACAAGCGGCGATCAACAACCTGCGTCAAGCTGGCATCAATGATTCCGCGATCACCACGGTGGGCGGGCCTCAGGCGAGTTCTGATGCTTTTGAAAAATCTGAGTTGGCTTCGCTGGGCATGCCTGACAAGGATTACGACCATCTCAAGCACGGAATCAGAGATGGTGGCGTGGTTGTCGGCGTCGAAGCTCTTGCGAAACAAGCAAATGTGGTTGAGAAGATCTTTCACGAGCACAGCGCGAAGCAGATTGATGAAGCGCAGCGCACAAATCAGGAGGCTTTCGCTTCTGCTCCCGTGGCGTCAGCACCCCTGCTTGCTGAAACCGTGCAGGATGAGACCGCAATCCCTGTAGTTGAGGAGGAGTTGGTTGTTGGCAAGCGGCAGGTGGACCAGGGTGGAGTTCGCGTCTACCGTCGCGTCGTAGAGATCCCGGTCGAAGAGTCCGTGTCCCTGCGTGAAGAGCATGTCGTCATGGATCGTCGTCCAGTGGACCGTGCCGTTACTGACAGTGACGCGGCATTTGGAAGCCGCACCATTGAGCTCACTGAGACCGCGGAAGAAGTAGTGCTTTCGAAGAACGCCCGTGTTGTGGAAGAGGTCCTTGTCGGCAAGACTGCCACCGATCACGTCGAGACTGTTCACGATACAGTGCGCCGGACCGAGGTAGAAATCGAGCAGCTACCCGCGCACGACTCCCTGAGCATCGACAAGCGCAGCTAAGCTGCTTACAAACTTCTGTACTGATTCCTTGACATAAAGCGCTAATTCCAGGAGCACTACCGCATGTCTGACAAAGTTAAAGTATTTGAAGAAAAGAAGAAGCTGCCCATCTGGGCTTGGCTTCTGCCTCTCCTTCTCCTCCTCGCTCTCCTCGCGTACTTTCTAACCCGTCATACGGCCGATCCAACAATCACGCAGGCTCCTGTATCCAAGATCGCTCCTGCGAGTGCGTTTCCTGATCTTGGCACCGTTCACTTCGATACGGACCAAGCCACTCTGACCCCGGCGAGCCAGGCGACGCTCGACAAAGCTGCAGAGGCAATGAAGTCCAACCCTAGTGCGCACATGCGCCTTGAGGGTTACACGGATAGCACCGGCACCGACGTTCACAATCTTTCCCTGTCTCAGCAGCGTGCTTATGCTGTGGCGAACTACCTAAAAGGCAAAGGAATCGATGGTAGCCGGCTAACTGGCAACGGCTTTGGTCCAGGGAATCCAGCGGACACCAATGCTACGGATAACGGCAAGGCGGACAACCGCCGCGTAGAACTCTTCTCGCAACAGTAACCCTCAACTTTCCCAGGAGAACTTAAATGAAAACAGTAGTCGGACTTTTTAGCAGCATGACGGATGCAGAGCAGGTCAAGCAGGCCCTCGTCGCTGAGGGTTATTCAGCCAAGGTCATTGCGAACGGCAATGGCGTAGCAACCGAAGAGGCCGAAGGTGAAGGCATCGGACAGAAGGTCAGTAACTTCTTCCACGGTCTCACCGGCGGGGATGACGAGGTTCATGACCACTATGCAAGCGGTGTGAACACGGGCGGGGCTCTTGTGGGTGTTACCTGCGAAGACGAGCAAGCGTCTGCTGTAGCGACACTTCTCAAGCAGCATGGAGCCCGGGAAGTAGAGGGCAAAAGCACCGGTACAGAACGGGCCTCTTACGTGGCGCCTCAAGCAACAGAGACCACAGGGCAGACCGCGATTCCCATTGTGGAAGAGCAGCTGCAGGTGGGCAAGCGTGAGGTCGATCGTGGTGGAGTACGAGTTTATTCACACGTGATCGAGACGCCTGTCACCGCAGATGTGACGTTGCGTGACGAACAGGTCCGTATCGAACGTCGTCCCGTCAACCGTGTAGCGACTGCAGCTGACTTCAACATGGGTCAGGGGTCTGTCATCGAAGTCAATGCGACCGGCGAAGAAGCTGTTGTCGGCAAGACGGCGCGTGTTGTTGAGGAAGTCCTGGTCGGAAAGCAGAGCTCTTCGCACACAGAAGTCGTCCACGATTCGGTTCGCAAGACTGAAGTAGAAGTGGAAGAGATCGTCAGCGACCCAAAGACAACCAACCGCTACTAACGGCTTCGTTCATGAGACAGGCCGGCGGACCTCGCCGGCCTGTTGCTTTGCGACAAAGGTTTAGATCTACTAAGGAAGAACATGCTTTCCATACTTGGCGATATCGATTCTGCACAAGAAATCACGGAACTCCGGTTCCCGAGCGGCCGCATTCTCCGGCTTCCGACAGCTGTATTACAAGACGAACCCCAAAGGGTTGAGCCAGACACCAGACCTGCAGTAGAAGCAGATGGTCTGATCGTTGTGCCAATCATCGAAGAGCAGCTGGAGATAGGTAAGCGCACGGTACCTACGGCGCGGGTGCGCCTTGAGAAGAACGTAGACACGTACGATGTTCGGCTGGATGAAGCACTCGCTATCAGTACGGTTCGAGTCGATCGGGTACCCTTCGGACATGTCGTGGAAACCGTGCCGCCTACGCGTCAAGAAGGTAAGACCACGATCTATCCGATCCTGGAAGAGCGCCTGGTGCTAACCAAGGAGTTGGTCCTGGTGGAAGAGGTGCATGTGACGAACGAGCTTGCAGAGCGCCGGGACACGCAAGTAGTCACTCTGCGCCGCGAACGCCTGGATGTGTCTCGAGACGATCTAATAGGTGCCTAACTTGTCATCCGCAGAGCAGATGCCCTTACCGACTGTCCTATGGGACCCTGCGCTACTCGACCGGCTGCTCATCCGTGCCTTTGATCCGAATCTAGACAGTAGCTGGCTTGAAGCCCTGTGGATGAAAGAGATGCCGCTGCGGTGGTCGGTCTCAGGAGCCGTCCTACAGTCTGTACTGTCTGAAACGAAGCTCGTGCTTGTAGCGGAACGGCACGGCTCTCCTGTTGGTATCGGAGCAGTGGATTACGACTTTTCCGGAGAAGCCGGACTAGTGCTTTTGATCGTTGATCCGGCACACCAAAAAACCGGAATTGGCGCTTCGCTGCTGCGGTCACTTGAAGAACGTTTGAGGAGCTTGCAGGTCAGGGTCCTTCGCCTAGGTGCCGTCAGCACGGCTACCTACCTCTGGCCGGGTCTGCCGTCAGAGATGGAAGCAGCATGGCCATTCTTTGAGAGAAGAGGATGGATGTTGGAGGAGGCGTGCGCCGATCTGGTTCAGGACCTAGCTGGATTTACTCCACCTGAATGGATTCATGAAAGCCTGGCAGGTTCACGAGTCGTCCTCCAGTTAGCTAACCCTGCCGGGCGCTCCAGCGTTGCTGCGTTTGAAGCCGCAAACTTTCCAGCGTGGGCGGAGTACTTCAACGGCGATGAGCGTCTGCCCGACGGCGATGGAAGAATACTTGTCGCGCAAAGTTGTGATGGCGAGATCCTTGGCACTTTGCTCATGGACGCTAAAATTCCACGACGTTGGTCAGCGGATGACAATCTGCGCGTAGGCTCGATCAACGCCTTGGGAGTCCTACCGAGCCGACAGCGGCAGGGCATAGGGTTAGCACTGGCGGCCAAAGCGATGGAAGTGCTTCGGGATCGTGGATGCTCTAAGGCTTACATTCAGTGGACTGGGCTTACCGCGTGGTACGGAAAGCTGGGCACGTCGGTTTGGGCGCGCTATTACATGGCGAAGAAGCCTTTGTAAGGTGTCAACCTGCGGTAAGAGTCTAGAATCCAAGTTGCTCCAGACGCACAGAGGCTGTTCGCATTCGCTCTTCTTGCCGATAGATCATCTGACAACGGGTCACGATGTTCCCCATGGTAGCGGAACTTTCAGTGCGGATCTTGGCACCCTTGAATCAAGACCCTGAACACAGTTCATAGCGCCTTGGAAGAGCTGGGCTAACCGACAGGCTTGTGAGTGTGAGCTGCCGGGTAAGTTGCTTTTGAAAACCGCTGCGAAGAACCCGCCAAGGTGAGGCAAACTATGTTCCAGTACGTTGATGCTATTTCCTCTATAGCGCTGATGATTGTCGCCTACGCCCTGAGAAAGAAGACCCCCCATTCAACGGCTTAGGGCCGAACTCATTTGGCATCGGGTCCGGGTTGCTCCACCATCTGTAGCTTTCCTTATTAGGTGGCATCTTTCTGATCGCACTCTGCCAAGATCACGAGCAGATCAAGTTCCTGCAGAGACGCCATCGATCAAAGGACCGAGTGGCACCTCGGGGCCCGGCAGGTCGCCGGTGACCTTGGCCCTGTGAACTCAACGCTAAACAGCGGCGTCTGATCGCCAAGTGCACAAACAAGGTCTGACGGCATAGATGCAACGGCCTAGGTTGCAACAGCTCTGACATGATCGTGGATCCTTGCCGATATACATCTGGTGCAAAGTGAAATGGCAATCGGCGAGTCGTCTGCATCGAAGGTCGCGCTCCGCAACAACGTTACATCCAGTGGTCAGGGAAAGCCCATGATGTTCGCTCATGGCTATGGATGCGATCAGACTGTCTGGAACGGCATTGTGCCTGCATTCGCAGATCGCCGCACCATCTTGTTCGATCATGTAGGGTCTGGACGTTCGGATCTTTCGTCCTTTAGTCGGTACAAATACAGGCACTTAAAAGGCTATGTCAACGACCTGATCGAGATTTGCTCCGCGTTAGAGCTACGTGAAGTCACTCTGGTCGGCCATTCGGTCAGCGCGTCGATTGCGGCACTGGCAACGATCGAGCGCCCAGACCTGTTTTCCAGCTTAGTGATGGTCGCGCCTTCGCCCTGCTATGTGAGTGTCGACGACTACGTGGGTGGTTTTCGAAAAGAAGATATCGAATCACTGCTTGAACTGCTCGACAGCAATCAGTTTGGGTGGGCTTCGAGCATGGGACCTCTCATCATGGGTAATCCAAACTGTCCAGAGTTAGGGCAGAGACTCGCGAACAGCTTCTGCAGCATCGATCCCGAAGCTGCTCGCCATTTTGCAAGAACCACGTTCTATGCAAACAATTTAGAAGACTTACCCAAGATTAGTGTGCCGACGCTGATCATGCAGTGCGCGGAAGACCCAATCGCGCCGTCAAGTGTGGGGCACTACATGCATGGCGTCATTGCGCACAGTACTCTGTCACTCATGAAAGCAACCGGGCACTGCCCGCATATGAGCGCTCCAGCTGAAACAGTGAGCATTATCAAAAACTTCCTTGCAGGTGTCGCTTAAATCGCTATGAATCGATCATTCTCCAATGACAGCCTCGCTGATCTTTATCTCAGAGCGCCTTGTGGCTTTTTGATTACGACGCTGGACGGCACAATCTGTGGCGCCAACCGGACGCTTCTGTCGTGGACAGAAGATGAATATGCGAATGTCATCGGCAGGAACATACGAGAGCTACTCAGCCCGGCCAGCCAGATTTTCTATGACACGCACTACACGCCCTTGGTCCATATGGATCGTGCGAGTGGACTCAGCATGGAACTTCTACGAAAAACGTCCATCTCGTTGCCGGTACTTGTCACATCGAGGCTGGAACACGAACTCTCAGATGATCAGAGCTACATTCATTCAACTTTCTTTGATGCTTCTGAGCGACGTGACAGTGAACGTGCGCTGGTGCTTTCTAAGCGGCGGGCAGACGCTCTCGCCGATGTCGTGCACTCATCACCACACGCCATCCTTACTGTTGACTATGAGTTTAGGATCCGTACCTGGAATGCTGCGGCTACCGCGATGCTTGAAAAGCAAGCCAGCTTTAGCGAAGCTGCTGAACTGTCGTCTTATCTGAGCCAGGAGACGCTGACCCTGTTGGTTCTCTGCCTGGAATCGGAGCGCTCCTTGGTTGAACACATCGCTCTTCACACGGGAACAGTGTGCCAGATGTCTGCCTACCCTATGATCGATGGTCTTGCGATCCACCTCGTAGACGTGTCCAAGGAGATGCAGACCCAGAACGCTCTGAAACAGGCGCATGAACGTTTCCTACTTTCCACAAAAGCCACCACAGATGGTATCTGGGATTGGAATTGCGAGACCGGTTTGGTGTACTTATCCGGACGAGCGCAAGACATGATGGGCTACTCATCCGATCCTGCGGAACTGCCGCTGAATCAGGTGCTACGCCGCTTTCATTCCAAGGACCTGGCCGCCATGCGTGCAAACACCTTGAGATCAGATAGTCCAGACGGCCGCTTTGAGATGGATTGGCGCATTCGGCATCGCGATGGTACCTGGCGATGGGTCCAGAGTCGAGGCATCGCAGTTTATGCGCAGAAGCGTCTGCAACGGATGATCGGCTCCCTTACAGATGTAACTGGACGCAAAACGGAAGATCCCCTTACAGGCCTTCACTCCCGCCTCTCACTCCTTGACCGCCTGGAGTGGAGGTTGTCTACAGATGACTTGTTTGAATCCCCTTGCGCTCTACTCTTCCTGGACCTCGACACCTTCAAGAAGGTGAACGACGGCCTTGGCCATGCTGCAGGCGATAGTCTCCTTTCTGCAGTCGCAGAGCGATTGCGGACCGTGCTAAGTAAGCAGCCAAGCGCACTTGCAGCAAGGATAGGTGGAGACGAATTTGTCATCCTTTTGGAAGAGGTTACCGGTGCCGAGGCTGTGTGTGCTTTCACTTTGGATTTGCAACGCACGCTCCAGGAACCTCTTTTGATCGTGGGCCAGCAGATGAGCGTATCTGCAAGCATCGGGATAGCCTTGAATAGGCCGTTTGTCGGTGCTGCAGAAGACCTACTGCACAATGCCGACCTGGCAATGTACCGAGCCAAAGCCGCAGGCAGAGGCCAAAGTATCGTGTTTAGCGAAGCTATGCACAAAGCCGCGCATACACGGCTGACAATGGAAGCCGATCTCATCCAAGCGGTTCAGGAAGGCCAGCTGCAGCTCTATTACCAGCCAAAGATCAACTTGAGGAGTGGCTTGGTCACGGGTTACGAAGCACTTGGACGCTGGCGCCATCCCGTGCACGGTATGGTCTCGCCAGATTTGTTCATCGCTATTGCGGAGGATAGCAACCTCATTCGTGACATCGGTCGCTGGACGATTCAAGAATCGATGCAACAGCTCGCGGACTGGCAGGCTCGAGGGGTGGTGCCTTCATCAACAAGCGTGTCTATCAATCTGTCCCCAAAGCAGTTCGACGATAGTGAATTGATTGAGGTCGTGGCCCGCAATCTTAGGCGGTACGATCTGTCTCCGGCCTGTGTGCGCTTTGAGGTGACAGAGGGCGTTCTGATAGCGGATGTAGCTACCGCCCTGTCAGCTCTCAAGGCGTTAAAGGCAATTGGAGTCGGCTTGGAGCTAGATGACTTCGGGAAAGGGTACAGCTCTCTTAGCTACCTGCATCGTTACCCCTTCGACTCGATAAAAATCGATCGAAGTTTTGTATGTGGTTTGGGCAAGCAGGAAGATTCAGACGCAATTGTTCAAACCATCATTGCTCTAGCTCGTACGCTGAAGCTTGAGGTAATTGCCGAGGGGATCGAGAACAAGCAGCAGGAGCAAGTTCTTCGGAACTTGGGTTGCGAGTTCGGACAGGGTTATCTGTACTCCAAAGCTGTGACTGCGGAAACAGTTGAGAAGACATGCCGGGCATCCCAGAAGAGGCTCGAAGTTGGACCGACTTCCTCTCAGTGGAAGTTCCTACCTCGAGTCGACCTCAGCCCCGCCTAAGCACAATTCATCGCACCTAAATATAGCGCTCCTTCTTACTTGTGAACTATTACTCGGTGCCGCTACCTCAGGTACGGACATCCAGCAAAATACATGGGACTAGCCTGCTATGCAGCCCGATCTAGCGTCGCGCATGATCGATCACTGTCTTTTGAAAGGCAGCCACGAAAGTAAAGCGATCAAGACATGCGTGCACATGCCCTCCAGCCAATTGGTTTGGTATACGTACCCGAGAACTACATGGTTTCGTTCGCTCTGTTCGTAGAAAACAGCAGCGGCTGAAGGTTCAAGATAACCGATCATAAGATTAGACATGGTGAACACCCGCACGGCCTGCGCCGCGTTAAGCTCCTCGGCGTCAGCCTCCAGATAAAGTTCTTGCAGTGGCGTCAGTGCGGCAAGGGTTTGAAGCCTTTTGACCTTGCCTTCAGTACGGCTTAAGCCGCCAAGTCTAGCGACAGTCCACTCCCCACGCACGTCGTTCGCCCTTTGATCGAGCCAACTCTCCGAAATGACGTTTGCTGAAATGTTTTGCGCGGTATAGATGTTTGTGGGAGTGCACACAGAAGCCGCAGGGTTAGCGTCCAGCCTCGTGCGCCTACCGTCTAGTAATTGGCTGACGATTCGCATAGCTCTACCACGCATTCGCCGGCACCCTCAAAGTGGTAGGCGAATTTAGCGATTACGTTTGTCTGCTTCAAAGTTTGGGGGCTAAGCACAGCAGTCGGTATGGACAAGGTTGTCGCCGCGTCTACGAGTCCCTTTAGATTGCCGCCTACTGTATTGGCCAACTCCTTGATTGCATCGATCACTTCATCTTCTGAGACGTGGGTCGTAAGTGTTGCAAATAACCGTTGCGTGAACGCCTCCGCAAATGGCTCGTCAGCCCGGATCCACAGATCGCTTTCGGCATCCTGTTCACCTCTAATTGAGATGCGGGATGCGACTGCGGACGAGACAAGGCTGTCAGCACTTGCTGTTACCGGGTACATATCCGCGAGCGTAGCGAAAGCTTGCCGTGATATGTCGTCCAGACAGGGTGCAAGTTCCGCCGGTATGAAAGCGCTCATGCTCAGTTCTCCTCGTTTCGGGTGTAAAGGGCTGCCTGCTGCACAGCTTTACGGCGATAGCCGCTGTGCAGGCCCATGATGGTTTCCGCGCAGCCCAGGGCCAGCATGCCGCTAGGTGCAAGCTGCTGCCGGAGAGCACCTAGAATGCTGCTCTTTGTGGCTGAGTCGAAGTAGATCAACACGTTACGGCAAAGGATGAGATCAAATGTGCCCATGTGCCGAAGGTCTTTGCGAAGGTCGAGTTGCTGAAAACGCACCAGGCTTTTCACCGACGATTTGACTTCCCATTCCATGCCAGACCGTGCAAAATACTTCATCAGATAATTGCCTGGGAGCCCCCGGCCGACTTCAAACTGACCATAGCGTCCGGTCCGCGCCCTCTCCAGTACGTGCGTCGCCAGATCCGTGCCTACGATCTCCACATCGGCTGACGACCTACCCATATCGAGCATCAGCATGGCTAACGTGTATGCCTCCTGCCCTGAGGAAGCTGCGGCAGACCATATCCGGAGCCGGCGAGTTCCGCGCGCGCCAAACAATTCAGGAAAGACGGTGCTCTTTAAAGCGTCAAACAGGCTGGGGTCGCGGAAGAACAGAGTCTCGTTAGTCGTCATTGCATCGATGACTTCGGACTTGAGCGCGGGTGGCGTTCGAGATGCCAGTGCGGCGCTCAGGCCGTCGAGCGTTTCGATGCCGTGCTTCTTCGCAACGGGAAGCAGTCGCGTTTCCATCAGGTACTGCTTGTCTGAATCGAGGACGATGCCTGACTCCGTATAAATCAATTGCTGCAGGAACGCGTAACTGCGCGGGGAGCAGCTGGCGCCGTTGGCAGATCGATTCGATGTTGATGCCGGTACAGTTGCGTTCATTGGAGCTGCCTCGCGATCCACGGATAGATGTTTTGCAAGGGGAGAACCTGGTCGGCCAGGTGCGCAGATGCTATCGCTCCCGGCATGCCCCAAACCACGCTTGAAGCCTGATCCTGAACTGCCACCCTTGCGCCCAGGTGCTTCAAGCCGCGGGTACCCTCCAAACCGTCTGACCCCATCCCGGTGAGCACAACCACGATGACTGCGCCGTCAAACACGTCTGCGGCAGAGCGGAACAGAGCATCTACTGAAGGTCTGCAGAAACATTCGCGCTCCCCTTGGTCCAGCGTCGTTTCTGTACGTCCATTCCGCCTGACAAGGCGCATGTGAAAGTCTCCAGGTGCTAGCAGCGCACGCCCCGGCACTACGGGCATTCCTGGCGTCGCTTCTAGTACGGGCAAGCGGCTAAGGCGGGTCAGGCGCTCCGCCAGCGAGGTGGTGAACAGTGGCGGCATATGCTGCACAATAAGAATGGGCAGAGGGAAATCCACGGGAAACGCAGGCATCAACTCCGCCAGCGCAGAAGGGCCGCCCGTGGATACACCGATGACCAGGGCGCGCGGAGCCGGACGCGGGCCAACCATGGGCGAGACTCTCGGCGTCAAGGGTGCTATCGATTCTGTGGGCGAAGTCTTTAGCAGAACACTGGGAGGTGCGCTCGCCAACCGCTTCGCTGGCCCCATTGGGAACAGCTGCCGCACCTTGGCGAGTAGTTCGTTTTGCAGGCTTTCGAAGGCATTCGCATTCATTTCCCCGCTGCGCTGTTTGGTGACGTAGTCGTCCGCGCCCAGCATCAAAGCATCAATAGTCACTGCAGAGCCTTTTGCGGTCAAGCTGCTGCACATGATGACGCGCGTGCGGGGTACGCGCTGCTTGATGAGCTTCAACGCGCCGACGCCATCCAGCTCGGGCATCTCCACATCCAGCGTGACCAGGTCGGGACGATACTGCTCCACTTTTGAAACTGCCTCGTTGCCGTTACGGGCGAAGCCAATGACTTCGATGCCCGACGCCGAACTGAGCATGCGGGTGATAAGTTGACGCATCACCACGCTGTCGTCCACCACCAGTACACGGATCATAGGTGCGGAGGCCAGACCGGCTTCAGACGCTTTGGGCGCCTCAGCCGGCATCACAGAGCCACCGCTTGCAAAAGCCCCAACATGCGCAGCTTGTCCCGCATCATGTCCGCGGTAAACGGCTTCATCAAGTACTCGTTCGCACCGGCGTTGTAGGCGTTTTCCATGGATTGGACGTGGGTTTCCGTGGTGATCATCAGCGCTGGGAGCGCTTTGCATTGCGGCATACGTCGCACCCGACGTAAAAGATCAATCCCGTTCATCTCCGGCATGTTGTAGTCCGTACACAGCAGGTCAAATGACGCGGCAGAGCCCTGCAGCGCTTTCACCGCCTCCCGGCCATCGCACGCCTCAGCCACGTCGAAGCCCTCAGCCACCAGAATGCGCCTCACGATTGTGCGGATGGCCCGGGAGTCATCCACCACCAATGCCTTTTTCATAATCGCTTCGTTCCTCCTTGAGACCTCGTCAATGCAGCACGAGTCAGATCACAAACCGGCTTACCAGAAGTTGAAGTTGAGAAGCCATGCCGGACAGTGATTGCGCCGCGTTCTGTGTGCTGATTGCACCGCTGCTGGCCTGTTCAGTTGCTTCCGCTACGCGGCTTACGCTTTGTGCAATCTCACTTGTGCCACGCGCAGCATCTGTCACGTTGCGTCCGATCTCGTTGGTTGTCGCCGTCTGCTCTTCCACGGCGGTCGCAATGGTGCCGGAGATGTCGTTTACCTCGTTGATGATCTCGCTGACCTGTGCAATTGCCCGAACCGCCGCCTGGGTGTCAGCCTGTATGGCATCGATTTTTTGGCCTATCTCCTCGGTAGCCCTTGCAGTCTCCTTGGCCAATTCCTTCACTTCGTTCGCCACCACGGCAAAGCCCTTACCGGCCTCACCTGCGCGCGCCGCCTCAATTGTGGCGTTCAGCGCAAGCAGATTGGTTTGCTGTGCAATAGACGTAATAACCTTGATGACCTTGCCAATCTCCTGTCCGGAAACCCCCAGCTTGTTGATGGTCTGATTGGTTTCCTGGGCCATAGCAACAGCTGTTTTAGCTACGCGCGCCGCCTCCGACGCACTCTTCGAGATTTCGCGAATAGAGGCCAGCATCTCTTCGGCGCTTGCTGCGACAATGCTCACATTGCCGGATACCTGATCGCTGACTTGAGCGGCATCTTTGGCCTGTTGCGCAGCCTCTTGCGAGCTGTTCCGCAGCTGTGCGCTAACCGAAGCGAGTTCTTCCGAGGATGACGAGACGCCCATAGCCGTCTGGCCAATGCTGGCGACGCTCTCACGAAAATCCGACAGGAGGCGTTCTAGACCAGCCGCCATCTTGCCGGCCGGGTCATCGCCTTTCACCGTAATCTGCTGGGTCAAGTCACCCCGTGCCGCCGCCGCTACCACCTCCAGCAGTATGTCCACCTTGCTTTGCAGATCGTCGGCCGCAGTCTTCTGCGCCGTAATGTCGGAGGCGTACTTGACGACCTTGTAGGCCTTGCCGCCAGGGCTCAGGATGGGGTTGTAGCTGGCCTGGATCCAGACTTCCCGGCCGCCTTTGGCGATGCGCTTGTACTGTCCGGCAAGAAATTCACCGCGCGCCAGACGATTCCAGAACTCGCGGTAATCGTGCGCAGAGCGGTACTCTTCATCCACAAACATGCTGTGGTGCTGACCTTGGATTTCCTCCAAACGGTATCCCAGCGTCTGCAAAAAGTTCTCGTTGGCGGTGAGCACCTTACCATCGGTCGAAAACTCAATCACAGCTTGTGAGCGCCCAATGGCTGCGATCTGTCCGGACTGGTCTGTGGATAGCCGCTTTTGATCGGTGATGTCAGTGGCAAATTTCACTACCCTAGTTACCTGGCCGTGGTTATCGAAGATAGGGTTATACGACGCCTGGATCCAGAGTTCTCTGCCTTGTTTCCCCACACGCTGAAACTCGCCGGCTAGAAACTCGCCGCGGTTCAGACGAGCCCAAAAGTCGCGGTACGACTGCGACTGCCGCTGTTCCTCGCTGACAAACAAGCTGTGCTTACGACCCTGGATCTCATCCAACGCGTAACCAACACAGCTAAGGAAGTTATTGTTGGCAGTGAGAATCGTACCGTCTGTGTTGAACTCAATAATGGCCTGGACGCGGTGAAGAGCATTCAGCGTCGCCGCCAGGTCTGCCTGGGAAACGGCTACAGTGCGGGTGCGAACGGTGCGCTTCGGTTGGGCGGTTAGGTTACGCTGCTTGGCAGGGGGCGGAATAGTAGCGGTACGGGGGGACATGTGAGATTCTCCTTCGCGAACTAAACATGAAAGCAGGCGTTCTGTAGAACGCGCGTGGTATCGAGCACCAGCATGAGGCCGTCGTCGAGATCATGAACGCACTGAATCAGTTCCCGCTGGTCGGCAGGCATATTTTCCGGCACCGGTGCGTAGGTTTCAGGCGGCACATCAATCACATCGCCCACGTCGTCGACCAAAAAGCTGACAACGCTGTCTTCGGATTGAATGACGACGTTCATCGGGAGCGTTCCGGCGGGTGCTGGCGGCAAGCCAAGGCTACGGCGCAGGTCAAGCGCCACCACGATTTGTCCGCGGAGATTGATCAGACCTTCTACCGCGCAGGGTGCAAGAGGGACCACAGTCATAGGCTGGTACCGAATCACCTCCTGCACGCGGGTTACTTCCACTCCCAGCAGAAGATCATCCACGCGGAACGTGGAGTATTGCTGGATTCCCTGCGTCAGATTGACGGACATGCCATCCTCCCTGTCTCAGCACTTGCAATCAGCCCGGGTAGGCCCTGCAGCAGCGCTGCATAATCATTGCGTGGCAACTGCATCAAACCATCACTGGTTTTCGGCACATCTACCATCTCTGCCACTGGAATTTTCGCTAACACATCATCAAAGCGCATGGCAGCCGCAAGGTCTTCCCGGTGGGTCTCTGGGCCGTGGGGATTGAACAAGATCGCCGCCACGCCGTGTTGGTTACGGGCGCGCGCCAGAGCTTCGTTGGCGGTGGGTGCAGAGACGACATCGTAACCTGACATCATTAACTGCTCCCGCAGGACCTCACGCGAGAAGGGTGCGGAATCGACAAGCAGAAGGGTTGTGTTCTGCTTTGAGTCAGTACTGCTGGATATTCTGAACCAGTCCTGCCCTGTAGTACTCAGTAGGCCAGGAAAGTCGAGTAAGTCAGTAATTTTGCCACCAATAACCGCCGAACCAAGCACGCCAGGCGCGGCTGCCGGCTGCCGGCACGACACAGCTTCATTGACGATATCGAGGATCTGGTCCACCACCAGACCTGCGCGCTGCCGGCCATTGGTGAACACCACTATCTGCAACATGGGATCGGAAGTCCCGTCCGCCGGAACCTCAAGGGTCTTTGATCCAAGCGACAGCAGCGGCAGAATGTCTCCACGGTAGTGCAGAACAGGACGTCCAGCGCTGTACTCCATCGACGACTGGCGCATTTCTTCGAGCCGGTCCACAAGGGCCAGCGGAACACCCACACGTTCGTGCTGACCTGCACGGAACAGCAGGATCATCTGCGGCTCGGCCCTGCTTTCCAAGGGGGTCGTCAGCGCCGCACTTTGAGCTGCCGGGCGACTCTGCGAACTGAGCCGCGCAAGCCGGGCTAGGCCGGAAACATCGAGAATTAGAGCTGGGCGCCCATCGCCCATAATGGTGGCACCTACGTAGCAGCTCAGGCCCTTCAGCTGCCGCCCCAATGGTTTGACAACAATCTCCTGCGTGTCAGAGATGCCATCCACCACCAGGCCAAACTGCTTGCTTTCCGCTTGCAGCACCACGATGTTGATCGCATCGTCACGGTCTGTCATACGGGCCATGCCCAGCACTTTGCGTAAGTACACCAAGGGCAGCAGCTTGCCGCGGTGGTGAAAGATCGGGGTGCCGTGCACATTCTCCACACGCCGTTTCATTTCTGCCGGTTCTACACGAACTAATTCCAGAAGATTGGCTTGTGGAATGATGAATCGCTCCTGCTCACCGTTCTCACCTCGACGTCCTGTTGCTTGCCCAGCTTTCCGATGAAGCGCCACCACCAGCCCCGGAATGATGGCCAGTGTGAGTGGGATCTTGATGCGGACCGTAGTGCCCGCATCCATGCGGTTTATGAGCTCCACGTTGCCGCCGATTTTCTCGATGTTGGTTTTGACCACGTCCATACCAACGCCGCGGCCAGAAACAGTCGACACCTGTGCAGCGGTTGAAAAGCCAGGGAGAAAGATCAGATCCGTCGCCTCGCTGTCACTCATGGCTGCAGCCTGTTCCGGTCGGATCAAACCCTTTTCTACAGCCTTCTGGCGGACGCGCTGCGGGTCGACACCTGCGCCGTCGTCGGTAATCTCAATGTTGACCACGCCGCCCTCGTGATAAGCGCGCAAAAGTAGCAGGCCTTCGCGGTCCTTGCCTTTGCTGTAGCGAATTTCGGGTGACTCAATACCGTGATCGCAGGAGTTGCGCACAATGTGTGTCAGCGGGTCCTTAATGGCCTCAATGATGGTTTTGTCCAGTTCTGTACCGGCACCCTCCATCTCAATGTGCACTAACTTGCCACAACGAGCCGCCAGATCGCGTACCACGCGCGGCAGCTTGTTCCACACCACGCCGATCGGTTGCATTCGCGTCTTCATCAAGCCTTCCTGCAACTCGCTGGTAATCAGGTTCAGGCGTTGTGAGGTCTGCTGAAGGGCAGCATTCTGCGAGGTAATATCCTGCAGCAACTGGTTGCGTGCCAGCACCAATTCGCCGACCAGGTTCATCAACCGGTTCAATAGTCCAACATCGACGCGGATGGTGGAATCAGCCACCTGTGCGTCACGGCCAATGTCCCGTGCTGCCGGTGACGAAACTTCTTCGTCGTGCAGTTCTACGGCGATCCCCTTGGGTGCGGCAACAGTCGGTAGAACGGTAGCATTTGCGGGCATGGGCGCAGCTTGTTCCACATGCTTCGCTGACTCAGAGGTGGCGGTGACTACTTCTGCCTCCACGCGTTCGGCTGGCTCAACCGTCTCTGGAAGCTGTGCAAGGATAAGCTGGGCGGTTGCAGGCTGAGCTGTTTCGATGCCGTCTCCCAGTCGCGCGGCTTGCTCCAGCCGCTCCCGCAGATGCGCCGTCGTGTCGCTACCTTCGGTGCCCATGGTTTCGATGTTGCCTAGGAGGATACGCATTGCGTCCAACGACTCGAGGATCAGCGACACCAGTTGCGGCGTTAACTCCCGCTCGCGTTCACGCACCTGCCCAAGGATGCTCTCAACCACGTGTGTGAGCGATCCGAGCAGATCAAAGCCGAAGAAGCCACAGGTTCCCTTGATAGTGTGGACAGCTCGAAACACGTTGGCGATCAGTTCAGCGTCGTCGGGGCTGTCCTCCAGCGCGAGGATGTCCCGGTCGAGTACCTCCATGTACTCGTTGCATTCGATCAGGAACTCACGGACTTCTGCTTCCAATTCCATGTTGGTCTCTCTAAGCGACTCGTGTCGTTGGTTGTGGGAACGGTAGCTTAGTAGAAGAGCGTTGCCATGCCGCTGTCGGCGCCATCGACGGCGATGCGGAACGAGGTATTTGGCCCAGGAGCCGCCAAAAGTGTGGCAGCTTCGCCAGGAAGCGATGCTTTGTCACGGAACATGGTTTGAAATACCAGTCGCGTGTCGCCACCGATAGCCGTGGAAGCAATGTTCAGCACCTCGTGCATCGCATCCCGCATAGGCTCATCCGTAGGCGTAGCCGCTGCACGTTCCAGCGCTGTATCCTCAGGCAGACCAAGTAGCGATGCACCCAGCAGCGCGAGTGCCTGCAGACTGATGCGCATCACCACAGGTGCCGCCTCCGGTGGTGCCGTATAGAGGCTGTACATGCATGCCTCCTTTGGGGCCGGGGCGTTGCCCGCAAAGCTGAAGCTCACCGGTTTGCCTGCAAGCGCGGTAAAGAATTGCGACAGGTGCAGTGCCACGGGTTCTCTCATTAGCCAGCACCCAGGTAGGGCGTCAGTACGTCCTGCATAGATTCCGGCGTAAAGGGCTTCGTCAGCAGGAAGTTCGCTCCAGATGTCGTCGCCAGCGTCCGGATGTCTTCAGAAGCTTCTGAGGTGATGAAGCCAAACGGCGTGCTGTTCTGCTTCGCTCGCAGGTGCTTAAGGAACTCAATCCCGTTCATCACCGGCATATTCCAATCCGACAGGATGAGCCGGGGAATGCCGCCGTCCAGCTTTTCCAGGGCGTCTTTGCCGCTCTCCGCTTCGGCGATGATGAGGTTGCGAAAGCCTGCCTGTCTAAGAGCACGCTGTACCAGCATGCGCATAGTCTTACTGTCGTCTACAAGAAGGATGTCCATATTTGCTTAACTTCACTATCGGCAGGGAAGCGACACAGATGACTGGGAACTGTTGATCACTTTCGCCTCAGCCTTGCGAAGCCACTGCCGCGATGTACCATTCGCGAGTGGTTAAGAGAAGGTTGTAAGGGTGTCTGATTCTCGACACACCTCATTGCGGGCGTCGAAGCTGCTCATGGGATCCAAGCCTTAACAAACTCCCTTGCACTTCATATTTCTTGCACAGATGTCACGATGCGTTGTCTCTTTCAAACCCTCTTCCGTAACGAATTCAGCCACCAAGCGGCCATGTTGTTGTTGATGTGGACGCCTATCTTAAGGGCCTGTAGAGACCTAGAGGCTTGTACACGCCGTGATAGATTCCTCTCGCGCCCTGGCCATCGGAAGGCTCGGAGTCGAGCAGCACGTGTCATCGCCTGCAAAACAAGTCCGTTCAGAGATCTGAATGTGGATATCACTTTTTGACAAAAACACTACATCACAGGCTGTCACCAGACGATAGAAGAAGGAGCTAGCCGAGGAATTCGGTCGCATGGTACTGATGTCCGAAAGCTCAGTCGTTTGGCTGCGAGGGTGTAATGGAACAACCGATACTCACAAACGAGATAGCGCGGTTGTCCGCTCTACGGGCGTACAACATCCTGGATACAGAGCCGGAACCCGAGTATGAAAATGTAACCGCTCTCGCGTCGATGTTCTGTGAAACACCCTTCTCAGCACTGACGTTCATCGATAGCAGCCGACAGTGGCTCAAGTCATCGGTGGGCCTTGGTACGCTCGTATGCCCGAGATCTACAAGCTTTTGTGCACACACCATCCGGCAGAGAGGACCGATGATCGTTCCAGATACCTTGAGGGACGACCGCTTCCGTGAACTCCCCTACGTCATGAGGGCACCACGGCTTCGCTTCTACGCGGGGGTTCCGATCGTTACCGGAGAAGGTTACGCTTTAGGGGCTCTTTGTGTCATGGATGTTGTCCCCCGAGCCATTCAGGCCGAACAAGTCGATGCACTATCCATGCTTGCGCGCCAAGCTGCGTTTCTGCTGCTCGCGCGTAAAGAATAAGTGGTATTGATGCAGCTTTCTTACAGAGAAACGGCGGGATCCGCCCGGATCCGCCAGCTACTCATCGATGACTAAGACAAGCTGTAATCGTCTTCGCTCCGGACGGTTCTGCCGCTCTTCTGCATCTGGCGGTTGGCGGCGTCGGTGCCCACCAAATGAGCGATCCTGTAGGTCATTTTCACCTGAACACTTCCTCGAGTGTGAGGCTGTATCCGAGCTCCGTTTGGCAGAGCAGTTGAGCGTCTTCCCACTGTTTGCCTCTCCGTCTGTCTCACACGGAAGTTACTGCGAAGATGGTGTTTTGCGATCAGCAGGAAAACTGTGACGGCCAGATCATAGGGCCAGGAGGCGATTTTGCAAACCCGCCACACAGACCGTCATCGTCTCGAGTCTCGTCTTCTCGCAACGGTCGAACCCGGTTGCGCAGTTGCGAGAAAGTTGCCAACCGCGTAGGTGGCTGCCTGCCAGGGTATCTCCGATGGAATCATGCCACTATAAGGCTGGTCAGAATGCCGTCGGTAAGGACCTGGTAGATGTTGGCTTGTTGTTGTTGCGTTCTGAGCTGTCTGCTCCTCATGGGGCTTCTCCGGGCTCTTGAGTCGAAAGGCTGTGGCTGTTCTTAGTCACGCCTCAGACCGTCCCACGCCAGCAGAGGGGCAAGTGCGATGGTGTGCCTAAATTGCCTCGAAGAGGCAGGCCTGAAGGTCGGAGGAAGCGAACACTTGGCGCTGCACGGAGCTTTTCCACCCAGCTTGCGCGCGCCAGGCGACAGATTCCCTCAGCAGGTTTGGTTTTCGTGTTGCGCGGTACACGGGGAAATCCTACTCACCTCTTGTTTGGTTGGCTGGATCCCACTCCGTGAAGTGCCTGCCGAGCGCGAAGCCAGCAACGAGCTGAAGGCCTCGACGATGCGAGCAATAGTTTCGTGAAGTGGCTTCCCGTCGATGATGCTGCAGAACACACTGGCTCTATTTTTCTGCCACGCCTCCATCCGCACGCGATCAGTGATGTCGCTAAAGACAACCACGGCGCCCCAGGGACGGCCATGAAGGAGAACGGGATTGCTCGTGTAAGAGACGGGAAAGGAGGTGCCATCCTTGCGCCAGAAGACTTAATTCTCGCGATGGTGCACCTTGCCGTCACGCAAAGCCTGGTAGATCGGGCACTCTTCCTGCGGGTAATGGCGGCCGTCAGAGTGGGAGTGATGCACCATGCTGTGCTGGGTACGTTCCCTGAAGTCCACCAGAGTCCAGCCTGTCGTGCGTTGTGCAGCTGGGTTCATGAAGGTAACGAAACCTTTCGGATCCAAGCCGTAGATGCCTTCTTCCGCCTCATCCAGAATCCCTTGATTTATCTCCCAGAGGCGACTGGCAGGCGAGCTGGTTTGTTTCCGCGGAACGTTGGATACTGCCGAGTCTCCGCGCAGCAGCAGCATATTTTGTGGAGAGGGGCCTTCATCTATCTCTGGCGCAACCGTTCTTTCAAAATCTTTGCCGTTGGCTGACTCTAGATGCCGCATATCGAACCTATCGGCAGCTCACAGGAACAATCGAGCAGCGCATGTCCTCCTGGTTGTCGACCAGCGAACAGCATAGCGCTCTACTGTTCTGGTGCTTGGCAAATTCACACCTAATCAAGGCAAAGGCATCCACTGTGGCCTAGCGGGCAGACTAGGCGCTTCCTTTCCCTTCTGAGCAGGTAGGGTGATAGAAAATGGGAACCGAGCGCAAAATCGTTGCAGTGGACCAGCTAGGGCATGACACGATCCTGGTCTACCTGGCAGATGGAACTGTTGTGGAACTTACAGGGGACCAACTGATGAACTCGGGTCTTCCACGCTACCCGGTTCCCCTGGATGAAAAGAGCTTCCAGGCTGCCATCACGGCGCTCTGAATATAGCCTCGAAGAACTAGTTTCGTTCTACTGGGCTTCTCCCCGTTTGCCAGTGCATGCGGAAACTAGCTCATCTTCTTCGGAGCGAGTTCGCCCAGGAGGTCCGCTGGAATCTGGTGGCGAGTGACCCCAAGACTCAGTAACTGGTTGAGTGTAAGCACAAGAAAGCTCTGGTCGGACAGGGTGATGACCAGGCTGCCCTCCTGAAGAACTACGGAATTGATATGGCCTGTGTCGGGCATAAGGCATTACTACACCTCGGCGATGGAGCTTTACGCCTTGAAGTGAAAGCCATACGGATCAGTTTCGCTAGATGAATGCGTCGATTGGCCGCGATGCATGTGACTACAAAGCTCTTCCCTTCAGGTGATGGTCCTGCCCTATGTCGGCTTTCATGAATAAGCCTGTTCTAGCCTTTCCTTCTCAATTTCGAGCACTCAAAGTTTGCCTTTGGGGCTTACCGTGGAATCGATGGGCCTGTGTAAGGAATGGGGGATGTAGGAGATCAAGATGCTGAGCCCCTGGATCGTAGACGTCGAACTTGTGGAAAGCGACCTCATCGGCGTTCGCCTTTCTGATAACACCGTGCTGCTGGTCTCCGCTGAGGAGATACTTTCCCTCGGTTTACCCCGGTATACCCTGCTGTCCGACGATGACGACTCTGAGCTACAAGTGCAGTAGGGAACTTCGGCGGCGCGCCAGACCTGCTCGAACGAGCGTCACTGAAAGTGCTCCACGTATTATGTTGCAAACCGTTCGCCAGGGACTAGAGTTGGTCCACGGCGCTCGTGAGTACCGGGTTCCGCTGAGGAGCAGGTACATGAACAATCAGGTAACGTTTAAACGGATAAACTGGTGAAAATCGCAGAAGCAGCCGCAACAACAAAGCAATCGGAGAAGAAGCGGTGTGTGGACGCTACGTTCGTCGGAGTGACAAACAGAAGATCGCGGAATACTTCCACGCGAATCCGTAACCTGCCGAGCTGCCCATGCCGGGTGCGGACTACAACGTCGCACCGACCACACACCAGCCCATCATTCGACAGAGCAGGGAATCGGGCGAACAGGAGATGGTGCTTGCCCGCTGGGGCCTGGTGCCGTTCTTTACTAAAGAACTGAGCGACATCAAAGGCCTGTCCACCATCAATGCGCGGGCCGAGTCGATCACCAAGGCTCCCACCTGGCGCGAGCCGTTCAAGAAACGCCGCTGCATCATTCCCGCGAACTCGTTTTACGAATGGGTGCGACCTGAAAGTCGTCCCGATGATTGTCCGGCGTGGTCACGCGACCGGACCTGCCGTCCCATCGGCAGTACCTTAGGAGGTCAAGCGGAGCGGTAACGCTCTGTTGAGAAGCCCTCTGACAATGTAGCCGCAGCCGTAAGGCTGGCGGACGAACCGCGAGGGGAGTCCGCGCCTGCCAGCATCGAAGCGGGCCGGAGCTAAGGTTGGTGGCAAGGCCAGCATATACAAACTCTCAATAAAGCATCGTCAAGAATAAAGAGCCTCAAGATGCTGACAGGCTCTGAATTGCAGCGAGGACGGAAGTTCCATTCTCTTCCGTCATGGGCGAACAACGCTGTCGGTGTGGCAGAGAGGGCCTAAACCACTGTGTCATCGGGACGGAACAGGGTAAGCCCGTATCGCTCCCGCAAGGGAATCCAAGCCGTGAGGTCTGGAGATAGCGTTGCGGGTAAAGGAGGAGAGAGCAAGCGAATGCCGCCCGGTAATAGGGCGGATACGGGCACAATGCCCGGCGCGAAAGCGAGCCCACTTCTCTCTGGTCTTTCTTCACGAGAGAACCTGACTAATCGGCATAAGGGGGCAAAGCAGATGAAGGCGGAGCAATCCGCCGGTGCAGCGTCCGACGTTTCCTGTCATTGGCGCGAGATTGATTGGCGTTCGGTGACTGGAGAGGTACGCCGGCTCCAGGTGCGTATCGCGAAGGCGGTGGAAACGGGCAGATGGGGCAGGATGAGAGCCTTGCAACGTTTGCTCACAACTTCGCGGAGCGGCAAACTGCTAGCCGTTCGGCGGGTAACGGAGAATCAGGGCAGGAAGACGCCCGGAGTGGACGGCGAGAGCTGGGACAATCCGGAGAAGAAGATGGCTGCAGTCGGTACGCTGCGCGGTCGAGGGTATCGTCCTATGCCGTTGCGGCGTATCTATATCCCGAAGTCGAACGGCAAGCTGCGTCCTTTGGGTATCCGCACGATGAAGGACCGGGCCATGCAGGCACTTCACCTGCTGGCGCTCGATCCGTGGCAGAGACCACGGGGGACGAAAACTCGTATGGATTTCGTCAGAAGCGCCGCTGTGCGGATGCGATAGCCGGGTGCCAAACGGCACTTGCACATCGCGGCTGCTCGCCTTGGGTGCTGGAAGGCGATATACGGGGCTGCTTCGACAACATCAGTCATGACTGGTTGATTGCCCATGTCCCTATGGACCGGGTCATTCTGCGGAAGTGGCTGAAGGCGGGATACATGGAAAAGCAGGTCCTGCATGCGACCGAAGAGGGGACGCCACACGGTGGGATCATCTCGCCCGTACTGGCTAACCTCGCGCTTGATGGTCTGGAGCGACGCCTACGGAAGCAATACCCGTTGCGCGGCAAAGGATCGGAGAACGGTCGTAAGGCCAAGGTCCATCTGATCCGCTATGCCGATGACTTCATTATCACCGGTAGAACGAAAGAACTGCTGGAGGATGAGGTGAAGCCGCTGGTGGAGGGTTTCCTGCGCGAACGCGGCCTGGAACTCTCAGCGGAAAAGACGAAGATCACGCATATCGAGGAAGGTTTCGACTTCCTCGGTCAGAATGTGCGTCGCTATCCCCATGGCAAGCTGTGGATCCAACCTTCCAAGAAGAACATCCACACGTTCCTTGAGAAGGTGCGATCCCATGTGAGGAAAGCGCAGGCTGCACCTGCCTGGCGGCTGGCGACCGACCTCAACCGCATGATTCGCGGCTGGGCGCTGTACCACCGCCATGTCAAGAGCACGCGCATCTTCAGCAGCGTTGATTGCGCCATCTTTAAAGCACTCTGGCGCTGGGCCTTGAGGAGGCATCCACGGAAGGGCAAACGATGGCTCGTGCGACGGTACTTCGCACGCCGCGGTGGTCGGTCTTGGTGCTTCTTCGGCTCCAGGCGGAAGCCGGATGGAACAAAGGAGGTCGTGTGGTTGTTCCACGCCACGTCCTTACCGTTCCATCTGTACACCAAGGTCAGACGCGACTCGAACCCTTATCACCCGGCATGGGAGATGTACTTCGAGGAGCGCGAAAGCAGGCACATGGCTCACACCTTGCGGGCCGAGCCGTCTTGCTTTACCTATGGCGAACACAGGGTGGAAAGTGCCCTGCGTGTAGTCTCCCGATCTCTCGAGAGACTGGGTGGCATAGCCACCACGTCGTCCCAAAGGTTCTCGGCGGGCACGACGGCGCGACCAATCGCCAGCTTCTGCACCCGGAGTGTCATCGTCAACTGCACAGCAAACTCAGCTACCGCCATCGCTGCGTCTCGCAAGAGGCGTTTGGAAGGCTTGAGCCGTGTGAGCTGGAAACTCTCACGCACGGTTCTTAGAGGGGCGGTCGGCGGCAACGCCGACTGCCTACTCGACGAAAAAGCTGGCAAGCCACCAAAGAAGCCCTACGTCTTCGAACTCGCAAATGGCAATCCAATCGGCTTCGCCGGTCTTTGGGACGCATGGAAAGACAAGCAAGGGCATTGGCTGCAATCCTTGCCATCGTCACTACAGAAGCGAACGAACTGATGAGCCGAGTGCACCCGAGAATGCCCGTTATCCTCAACCCTCGCGACCGATGGCTGGACAGGAAACAAATCGAACAGCTCCCCATGGATCTGCTGCGACCGCTCGACTCCGACGAAATGGAGATGTTCGAAGCGAATCCTAAAGTCGGCAACGTCCGCAACAACGGCCCGGAACTTCTGCGAGCTGCCGTTGCCGCCGCTGAAGACGGGGCGCTACCGTTATAAGTTGATAGAGATTTAAAACGATAAAACCTATCCATTCAAACGTATGTAGCTCGTGATCCACAAGCATTCAACCCATAGTGATTGATCTTCGCCTTTCCTTCGCATAGGCTCGAACCCGTGGGTCACATGAGCGGCAAGCAAGGCGAGAGGAAGAGGAGGCACGCGCCAAAGGCTACCTGTCCGGCCATTCCAAGCACCCTCCAGCCTGGCTCCAGATGCAACGACTCCTGGAGTGGCCTGGGTGCTCCATCGAGGCGCGATGCGGGTGCGGCTCTTCGTCTTCCTATCCTTGCAAGCTCATGGCGTCACGCTACGGCAACGGAACCTTCGTAGACATCCTGCAACGGCTCAAATGCAGCCGATGCAAAGCCCCTCCCAACGAAATGTACCTGGTTGCCGGACACCATCGAACGTTTGGTGGTCTCTGCCCATCCGCCTGCGCTGAGAGCTGAGAAACGCAGCTGAACAAAGGCGAACGGCTAGCCATCACTTTACAAATCTATAAACATAAGCTGATAAACCGCTAAGGCTGATGCGGCTAGCGAGAGAGCGAAGGATCCCCAATGATCAGCCAAGGTTCCTCAGGAGAAGAAGAAGTTATCATGGTGCCGCCGGTGGTACCATAAAGTGTGCGAATTGTGCTGGACACCTCTTCTCTAATTTCAGCGCTTCGTTCAGCTAAAGGAGCCTCTTCCGAGGTTCTTCGCTTAGTCCTGAAAGGACCTCTTGTGATTCTGATGGATTACAAATTGGCTTCTGAGTATAGGGACGTGGCCTTACGTCCAGAGCACCTCCGTGCGTCTGGGCTCGCGTCAGGCGAAGTTGTGGGCGTAATCGAGGCGCTTGAGAGCATCGCCGAACCCGTAGAAGTTCTAACCAAATCTCGACCCCTCTCTTCTGATCCGGATGATGACATGGTACTTGACGTTGCAATCAACGGCAATGCAGATGTGATCATCACCGCAAACACGAAGCATTTCAAAACCGCCGCAAACAGGTTTGGCATTGCAGTGCTTTCACCTTCTGAACTGCTTCTACAACTTCGAACGCAGGAGTCACATGCCGAGTGAATCGCGTAAGGCCTCGATTGACCGCTTTCCATTGCGCCTCATGCCGTCAGTTCGCAAGAACGCAGAGGTTTTCTCTGATAAAGAGGGCGTCTCGCTCAATCAGTTCATCAATGTTGCAGTAGCGGAAAAACTTGCTCACCTGGAGCACGATGAGTGGATTCAGAAGCGGAAGAAGCCGAGCACAGCACTCAGCGAGAGAGCGCTCGAAGTTCTTAATAGGGCAAACTCGCCCGATCCAGAGCCCGGAGACGAATGGCCTTCTGGCTACACCCCTGTTGCTCCAAAGACGGCATCGCGTAAGCGTCAGGCGTAAACGTACGAGGAACTGGACAACATGAGTAAGCGCTCTATAACGATTTCAGATGAAGGCAACGCGATGCATAGCAACAGGCCTAGCGGCCCTGTGTATCGGTTCTCGGGTCACGAGACATTCGCATGCCGATACTCCTGGCTCCCGAAAGCATTTGCGGAGTTATCGTCGTCTCCCTTGTTGTTTACAAACGAGGAGAACGCGATGGTTCGCCTTGGTGTAGGTAAGAACATGGTTAAGTCCATTCGCTTTTAGGTCCAAGCGGCAGGCATCGCGGAACAGACAAGCCAAGGACTTGTACCAACCGGATTCGGCAGAGAACTGCTTGATGAATCCCATGGTGTAGATCCCTACCTCGAGGATGTACGAACATTATGGCTACTGCATTGGAAGATCTCTACAATTGTCGCCGATCCCCTTTTCGCCTGGGAGTTCCTTCTAAACAAGTGGCAGCATCCTGAAATAACCCGTTCCGACGTGATGGCTGCATTCACACAGGAAGCTGGCCGCCTAGACCGGAAGTTGTCCGCGGTCACACTAGAACAGCATTCGATACTTTTCTCCACACCTACTATCCAACGCGAAGCTCAAAGAACGATGTTCGTGAGGACAACCTTGACAGCCCCTTTGTCGAATTGGATCTTATCCAACGGGTGGGGGAGCGCCGCTCTCAAGAGTCAGGTCGCAGTGAAACGGTTTACGTCTTCAATAGAGAACCCAAGCCAGCAATCACCTTCGACTTGTTTGCTTATTGCATTCAGGAGTACTGGCGAAACCGTCTACCTTATGAAGCCACCTTGTCTTTCCGCGATATCGCAGTGAACGTGGGCAGTGTCGGCCAGATTTTCAAACTTCCTGAAGCTGATATTCGAGACCGCCTAGAAAGGCTAGAGGAACAGACAGACGGCGCGTTGCGCTTCAACGAATCGGCAACGATCTCAAACGTGACTCGTCACACACCAGAAAGACAACTCCGACTGTCTTCCATCTATGAATCGGAGTTGCTTTATGTCTGAAGTCATCATTGCCGACCTATTCCAGATTCAGGAACGGTATGTACGATCAGTCAACCTGAAACGAGACTTTGAAGACGCGTCCTCATTGCAGGGCTACGACGTTACGCCTCAGTTGAGGCAGATGCTAGAACGCTTGCAAGGCGGATTGGAAACTCACTCGACGCAGAGAGCTTGGCGTATTACGGGCGATTACGGGTCAGGGAAGTCCTCGTTCGCTTTGCTATTAGCAAATCTGTTTAGCGAACGCCGTACGCAGCTGCCAGCCAAGCTCTTGATGGAGTTGAAGCCCAAACAGGACCCTCGACTGCTTCCGATCCTCGTTACGGGAACACGAGAACCTCTTGCCGTGTGTCTCTTACGTGCGATTGCGCGAGGACTGCATGGATTGAGGACGACCGGTCCCACCCCTCACGTTCTGATTGGGATCGAGGATCTGCTTGCAACATCGGCGGGAAGGGAAATCGACAGTAAAGACGTCGTTGGGGCGATTGAGGCTGCAGGCGATTACGTTGCTCGCACCGGGAAGTCTTCTGGACTCCTCATCATTCTTGACGAGCTTGGTAAGCCGCTAGAGTTCTCCGCTTTGCATCCTGAGCGCCAGGATGTGTACCTGCTTCAGGCTCTTGCCGAGAGTGCCGCTCGTAGCGGTCAGAGGCCGATCTATGTGATTGGCCTTCTTCATCAGGGTTTTAGCGTCTACGCCGAAAGTTTGAGTCAGTCAGCTCAAAGAGAATGGGAGAAGGTAGCAGGTCGTTTCGATGAATTGATTTTCTCTCAGCACCTTGACCAGGTGTCGCAGTTGATCTCAGAAGCGCTCAAGATAAGTACTCGAAATTTCCGGCTGAGCTAACGGATCGCGCCGAACAGGAGGGCGGAAGCTGGCTCCAGTCGAAGTTTGCCGTTTCTGTGTTGCCATCGGGCAGCTCTAAGCGGACGAGGGCGTTGCTGCCGGTGAACTCCAGGTATCGCGGAGTCAGAACAGGATGAAACTGAAGCGGATGCTTGAAGGGTCCTGACCAATCCTTGGTGAGGTCGTAAGTGATCCGAACCGGCGTACCCGGTGTTGCTCGCACAACGCGTTCGCTAGTGGCTGGCTCCTTGTCGAGAGTGGCTCCAGCTGAAACCACTTGCAAAGCACTCACCGACTTCAGCGTTTCGCCAGCCCACTGTGAAGGGATCTCCAACTTCTCAGATCCTGTCTGCCCCTCAACAAACTCCAGCGTCACATGAAGAGTCAGGCTTTCGAGAGTAACGTCTGGAACAAAGAGGTAAGTGACCTGGCGTGAAGTGGCCCTGGAGCCGAAGTGACATTGTGCGGAAAGGACGCCTACACCAAACATTCCTGCAAGCATGGCAAGGCGTAAAACATTCCAGGGACAACGCTTGTCTTGAGCGTTCACGTAAACCTCATAGCAGGAGACACTTGGAAACATTGCGAACCGCTCCAACGAAACCATCATTCGCGCCCGACTGGCACTAATTTGCAGCCGGCCTATCCACATGATCCACCACCAGCTTCTGTACCGGGCCTCTAGCTGCCTCCACATGTAGTCCGAGCTGATCTTCAAGAGCGGCAGGTAACGGCAGGGCGTCCGTATCTGTTGCAGCGCCCAGTCCAACGTCGCGTGCCCAGCGCAAGCTGAAGTCATAGCTCGTGTTCGAGGGCAACCCTGTGTTGTCCAGCACAGTCCGGTGTAGGTTCAGCGCGAGATTCTTAATGAGTAGCGAAAGTGGAGCATTTTTGCCCACCATCTCGACCGCTTGTCCGCCTCGAACGCTTAGGCGGGTACCTGAGACCTTGCCGTTAGCTATCTCCTCAGCCGTCATTGCAATTGGCGTGAGCTTGACGCCACTCTTGGCAGGTACGAGATGGAAGACCGGACCTGTTCGGGTTTCTAGATGCGCCTTCAAGTGAAAACGCTCAACGAGAAGTTGCTGCATCATGTGGTTTTGCTGCTCAGGCGTTATCTTCTTGAGCTCATCCGACGTCAGTTCGGTCGACTTGCCAACGATGTCCCAGCGGGTCTCCTCAACCCAGGAAGGTTCGCCCACCACTTGGTCAGGCCGGAGATCCCACGCGCTGGAGATAGCATTCCTCAAGTCCACATTGGAGGCACGAAAGCCATCTGTGTCACTACGCCAGCTCATGCTCTGATCAGTCGGGTCATGCGGCTTGACACTGGAGACGTCGTAGGCCGGAACCTTTGCGGGGCTCTGTGCCGCAAGCGGGGGCAACACACAGGTCCCGAGAAGCATGCAGATGGAACGCGATGGAATCTTCAACGGCCTGAACCTCGCATCGACCCTGGAATGGGACGTCCCAGTTTAACCGGGTGTTATTGTTTGAATGGAGGAACTAGTTCTGTGAAGGCCGTTCGATCCTGTCGAACGTCATTACGGGCAACTCCGCCTTCTTCTGAATGAGCTCCAGTCCGAGAGGTTGAACTCCTTGTAAGAATGCTGAGGCTTTCTCGCTTGCGTCTGGAGACCGAAGAGCAGTCATCGTTATAGTGATCGCGAAGTTGTAGCGACCTGATAATCCTGTCTCATCGGTTACTTGACGGTCTTCGACGAAGTCCATCAGTATACCTAGCAGCTCAGACATGGATTCAGAGTCGAATCGGATGACGGTATCGCCTTCTGGTGGCCGAGCACGGGTCGCATCCTGAGCGCCGGGCCGAAGAACTCTGCCTGAAAGCTGCGGACCGAGCACATTCTGCCCCGTTTGGACGACACGCTGGGAGAGCTTCCTAGGGTAAGGTCCAGGTAAGTCGCCGGGCTTCTAGCCGGACCCAACGAGCACGTTTTACGGGATTAGGCAGGGTAGGTCTTCTTGCATCTTGAGAGTGTTCTTTGCGCGCCATGAGCGGCGACAGCTACAATTCCGCAATGAAAAGCTTAGTTCTAGTTGTCTCGGTGGCGTTCTCAGCAATTCCTTGCATAGCTCAGACTGCGTTTCCTCCTGCAGAGGCAACGAGCTTTCGTGATACCTCATTCTTGAAGCCTCCGGTCGGATCAAAGCTCGCGATCATCGAGTTCGAAGACCTAGAGTGTTATGCCTGCGGTCAGGCATCTCCGATCGTGCATTCAGTGATGGAGCAGTACAACATTCCACGGGTCCACCACGATTTCTTGATTCCAAGCCATGTCTGGTCGCGCACTGCAGCCATTCAGGCGCGCTATCTGGAAGACAAGCTCTCGCCGAAGATCGCTGAAACGTACCGTCGCGATGTGTTCGCCAATCAAAGTTCTATCGCGAGTCGGGATGATCTGCAGAAGTTCACGAATCGCTGGTTTCAGGCTCACAATTTGCAGACGCCATTCGTCTTCGATGCTTCAGGCCTTTGCGCAAAGCAAGTCGATGCGGACTGTCTCTTAGCAAGGCGCATCGGTGTAGCACACACTCCGACCATCATCGTGGCGACCGCCGATCATTGGATTGAGGTCACCGATCCACGCCAGCTCTCCACCGTAGTAAACATGGCGAAAGCCTCTCTCAGAACAGGGTCCACGATTAAAGCACGATAGTGTTCTTCCACTAAGCTGTAGTGTGCTCTCACGTCCGCCGCTCAGACATCAGTCCTGTAGCGTGCATCACTTCTGTTCTCTTGCATGCTCTTTACTTTCATTTCTAGAAAGATCTTCCGACATTCGGGGATCCGGGAAGGAACGCCCCTGCTGCAGGCGGGGAAGAGCTTACCAACCTGCCCAGTGCGAACACACCGTCCTCGGTGCTGTATCGAGCCAGGTTGGGATCGAGGTAGATTCCAGCTGGCCTTTGACGATCTTTATGCTATGTAGATGTTTTGGAAACTTCCTTTTGCGCAATTAACCCACCTTTGGCATGGCGCAACTGGGGGATAGTCGGATTGTCCCAGTTAGAGTCCAGCAGTGTGCGCATACTGCGTGATGCAGTAGCCGGGATGAGACGATAAGGATCTTTGAATATGCATGAGGAGAACTCCATGGTGCCTTGCAAGTTGCCGCCTTCATGCCGCACCCTGCCATTCGCTGCACGGCGGGGGTTCATCTTGAGGCAAGACTGCCTACGGTGAGCAGATTACAAGAGGGGCGCACCGCGATATGACTCGTAGTGAGATCCGGGCGATTGAACGCCTCGTGGAACAGCAGCTTCGGGCTAACAAGCCAAGCCGGCCGCCACGGCCGACAGGATTGACAGCAATTGCTGGTTTTCAACTTCTAAAGGCCGCCGTGCTTCTTCTTACAGGAGTTCTTCTGAAAGTCGAGCCAGCGTTGGTCACCGCACCCGATAGTCTCTTGTCCTCTTTGGTCTATGTGGCAACACGAGGCAGATTCGATGCGATCAACGGCATGTTACAGGGTGGGGCAGTACTTGCTGCGATGATCCTATCGATCGGGGTCTACCTTGGTGTTGTTGGCATGGGAGTGCTCTGCCTGAATCCTTGGGCCCGCAGGACATTGATCTTTAACTGCGGGATGGCGTTAGCGTTTGCCACGGCGTCAGTCATATGGCCAGCTGCGGTCGCAACAGCAGCTCCTGACACAACCAAGCTCTATCTTCTGCTCGCACCCGACATCTTGATTTTTGTTTACCTGCTGCAATGGGAGACGGCAGAACTCTTTTCGGTTCGAAGATACAGCTAGTCACGCGCTTGCGACATGATTCGGAGTGAGACCCGGGCGGTTGAGCACCTCGTGGAATAGCAGCTGCGCGCTCTTTTTTAACGAGAGCGCGTCCGCTACTCCTCCAGGAGCGCAGAGGGAGAAGGCGACTGACCACCTCGTGCCGTCACGCTGTGAACAGATCTATACGCGTGTAAGTCTTTGGATGGGGATGTGTCCGGCCTGTGCTGGCACGTGTGAATGACTGCCCCACCTCCCCCAGTAAACGCAAGGGCATAGCAGGCACCATCAGGAGCGGTGACTTGCGCCAGGCTGGATGCTTTACCTGTACCAGTGAGGAAGACGTAGGTGTACGTGCTGCCGTCAGCCAGCGTTTGCGCGATGAGGTGACCACGATCATAACGGTTTGTAATGAGGTAGCAAGGAACGCCACGTCTGATGAGGATCGGAAGCCAAGTGTTCGCACACGAAGGTCATTATGGCCTTCCCATGCTCGGCATTCGATCTGCTCACTCATAGTGTGTCGATGCTTTCTCAATGGCTTCCGCATGGATGAATTCGTTTTTGTTCGACTTCACAAAGGGCTTCACGAACTTGGCTGCAATCAGACGCACATCGTGGCCTTGACTCCGCAAGGCTCGAGCAAGAAAGTGCGCCCCGGAGCAGGCTTCCATCCCAATCAACGACGTCTGCATGTTCGCTGTGAAGGCTAGCAGCTGCTTCTGCATGAACTTCTTCCGCACCAGCACCTTCCCAGCTGAGCCGAGTGCGACAAGGTGAAACGTGGTGTTACCCAGATCGATGCCAAGCGAATGTATCTGCATAGCGATGATCCGCCCTTTAGAAGCTGCCACCACGATCCCTCTAAAGCGGGTGAGAAATCAAGCGGCGGACCATCTCATTAGTCGGGTTTTGAACTCTGTTTATTGGTTGCCGCGGCCGTCTTGCAGTCCCCATCCCGTACGGGCGATATCCTATTGCTAAGGCATGTTCCTCCCTGAACTCACCAACCGACTACTGCGTCTACTCAAGCTTGATCGGTCGACTCTACTCACCGACGAAGTGAAGATGATTTAGCCACGCCCGTTGTCGAAGGTCGAGCTGGAATGGGTGCAGGCGATGCTAAGCGCGAGCGATGGATGGAAGACTGCGGATCTAAGCCAAACAAGGGTCGTAGCCGAAGGACCGAACTCTGAGGGAGTGCTACTTGTCCTCCAGGCTCCCGCTCCCGAAAACCCGGGTGCTAAGACAGCCCAAAACTCCCTTGCCCAACTTTGGATCCACACGGATAAACAGATCACCATGAACGTACAGCTTGCACAGTACGAGGGAAAGCTCCAGGAGCTATATATTCTGATCGTCGATTGGAAACGCCCTCGGCGCCTTATCCGCACCTTGCTTGCTGATGGGACAGAGATCTCGAGGATCGTAATCGGTTTCGGCAGGTAGCATGACGATGGGGTGAAGACTCCTCGAAAGTTTGGTTGTCGGAAGTAACGCGACTCCCCTCCACCCTCGAAGATTTCTGGCAACGTACTTCGCTCAATTTCCCACAAGCGCTGATTATGCCGTGTTTGCCCTAGCTGCTAGCCGCTGATATTCCTGGTGAATCAAGGTTGCACCGTACTTACGTTCAAGTCGCCGGACGGCGAAGTGCCCTTCGGCTAGCTGTTGAAAATGGTGCATGAACAGCACATTGAGTGCGCCTCCTCCCACAGCCCCTACAATAGGCAGCAGTTGCGCCGCCGCCTTTTCACTGATCTCTACGCCAAACCTTGCTCCAACCTTTCCCAGAAAGGAAAGAAGCGCAGGCGCGCCTTCTTTGGTCATCCCATTCTGTGCGAGATGTGTGGCGGCATCGCGTGTAGCTTGTGCGAGTGCCGCACGCGTCGCGTAGTAAGCGCTATCAACACCCTCCTCCTTCTTACCTTCAGTTCCTAATGCAAATACCTGGAGGCAAGCCAGGGTGCTTTCGGGCGTGGTGAGAACCTCGCCTTGCACACGTGCAATCTCGGCAATGGAATGCAACATGATGGTAGTGGTCACCGGGAGTTCCAAGAGAAGACCGGGCAGGCCGAAAAATCCGCCAACGGCCCCACTCAGTGCAGTTGCACTTGTGTGCAGATTTTTGCCAGAGAACATGGGAGAGTCGCCAGACACGCTGAGTGCGATGTGCAGGCACTGTTCCAGAGCCTTGTTGACCGTTGTATTAAGGGATGTTTGGAAGCGCTCGGGGAGCTTACGTACAAGAACTTCAATCGGCATACCGGCCTTTGTCGCGATTCTCGTCGCCAGACTGTGGTTCTCCAGCTTCGCCTTGGCAGATTGCAGATCGAGCGTGTCTTGCGTTGAAAGGTCCATTTCTACATAGATGCGCGGAAAACGGATGCTGGACAAACTCGCACCTTTGACACAGCTTGGAGGGATCAGTAAGCGATCATACGCACCAAATCCCGACCGCTGCTATACGACTAGGCCTGGGTAGCGCGGTGAGCTACTACCTATTCCAGGCCCATCCTGCCCGCCACTGTCGCGGTTCGTCCTCTCCTTGGTGCCGGACCGAAGATCGACCTTTCTGTGGGCTATCGTCGTGGTGACCCGTCGCCCCTGCTGAGAGCGTTCCTTTCGCGAGTGAGTACTTTGGGAAGTCCGAATCTAGGAACACCGACATGAGTCCCTTAAAGCCGGCTTTCGTGAATTATGTGTTTCATCTGATTACATAGCCGCTGCCTTCTCATTGCTCTAAAGATCCGTTAACCACCACGCCCACATGTGTACGCCATCGGATTAGTGCTTCATCACAGGGTGGCAGCAGCTACGTTTCGGCTGTGTGTCACGGCTGCGCTTTACGGCCTGCTTTATGTCTGAAGGTGGCACAGCAGCAGGGTCTTCGCGCCGCTTGGTATGCCTTGCCATGGGCACACAACCAGCGCTTGATGTAGGACTTAGCCTCTAAATCGAACAGATCCAGACGGGCTATCCCCGAAGTCTGTGAGGAGCCTAACCGGTGCCGTGAAGGCAATGGCCATGCCCGTGCTTCTTAGCCTATCGACCGGCGAGCTGAAGCTTCGCTTTGCACCGGCCTGTGGTTCAGAAAGTAATCCTCACCATTGGCCAGACAGGCAGACGGTAGCAGCCAGGGACAACACGTTCAGGAGAAAAGCACCATGGCAGTCTCCACATCGCAGCGCAATGCAACACGGAACACCCTGCTTTCTCAGCCTCTGTCCGGGAGCGACGTCATCCCGTGCAGCCTGCTACCGCTTGGGGGCGCAGCCTTGTCTGAGACCGGCTTGCCGGGCAGCGTTAAAGGCAACTCATCGCTGACGCCTGAAGAGAGGGATCGCCTCCTGCTGGAACACCTGCCCACGGTGCGCTTTGTTGCCCGCAGGATTCATGAGCGGCTGCCGCAGCATGTTGAGATGGAAGACCTGGTGTCGGCAGGCATGGTGGGTCTGATCGACGCATTCGCGAAGTTCGACCATGGCAAGCAGGTGCAATTCAAGAGCTACGCGCAGTTCAGGATTCGTGGTGCGATTTTGGACTCGCTTCGCACCCTTGACTGGGGCCCGCGCGAACTGCGGCGTAAAGGCCGGGCTGTGGAGGAGACGATTCGCAGTTTGACAGCCCAGTTGGGCCGGGCACCGTCGGAACAGGAAATTGCGGAGGGCATGGACCTTCCGTTAAGTGACTATCAGCAGTTACTGGGCGAACTGAAGGGTCTGGAAATTGGCAGCCTGAATCTGGAGCGGAACGAGGATGGTGGGGACGATGAACTTTCCTACCTGCCAGGAACAGAGAGCGACGAGCCACTGTTTCAATGCCTCAAGGGCGAACTTCGCCAGCGCTTGATCGACGCAATCGAAACGCTGCCCGACAAGGAACGCATGGTCCTGACCCTGTATTACTACGAGGAACTGACTATGAAAGAGATCGGCCTGACGTTGGGTGTAGTGGAGTCGCGCGTCTCGCAGATTCACTCCGCCGCAGTGGTTCGGCTACGAGCGATGATGGCAGATCTTGGAGCGAAAAAGTCAGCGGCAAAGAAGCGTAGCTCTAAGCAGCCTTGGTGTGCTAGCGAAGAAAATCCAAAGTCTGCATTCTAGAGTTCGCCGAATTCCAGCACAGGACAGGAGAAAAGCCACACCCGGTCAAGCGGTTTGACCGGGCCAGATCTACCTGAACTTCTCGAGCCGCTCGCCCAGAACGAGCCCATGCGCTTTAGGTGTTCATCAGAGTACCGCACACACCAGAGATAGAAGCGAGGCTAAGCCTAGCCGAAAAGCGTAAGGAGTTCCAGAAATGGGTGGCCGCAACGTGCAGTGCTCGTCTCCGCAGGATAGTTACTTACTTGGGATTTATCATTCTCCTATGCCCGGTTCGGGAGATTGACGGCCCTCGCACGCTAGATGACAAGGTCACCTTCAAGACGGATGCGGAGCTATTGCACGCACTGCGCCTTGGCGAACGTGCTGCCTGACAACGTAGAACGGGATTACGCTGGTCCGCCGTACGAGATCACGAGCGGCAACGACGGCGCGCGACATCTGCCGGTTCGATCCCCGCCAAGCTCTCTCCAGCCTGCCATGCAAAGGTTAGTCGCACGAAAGCCGCCTTGCGGGCGATGCCGCCCCTTCTGCTGGAGTTGTGGAGGGAGCAGCACACGGAAGGTCACGAACAGACTGCCTTGGACTTCAGGACGAAACACATCAGCATGAAGCCGATCTTTCTGTTTAAGCCAGAGTTTGGCGATGAGTACAGTATCGGACCGATGCAGAAAAGCAAGCTGTCCTCGTATCCTGAGGACTAGGAGATTGTTGTTGGTAAACACGGGTTCAACGCAGAAAGCGATATCACCGGAACAGATTAAGAGCCCTATGAAGCAGACAGTCGGCTTGCTGATTAAGGACGGGATGTTCCGTCGTCTGATCGAAGGAGTAGTGGTCAACCTCGATCTGACACCCTTTGTCTTGGAGGTGGGAGAGTTGGACCCGGTTCGCATCACAGATTTCGAGCTTCTGATCGCCGATGAGGAAGTGGCCCGGAAGATTCGTCCCATGGTCTATGAAGCTCAGCGAATAGCAGGCGCTGAGATCAAGCCGGCGCTGATCGCGGTGGTTTCAGCACCTTACACGCCTTCGGCAGACAAGCAAGACAGTTCCGACTTCGACGCAGTTCTGGCCGTGCCGGAGAAGCCGGCAAACCTGACGGCCCAGCTTAGTGTTGCGCTCTACGCTCATCGCGCGTTTGCGACGAGGTACCAGTCAGCCATGGAAGAGCTGAAGTTGAACCGAAACATCTTCAAGTCGGTCACTAACGGCATCAGCGTAGCCAATGCGCAGCTTCCCGACATGCCGCTGATGTACGTCAATCCAGCCTTTGAGGTAATGACCGGCTACACGCTGGAGGAAGTGGAGGGCAAAAACTGTCGCTTCCTACAGGGCGATGATCGTGAGCAGCCGGGGCTGACCCTGGTTCGCGAAGCAATCAAACAGCAAAGAGAGACCATCGCGGTCATTCGCAATTACCGGAAGGACGGTTCTTTCTTCTGGAATGAACTGTCTCTGTCTCCGATCCGCAACGCGGCGGGGGAGTTGACGCACTTCGTTGGCATCCAGATGGACGTGACGGAACGGGTAGAGTTTGAGACTGCGTTGCGAGAAAGTGAGAAGCTGGCCGCCGTCGGGCGGCTGGCCTCATCCATTGCTCATGAAATCAACAACCCTCTCGAAGCCGTGATGAACCTTGTCTACCTGGCTGAACAGTTCATGCCCAAGGTCTCGGACAATGAAGAATCACGCCGGTTCCTGCGACAAGCGGACATGGAACTGCAGAGGGTGAAGCTCATCACGGCACAGTCTCTCCGATTCTTCAAGCAATCCACCCGGCCGGAAGCCGTCACCTGCTCCGCTCTTCTCGCGCCTATTGTTGACCTGTACAAACCGCGCTTCGAGAACTTCCATATCGATGTCGAGTTGCGAGAGCGTTCCTCGCAACATGTGGTGTGTCTCGCAAGCGAGATCCGTCAGGTCGTGACCAACCTGATCACGAACGCCATCGATGCCATGCGCGGAACGGGCGGAAAGCTGCTTGTCCGGACTCGCGAGTCCACCTACTGGAAGACGGATGCACGCGGTGTCATCATTACGGTGGCCGACACAGGCAAGGGCATGTCTAGCGAAACGCAGGCCAGCATCTACAAAGCCTTTTATACGACCAAAGGTATCTCCGGCACAGGCCTCGGTCTCTGGATCAGCAGTGAAATCGTGCATCGCCACCACGGCCACCTTCAGGTCAAAAGCCGGGAAGGAAGCGGCACAGTCTTTCAGCTCTTTCTCCCGTTTCAGGCCGCAGCCGGTGACGAGCGTCTGTAAGGTGGGAGACCACAAGCCTTCCTACTAGAGCTTCTACGAAGCTGAAGCAATGCTTCTTGCATAGCCAGTTAGATAGGTTCACGGCGTGACATGGTCTTCGACTTCGTCACTATCCTCTTCTTCAGCCTCGTTGGACAGCGCTACGTTGCCGTCGTCATCGCGGACGTCATACAGGAAGTTCGAGTGGTACAAAACGGAAGTTCCGTTTGAGAAGTGAACGAGGAGGTCACCTTTCATTGGATCTGCCGCGACGACCTTAACTGAAGCGTTAGAAGTTGGCATGGTGTGTTCTCTCACTCTGCGTTCTACTAAAGGCACCGGCCGATGTCTGTTCAACGAGAGGCATAAGAAAAGCATCGTCCCAAGAGTTGGGGTTGCGTTCCCAAATAACGGCATAGGTCAAAAAGCGCCAACACTGCCTGGCCACTCCGAGCCGGTGCGTGGGGCCAAACGACAGGTTCGTACAAAGCAGCATCCGATCTCACAGCGTGAGATCGGGCCGCGCGTGAAGGATGCTGACTGGTTTGCAACAAGTACTTGAGACCGTAGGGACTGGGGAGGAGCGTTTTCGCGCGCTCGTCGCGGCCAGTTCCGACGTGGTATATCGCATGAGCGCCGATTGGGGCGTGATGTACCAACTCACCCCTCACCATCAGGAGAGCGGTTTTCTAGCCGAAACAGAGCAGGCCAATCCCAATTGGCTGGCAGAGTACATCCATCCAAGATTCATCGCACAAAGGCTGCGCTCTCCGTTATGCCGCCTCTACTGCTGAAGCTGTGGCGGGAGCAGAACCCTGACGGGCAGGAGCAGATTGCCCTCGACTTCAGCCGTCCGCAGCTAGTAGGGAAGAAAATGCCGCTATTTTTGGACCCCATGGACGGCCTGAGACGGCAGTTCAGATGAGCGGATCCAAGTAGATTTCGACTGCTTACGGCATGCTGCTTACTTAGCCGCGGAAACTTCCCTTCGCGTTTCAGACCATCGCACGAGCGCCTGGAGTGCAGGACGCAAGTCTAGCCCGAGTTCCGTCAGTTTGTATTCGACTTTGGGCGGCACTTCGGGATAGACCGTGCGATGGACGACGCCATTTGTCTGAAGGAAGCGGAGCTGCTGAATGAGCATCTTCTGCGAAGCGAGTGGGATGGCACGCTCCAACTCCGAAAAGCGCATCACTCCCTTGTCGAACAGGTGGAAGACGATCATCATCTTCCAGCGTCCCTCGAGGAGGGTAAAAGCCTCCTCTGCGGCATCTGCTGACCAATCATCCTTGGTGTGACCTGGTGTTTCTTTCACCTTACCTTTTGGTAAGTACCCCACCTTCTGGTCAGTTCTTGTCATTTGATTAGCTTACCTCCTACAGTAAGGGTGTTGTTACCCCAAAGCCCAGGACCCGCCAATGCCGAATCACCTCCTGTACTCTCCCGCCGTAGAGCAGCCTGAACCCGATGAACAAGAAACCTTTCAGAAGATCGTCAAGCTGATGACGGAAGGGCAGGACCTCACCCGTGAAAAATACGGCCGTCCAATCCGCATCTCCCATGCCAAGGCTCACGCCATCCTTAAGGGCACGCTCGTTGTGCGCCAGGATCTTCCAACGCAGCTCGCACAAGGACTGTTCAGTAAACCCGGTTCCTACGACGTGCTGGTGCGTATGGCTTCTGCTCCGGGCGAACTGCTGGACGACTCCAAGGTAAACAGCACACGCGGGATGGCGATCAAGGTCTTTGGTGTCGAAGGACCCAAGCTGTCGGGACACACTGCCGACACGCAGGATTTTGTGCTTTCTCCCGGCAAGGAGTTCATCTCAGGGAATGCAAAAGCATTCCTGCAGGCCTTCAAGCCTAATGCAGAGGTTGCACCCAAGCTGTCGGACACCACGAAGGGCATCGTTTCAACGATCTCCCGCGTCACGAATGAGGCGTTGAACGCTGTTGGTGTGAACTCTGCAAAGCTGGACTTCTTCGGTCATCCCCTTGTTCATCCTCTCGGGGAAGCGCAGTATTCTCAAACTGCTTTCCGGCACGGTGAGTTTGTAGCGAAGTACGGAGTCATTCCAGACACGCCAGCACTCGAAGCGCTTATTGCAGACAAGTTCGATCCTGAGACGCCGGACGCTCTGCGTGAAGACTGCAATGCTTTTCTGAAGGTAAACGCGGCAGAGTACAGCTTCCGTGTCCAACTCAACACGAACACGGATGAGATGTCGATTGAAGACGCTACAAGCCCCTGGCCGGAAGAACTGTCGCAGTATGAAGAAGTAGCACGGCTCATCATTCCTGCTCAGACTGCATGGGATTCAGCGCGAGACAGCTTCGTTGAGCCACTTTCCTTCTCGCCGGATCATTCGCTCGTCGCTCACCAGCCACTTGGCTCCATCAACCGTGCGCGTCGCGTCGCGTATCAGGCATTGTCGCAAGTACGTCGTTCAGAAAGCGGCAACTCAACAACGGAGCCAGCCAACGCCAACGCTCTCGCTGCAAATTGATCCTTGCCGAATCGACTCCCGTACCGAAGAACCCTACGGTACGGGAGTTGCTGATCTCACTTACTCCTTCGTACCCAACCCGTCTCTTGAACTTACAGTTCTGATGAGAGGGAACATGACGCTTCTGAAGAGCGCATACAGGCCAACTATACAAACCCATCGTTACCGGACGTATATTACTCATCATAGATGACTTACGCGTGGTAATAGCACTACACCTCAGGTGGTGCGTAGCGACACCTTGACGCACGGTGGCAGACCTGGCACCTCTGCCCAGTTGCATCTAAATCAACACGCAAGAGAGCGAACGCAGGCACCTTCGGAGGAAGCATGACGACCGGACAGCAGGCATTGGGAGAGAGGGCGGGTTTGGCCGTCACAACAGAAATGACGGTGAATGGCCGTTCCCACACGTTGCAGGTTGAGCCCTGGACTTCTTTGCTTGACCTGCTTCGGGAGGGACTGCAACTTACAGGGAGCAAGAAGGGCTGCGACCACGGCCAGTGCGGGGCATGCACCGTGCTGGTGAACGGTGTACGCGTGAATAGCTGTCTTTGCCTCGCTGTGATGCACGATGGCGATGAAGTCACGACGATCGAAGGTCTCGGGAGCGAAGGAAACCTTTCCCCGATGCAGCAGTCCTTTGTGGATCACGATGGCTACCAGTGCGGGTATTGCACGCCGGGTCAGATTTGCTCCGCTGTAGGCATGCTGAAGGAAGGCCACGTGAAGACAGAAGCGGACATTCGGGAACAATTGAGCGGCAACGTGTGCCGCTGCGGAGCGTACCCGAACATTGTCGCAGCGGTGAAGCACGTCATGAGCATGGGCCAGACGGAAGGTGGGCGATGAACAACTTTCAGTATGTACGTGCCGAAGGTCTGGACGGTGCTGCCCGGTTTGTCGCGGGGCACGTCGGGGCGAAGTTCATCGGCGGCGGAACGAACCTCGTCGATCTGATGAAGTACAACGTCGAGAAACCGTCGGCCCTGGTGGATCTGAATCGGCTTTCCATGCGTGAGGTTTCGGAGCTGCCGGACGGCGGTCTGCGGATCGGTGCGTTGGTGACCAACAGCGATGTTGCTTACCATCCAACTGTATCGACGTGTTACCCAATGCTGTCACGAGCCATCCTGGCCGGTGCCAGCGCGCAACTCCGCAACAAGGCGACCACTGGCGGCAACCTGCTGCAGCGCACGCGCTGCGTCTACTTCTACGACACAGCGACGCCCTGCAACAAACGTGAGCCTGGAACCGGATGTCCGGCAAAAGAGGGTATCAATCGCACCCTGGCAATCCTCGGCACAAGCGTGTCGTGCATCGCGACGCACCCCTCCGATATGTGTGTGGCACTCGCCGCGCTGGGAGCTGTAGTTCAGGTGACGGGCCCGGGCGGCAGTCGCAGCATTCCCTTTGAGGAATTCCACCGCCTGCCCGGAGACCATCCCGAAATCGAAACCACACTGGCACCGGACGAAATCATCACCTCCGTCGATCTGCCCAAGACCGGCTATGCCGGCCACTCCGCATATATCAAGGTGAGGGATCGGCAGTCGTACGCGTTCGCCCTGGTCTCTGTAGCGGCGGGCCTTGAAGTCGTGGACGGAGTAATTGCCAAGGCAGGCGTCGCGCTCGGAGGCGTGGCACACAAGCCTTGGAGAAATCCGCAGCTGGAGCAGGAGTTGCTGATCGGCAAGGCTGCCAACCGCGACACCTACCATGAGTTCCAGCGCGCTCTTTTAGCGGGTGCGCAGGGATTCGGAGAAAACGACTTCAAACTGAAGCTGGCACCGGTCACCGTAGTGCGTGCGTTGGAGCAGGCAGCCCACGAAGGAGAACAGGCATGAACACCCATCTGATCGGCACAGACGTGAATCGTATCGACGGACCAGCCAAGGTGTCCGGCGCGGCCAAGTACGCCGCAGAGTTCTTCGCGCCAGACATGTTGTACGCGGTGGTTGTTTCAGGTGTGATTGCACATGGTGAAATCGACAGCATCGACACCGCTGCGGCCATGAAGGTAACCGGCGCTGTGGAGGTATTTAGCCACAAAAACCGGCCGCACATGGCTTGGTTCAACAAGTCGTACCTTGACGAGGACGCCCCCACCGACGGCAAGCCGCTTCGCCCCTTGTACGACGAAAAGATTCATCATAGCGGTCAGCCGGTTGCGCTCTGTGTTGCCGAAACGTTTGAGGCAGCACGGGCCATGTCCAGGCTGGTCGAAGTGTCGTACAAGGCACTGACGCACCAGACGGACATGACCTTCGCCGTGCAGGAAGCGAAGAAGGTTGAGAAGTCCAACCGCGCAGGCATCGAGCCGCCACCCAAGAACCGCGGCAATTCGGCTCAGGCGTATGCCGACGCGCCCGTAAAGCTTGCCAAAGGGTACCTGTCGCCCACGGAGATCCACAATCCGATTGAGCTGTTCGCCACCACCGTCGTCGTGAATGAAGACGAGACGATGACGATCTACGACAAAACGCAAAGTGTCAGCAACAGCCAGCTCCTGGTATGCAATGCGCTCGGCCTTTCCAAGGACGACGTCCGTGTAGAAAGTCCCTTTGTTGGAGGCGCGTTTGGATCGGCACTGCGGCCGCAATACCAGCTCATCCTTGCGACGATGGCGGCGAAGGCTCTGAAGCGTTCGGTACGGCTCACGCTCACGAGAGACCAGATGTTCACTCTCAGCCACCGCCCGGAAACGCTGCAGGAGATTCGCCTCGGTGCCGACACGGACGGCACCCTTCTCGCGATGCACAACGAATCGTTGCAAGCCACCTCGCGTTATGAGAACTACTTCGAAGTCATCGCAAACTGGAGCGGTCTAAGCTACCTTTGCGAAAACGCCACCATGGAAGAAAAGACGGTTTCCATGGACATCTCTACTCCGGGCGATATGCGTGCTCCTGGCGCTGTGCAAGGCGTTTGGGCGATAGAAACGGCAATGGACGAACTGGCCATCGCAACGGGTCGCGATCCCGTCGATCTGCGGCTCCAAAACTACGCTGAGAAAGACCAGAACCACGGCAAGAAGTATTCCAGCAAGGAGTTGAAAGCCTGTTACGCGCAGGGAGCGGCGATGTTTCGCTGGAACGAACGCAAGCCGACGCCGCGCACGGAACGCCGTGGCACCGCCTTGGTTGGGCGCGGCATGGCCGGCGGCGTTTGGGAATCGCCGCAAATGCCAGCCTCCGCGAAAGCAACACTTGCGCCGGACGGCACATTGACTATTGCCAGCGGCACGGCCGATATCGGCACCGGAACCTACACCGTGATGGCGATTCTTGCCGGCGAAGCACTCGGTCTGCCGCTTGCAAAGGTGATTGTGAAGCTGGGGGATTCGGAGCTACCGGTAGCACCGCTCGAAGGGGGCTCCTGGACCGTTTCTTCTGTAGGAACAGCTGTCACAGAAGCATGCAAAGCCGTTGCGGAAAAGGTCTTCAAGCTCGCCTCCGGTCTGGGCGATTCGCCCTTGAAGCACGCATCGTTCAAAGATGTGGAGTTCGTTAACGAACGCATCTCGTTGCGCGGCGACGCCACGAAGTTCGTGACCCTGGCTGCCGCGCTGGCATCGGGCGACGGCGAACCGATCGCAGAGAAGACCAAGACGGGGCCGAATTTCCTGAAGCAGCACGGCTACAAGAGCTACACCCACTCTGCAGTATTTGCCGAAGTGGAGGTGGACGAAGATTTCGGGACCGTATCGGTCTGCCGCGTGGTGAGCGCGATTGCGGGCGGCCGCATCATCAATCACGAAGCAGCCCGCAGCCAGATTCTTGGCGGCGTCGTTTGGGGCATTGGCATGGCGCTTCAGGAGCAGGCCGAAACCGACCATCAGTTCGGCCGCATCATGAACCACAACCTGGCCGAGTACCACGTGCCGGTCAACGCCGACGTGCATGACGTCGAGGTCATTTTCGTCAAAGAGGAGGACGACATCGTAAATCCGATCGGTGCGAAAGGCCTTGGAGAAATCGGACTTGTCGGCGTAGCTGCTGCCATTGGCAACGCAATCTACAACGCGACAGGCAAGCGCATCCGCGAGCTGCCTATCACGCTCGACAAGCTCATCTGAGGCTGCATTCCAAGGATGGTGTCCGCAGTGCAGGATGGGGGGTCGATCTTGGATCCCCTTCCTAGCATGGCGTCGAGAGCGAAGCAAAAGACAACGGATTGCGTTTCGCCTAGAGTGAGCTTTGTCTAGATTTCAGAGGCACGGACACAGCGATAGCAACGGCTGCAACTGCGACTGCTAGCGAGACTGCTAAAGCCCATTTCATCCGAGCAGATAATGGAGATTTGTACCCTCTCTCCGGCTGAGGTAATGGATCTCCGGAGGTCGCTGCAAGTATCAAACGTGCGGCTAGCTCTGGGCTATCCCACTGGGGAAAGTGGCCGCAGTTCGGGAACCAGTAGAGTTGCGCGTCCGGAAACTTGGATATCGCTCGGGTGGCTTGGCGCGGTAGACATACGTGGTCGTCTTCGCCCCAGCCGATCACAAGAGGAGCCACCACCGAGCCTTTGGGGCTACCGCGCTGCGCCTCACCATGGGCTAAGTTTTCGAGAAGCTCATCAAATGAAGGAGACGCTGCGAACGACCGCATCTCTGTAAGCGCAAGGTCGGAGGGAATGGACCAGGGATGTGCAGAGAATTGAGCAAACAGTGCGGTGCGACCAATCGGATTGCTCGTGATGGCAGGCATCACGGGCTGCAATGCTCGCACGAGCCGTACTGACGCCGCCACTGAGTAATAAAAGACGGGAACTTCCCAGCCTTCCCAGAACCCTCCCGGATCGAGTGAGACAACAGCGCCGAGCACGCCGCCCCGCCTAACAAGCTCAAGAACAAGGCGTGCTCCCATCGAACTTCCAACCGCATCGATGCCGAGCAGACCCTCTCCTATCAAGAACTCAGTGACTGCGTCAGCGAGCGTTGAAATGGAGACGGGGCCGGAGAGTGGCGGCGTTCGGCCATGGCCTGGGAGGTCAACAGCGATGACCTCGCGACCGCCCTCGGCAAGCCGGTCAATGACCGGCTCCCAGGATGCCCAACTTCCGCCGATGCCATGTACGAGTAAGAGGGGTTTACCTGATCCGCGACGAACTGTATGGAACTTCATGTTCGCTTGGATGCGCGATTCTCTTAGGTAACTTCGCTCGCCATGCGAGCATAACGAAGGAGCTCACCCCTAATAAGCTACAGCGATGTCTCCCCGGCCTGGGTTCCCTCTAGAACGTCCTTAGGCGTCGCGATACGTTCGAAGTTATCCGCCAACGTGTGAAGGGCTTGAGGCACCTCGGCCCCGGCCAGTGGTTTTCCGTGCCCTGGCGCGACCGTTACAGGTTCCAAACCTGCAAGTTTGCGCACGCTCACCTTTGCCGCACCCCAGTCTGACGTGAAATAGCTCGGCGGCCCATGCAGTTCTGCTGGCTGGAAAAGATTGGCCGCGAAGAAGCTCTCCGCCTTAGTGGTGCAGAATGCATCTCCCACCAGCAATGTCCTATCGCTCTCTCTGAAGAAGCTCACATGGCCCGGCGTGTGTCCGGGCGTGTGGATGAGCTTCCATCCCGGCATCTCTGCCAAACTCAACTCGCTACCTTCGCCTGGCAACTCTTTCAGCCTGGAGCCCAGATCGATGGGGCCTCGAGGAAGAGTTGGAGACATGAGCGGCATCACCCCTCCACCCGCTTTCCAATCTGGGGCGGGGTATTCCTTTAGGCCCGTAAGGTACGGGAACTCGAGCGCATGGGCGTACACAGGCACGTCCCACTGCTCTGAAAGTTCCTTTGCTGCACCTGCATGATCGAAATGTCCGTGCGTTAGAACGATAGCGTTGGGAGGACGTTTGAACGTCTTCTCTGCCCAACTCTTGATCCGACCCGCGGAAAAGGGAAGAGCTGTATCGATCAAGGTCCAGCTACCATCCTGGTGCTGTAGCCCGAAGACATTTACGAAAGTGATTTTCAGTCCGCTCAGACCTTCCGCGATCGCGTCGATCGGCACAATCTGCTCATCACTGATTTCGACTTTGTCCATTGCGACCACCTCTGCGACCTAGGATGCAAAAGAACCCTGCTGGCGTCCGATTCTGCAGTGATCGCGCACCGGAGGTTGCAATCGTTAGAATGCTGAACACTGATTGCACTACGCGAGCGAAGGACTAGCTGTCACAAGCCCTCACCAGAGCCGCAGGATCGGGCCGGGGCTGAATGACTTGGCAGAGGAGTGACGTTTCTACTTGGCAGCTACATAGCAACTATGCAGAATCGTGCTTATCAGACGTAAGACGTTCATTACAAACAGCTTAGGTCCTAATACTATCACCGTGCCTTAGATGGCATTCCGTGCCCTCCCTCTCGCCGCAGACCTAGCTTCCGGCAACGGCGTTTGAACTAAGCCGCTGACGCGGTGGATGCTGCATTGTTGGCGGCGCTGGCTGCGGCTGGATTTAGGGTTCGGGTCACAAGGAGGATTTCCTGTGACCCATCTTCGCCAGTTGATGCTCGACGAGCTGGAGCGTCGTAACTACTCTCCGAACACCGTACGGTCTTACCTGCATGCAGTGGAGGAGTTCGCCAGGCACTTCGGTCGTTCTCCCGAGCAGCTTGGACCCGATCACGTCCGCGAGTACCAGGTCCATCTGTTCCGCGACCGCAAGCTTTCGGCTCGAACGATTGCAGGACAGACGGCAGCGCTACGGTTCCTATTTGTCAAGACTCTGCGCCGTCCTTACCTGCCCGATGCGCTCCCGTTCCCGAAGCATTCCAGGCGTCTACCGACGGTGCTCAGCCAGGAAGAGGTCGCCCGGCTGTTCAACGCAAGCGGCAACCTGATGCATCGTGCGATGTTGATGACGCTCTATGCGACCGGCGTGCGCCGGGCCGAGCTGTGCCGGCTCAAGGTCGCCGACATCGACAGCGAACGCATGGTGCTGCACATTCACGAAGGCAAGGGTGGACGCGACCGCGATATTCCGTTGAGTCCCAAGCTGCTCGCGACACTGCGCGAGTACTGGCGCTGGATGAAGCCGAAGACCTATCTCTTTCCGGGCATGGAGAACAACTGGCGGGCCGACGTGCCCGTCACCACGAAGGTCGCGTGGATTGCGGTGACCGAAGCGGCGAAGGCCGCCGGCATCACCAGGCGAGTCTCGCCGCACACGCTCCGGCACAGCTATGCGACGCACCTGCTTGAAGCGGGCGCCGATCTCCGCACCATCCAGGTGCTGCTCGGACACGCCAAGCTGGCCGACACGACGGTCTATCTGCACCTGTCGCGTCGGCATCTGCAGGCTGTGCCCAGTCCGATTGAGTCGCTCACAGTCTCGACTTCAGCCGAGGCCACCCTTTCAAGGAGGCGAGCGAAGCGATGAGCCGGCCCACCCTTGAGGTGGCCGACATCCTCCGTGTAGCCGGCAGCAGCTTCGTTAAGCAGCATGGACCGCATCTCGCCCCGCAGCACCGCAAGGTGATGGACGCCATCATCCGTTGTCGCACAGCGGCGCTCGGCGGTCATCGCGATCGATGCTCCGGATGCGGACATCAGGCCATCTCCTATAACTCCTGCCGCAACCGGCACTGTCCCAAGTGCCAGTCGAACGCACGCGACCGATGGCTGGCCGCGCGCTCGGCCGAGCTGTTGCCCGTGCCTTACTTCCACCTCGTCTTCACTCTGCCGCATGAGCTGTCCGCACTCGTGTTGCAGAACAAGAAGCTCCTGTACGATCTGCTCTTCCGTGCCAGTGCTGCCACGTTGCTCGAAGTCGCTCGCAACCCGAAGCACCTGGGAGCCGACATCGGTCTGCTCAGCGTGCTCCATACCTGGGGACAGAACCTCCAGCACCATCCGCACGTCCACTGCGTCGTGCCTGGCGGTGGCCTCGCCCTTGATGGCTCCAGATGGGTCGCGGCCTCCTCACGCTTCTTCCTGCCTGTCCGGGTTCTCAGCCGCGTCTTCCGCGGCAAGTTCACCGCCGAGCTCAAGCAGCTTCTGCTCCAGGGCAATCTCCAGTTCCACGGCTCGCTCCAGGAGCTCGCATCGTCGGAACGCTTCCAGCGCTTCCTCAGACAGCTCTTCACCAAGGACTGGGTCGTCTATGCCAAGCCGCCCTTCGGTGGAGCCGAACACGTTCTCAACTATCTCGCCCGCTACACCCACCGCGTCGCCATCTCCAACTATCGCCTCGTCAGCTTGGAGGACGATCGGGTCTCCTTTCGCTGGAAGGACTACGCAGCCGGCAGCAAGCAGAAGGTCATGACGGTCTCAGCCAACGAGTTCCTGCGGCGCTTCCTCATCCACGTTCTGCC
>JBPBPZ010000352.1:0-54597 GCA_050954525.1 Janthinobacterium lividum
TTTGACCACATCATGCGGGGTTACCTGCTCGCCTTCATGCTTTGCTTCGGCTTTGCAGGTGGCGGCTTGTGCATGCTGATGTTGCAGTACATCACGGGTGGCAAGTGGGGTCTGATCATGCGTCGCCCCATGGAGGCCATGACGCGGACCACACCTTTGCTGGTGCTGCTCTTTGTGCCGCTCATGCTGTTTGCCAAGCGTCTTTGGCTGTGGGCTGTCTACCCGACCCACGAGGCAGTCGAAGAGGGGCTTCGCAGCGGTAAACTTGGCGAAGCCGAAGCGCACGCGCTGAACTGGAAGCGCCTCATGTTGAGCCCCCTACACGTGACGCTCGAGATTCTGCTCGTCTTCGCGTTCATGCTGGTCTGGGGTTACTTCCTGAATCGCTGGTCTCTGGAGCGGGATGCGGATCCTGCCCGCGGTACACAGGGCTCGTTTGAATTCTGGCGGATCAAGTCAGAGAATCTGTCGGGTATCGGCATCCTGCTGTACGCCGTCATGCTGACGATTGTCGCGATCGATCTGATGATGACCCTCGACATCACGTGGTATTCAACCATGTACGGCTTGATCTTTCTGGTTGGTCAAGGGTACGGTGTTCTGGCGCTGGGAGTTCATACCATCATCCGCCTCTCGCGCTTCCAGCCACTTAGTACGGCGCTGCGCAAGACGGAACAGTACGATTTGGGCAAGTTCATGCTGGGCTTTGTCATGCTCAACATCTACTTGAGCTTTGCACAATTTCTGATCATCTGGTCGGCAAACTCGCCTGAAGAGATCCCCTGGTATCTGAACCGGATTCGTGGCGGATGGTGGGTCATCTGTTCACTAGACTTCATCTTCCACTGGGTGGTGCCTTTCTGCTTGCTGCTCAGCAGGTCATTCAAGTACGACAACCGCAAGATGCTCGCCCTCACTTCGTGGATGATCTTTGCTCGCTGCTTCGACCTGTTCTGGATGATCGAACCAAACTTTAACGATGCCATGGGAAATCTGCACATGAGCGTTGGAATATTCGCCTACATTACCGTGCCGCTTTTCGTGGGGGGTGTGTGGATGTGGGTGTACCTGACGAACCTGGCTTCGCGCCCCGTTCTCGTCCTAAACGATCCGCACACGGCGGAAGTCCTGGAGCCGGAACATGCCCACTGAGTTCAATGAACGCGATCATTTCTTAAGCCAGAAGCCGCCCTCTACCGGAGCTGATGAGCATGGCATGTCCAAGCCCATGCCGCACCCCTCCGCAAAGTTCGACGCGGAACATCCCGGCTATGAAGTGACGGACGTAAACGCCAAGGGCGTCGTGGTCTTCATTGGCGGCCTGCTTGCGTTCCTGTTTGTCTTCTTCATCCTTTGCTACGCCATTGGCGGTGCCATCAATGGAGGCCTGCTGAAGCAGGATCAAGAGGCTGCGGCGCACAACCCGCTTTCCGCGGCTAGTCCCCAGGCGTTGCAGAGGCGTGGCGCAAGTCTTGCGAACAACCCAGTGCAGGAACAGCAGGTAGCGTCGGAAATCGCACAGAGTTTTCCCACACCTCGCGTTCCGACGGACGACGATAACCAGGAAACGGCCGACATGCACGCCCGAGAAGATCTTCTGCTGGAGCACTACACAGCGGCGGATCCAGCTGATGGACCCGCAGGAACCATCCATATTCCTATCGAACGGGCAATGCAGCTGGTGGTCCAGCGCGGCCTGCCGAAGGCGGCAATCCAAGTCACTTCCGTGCAGACGGGTCTTACCGGTGATCGGCAATATAGCGCCACGGCTCCTCTTACCAGTGGCTTCGCAAGAACAGCCTACGAACTCGATCAGATGGAAAGCCGTGAACAAAGATTGAGCGCAGGTGAGAGTCCAATAGGAGCACAGTCAAAACCAAATCCGACTGTAGCTCACAAGTAGTAGGAGACATTATGCATAAGCAAACCACAATCCGTAAGCTTAGAAGCTCAGCAGCGTCCTGCATGCTGTTGCTGCTGCTCGGGTGTGGGCTGCTTACCGCAACCGATCGGCAAGCAGTCGGGCAGGTCTCCAGCTACGCGGACAAGCAAACAGGTGAGTCGTATGGCAACGAACTGCCAACGGTGCTGAAGGGTGCTTCAATTGACCAACACCTGAATACGACCCTCCCTGATGTCCCGTTTGTTGATGAGACAGGTACGCCTGTCCGCCTGGGAAGCTATTTCGGACATGGGAAGCCTGCGGTCCTTGCTCTCGTGTACTTCCAGTGCCCCATGCTTTGCTCCGAAGAGCTGGATGGTCTTACGCAGGCCTTGGCAATGGTGCACCTGGATCCCGCGAAAGACTTCAACGTCCTGATCGTCAGCATCGACCCTACGGATACGCCGGTCGTCGCGGCACAGAAGAAGGCCCTTTACACCAAGCGTTATGCTAGACCTGGAACAGAGGCGGGATGGCACTTCCTCACCGGGCAGCAGGCTTCTATCGATGCTGTCGCGAAAGCTGTGGGATTCGGGTACGTTCGTGTACCTTCGTCCGACGGAAAAACTACCCAGTTTGCCCATGCCAGCGCGATCCAAATCATAACGCCTGAGGCTCGCGTAGCGCAGTACTACCTAGGCGTGGAGTACTCACCCAAGGATCTACTCCTGGGACTGGTGGAAGCTTCGGGTAACAAGATCGGTTCACCAGTAGCAAACATTCTGACCTACTGCTACCACTACGATCCACACCGCAATAAGCACAGCCTGATCGTGGCTCGTGTGGTGCAGTTCGGTGGCATGATCACAGTGGCTGGCCTGGGTGGATTTATGTTCTTGATGTTCCGGCGCGATCTGAAACTTGGCCGCGACCACGCTTTGACACGCAGGGAAGACCGGTAGCACACCGGCACCACCCGCCCCTGTAAGGCCGCTGTAAACGCAGCGCTGCAATGAAAGAACGGATAGGAAGAGTAAAGGCAGACGATGGGAATTAGTCCGGTACTTTGGCAGTTTCTAACCAAGTGGCTCACCACTTCGGCTCTTTGGCCGCAAGAGGCCTCTACCATCGCGCCGTGGGCAGATGCGCTGTACATCTTTCTCTGGCTGATGACGCTGTTTGGTGTCGTCCTGGTCGGCGTCCTGGTATTCACCTTCGCGGTTCGCTACCGCAAGGAACGGCACCCGGTGGCGGTTCAGATCGAAGGTTCAACCTTATTGGAAGCAACCTGGACGATCATCCCGCTTGGTGTTTTCCTTTTTGTATTCGTGTGGGGAGCCTGGCTCTACTTCCGCATCTACAACCCGCCTGCTGACGCCATGCAGATCTACGTGGTCGGCAAGCAGTGGATGTGGAAAGCGGAGCACCCTGGTGGCCAGCACGAGATCAACGCATTGCACGTGCCCATCGGACGCCCCGTGCAGCTGACCATGATTTCGCAGGATGTATTTCACTCCTACTCGATTCCAGCGTTCCGCGTAAAGCGGGAAGTCATCCCTGGGCGTTACAGCACCGTCTGGTTTAATGCCACTCAAGCGGGTACGTATCATCTGTTCTGCACACAATATTGCGGCACACTCCATTCCGGCATGATCGGCGAAATCGTAGCCATGGCTCCGGAAGACTACGAGAAGTGGACGCAGCTTTCCACCAGCGGCATGAGCCTTGCACAGAATGGTGAGCGGCTGTTCGCTTCCATGGGATGCAACAGTTGCCACTCAGGAAATGCTGCCGCGGTAGGCCCGAACCTAGCAGGTATTTACGGGTCTAAAATCAGAATGGATGATGGCTCGGAGCAGGTTGCGACAGACGGCTGGCTCCGCGACACCATCCTGAATCCCTCGCAGCACGTGCCATTAGGCTACAAGCCGATCATGCCTACCTATCAGGGCCAGATCAGCGAAGAAGGTCTGATTGATCTGGTTGAGTACATCAAGCAGCTCAAGACTAATTACCGTATCCAGCAGACGCTGGGTACCTCTAAAGCAGACGACGCGGCGCCGACTACGCCCGTTGATAAGGTGACGCCATGAGCACCATCGTGTCCTTGCCCGACCAGACTACGGCAACCATGCCGAAGCGCACGTACATCAACAACGAACACGGCATCCTGTCCTGGCTGCTCACCGCGGATCACAAGCGGATTGCGATGCTGTATCTCATCAGCATTACCTTCTTCTTCTTCATTGGTGGATTTTTTGCCGGCATGGTTCGCCTGGAACTGTTAACGCCGGCTGGCGACCTCATGGCTGCGGACACATACAACAAGATGTTTACGATGCACGGCATCGTCATGATCTTCTTGTTTCTTGTCCCATCAGTTCCCGCGACGCTTGGCAACTTCCTGATCCCCATCATGATTGGTGCTAAAGATCTTGCGTTTCCGAAGATCAATCTGCTGAGCTGGTACCTGTACATGGTTGGCGGCATCTTTGTACTGACCACGCTCGTGCTGGGCGGCGTTGATACTGGCTGGACATTCACCACGCCGCTTTCGACCCACTACCTGAACACCCATGTGGTCACTACGGCAACCGCGATCTTCATCGCCGGTTTCTCGTCGATCTTTACTGGCTTGAACTTCATCGTGACGATTCACCGGATGCGTGCTCCGGGCATGACCTGGTTCCGGTTGCCGCTCTTTGTGTGGTCGAACTACGCGGCCTCAGTTCTGATGGTGCTTGGGACCCCGGTTTTGGCAATCGCGATCGTCTTAGTCGCGCTTGAGCGGACCGTTGGTATCGGAGTGTTTGACCCGGCAAAGGGTGGCGATCCGCTTCTCTTCCAGCATCTGTTCTGGTTCTACTCGCACCCGGCCGTGTACATCATGATCCTTCCAGGGTTCGGTGTGATCTCCGAGGTGATCTCGACCTTTAGCCGGAAACGCGTGTTTGGTTATACCGCAGTAGCGTTCTCCTCAGTTGCTATCGCAGTGTTCGGGTTCTTCGTCTGGGCTCACCACATGTTCATCATGGGAGTCTCGAACTACTCCGCCCTTGTGTTTTCGCTGCTGACCATGTTGGTCGCGGTCCCGTCGGCCATCAAGATCTTCAACTGGTCGTTCACAATGCAGAAGGGGTCGATTACCTTTGAGACCCCGATGCTGTACGCCTTCGGTTTCATTGGACTCTTCACCATCGGCGGCTTGACTGGCGTCTTTCTTGGCGCGCTTGGTATGGACGTCATGCTGACAGAGACCTACTTCGTTGTGGCCCACTTCCACTTCGTCATGGTGGGTGGAATGCTCATGGCCTTCCTGGCGGGTATCCACTTCTGGTGGCCCAAACTGACCGGTCGTATGTATCCAGAATCTGTGTCGAAGCTGGCAGCTATTATCACCTTTGTCGGTTTCATCTTGACGTTCTTCCCGCAGTTCATCGTCGGATACCTTGGTATGCCACGTCGGTACCATGCCTATCCGCCGGAGTTTCAAGTGCTCAACGTACTGTCAACCGCTGGTGCAACGGTGCTTGGTGTTGGTTACATGTTGCCTCTGCTCTATCTGGCCTGGTCATTGAAGTACGGGGCCATCGCCGGCAACAATCCCTGGCAGGCAACGGGCCTGGAGTGGCAGATCCAGTCACCTCCGCTTACTGAGAACTTCCTTGAAACACCCATCGTTGATCATGAAGCGTATGACTACGAGTGGCTTGAGAAGAAGACTGAGCGGGAACTGCAGCACGTCGGCTAATTGTCCATAGTAGTAGGCACTTACAAGCGGGTTGGCGACTAGCCAGCCCGCAGAACAACGACTCACTTGTACGGAAAGGTTCTGTCATGTCGATCGCATCGACCCTTACGCATCCGCCGGAGCCGGAGATCCACGCGTCGCATGACGTGCACGAACACCCGTTCTATCAAAAGCACCACTTTGAGACAGCCGAGCAGCAGCGTGAAGCGGCTTCTTTTGGTATGTGGTTGTTTCTGCTGACCGAAATCATGTTCTTCGGTGGGCTATTTTTTGCATATCTTCTCTATCGCAACTGGTATTACGATGCCTTTGTATCAGCCTCCAATTCCATCTCCATGCCGATGGGTCTCATCAACACCATCGTTCTGATTAGCTCGTCCTTCACGATGGCGATGGGTGTGTGGTCGGCAGAAACGCGTAACAAAAAGTTCCTGGAGTGGTCGCTCATTGCCACCATCGTCCTGGGTTTTGCGTTTCTCGGCATTAAGTCTGGCGAATACTACGACAAGTTTCACGAGCATCATGTACCTGGTGCGTCCTTCGACATCGCAGACTTCGTTCATCCGCAGAATCCAAAAGAGAAGCCGCTCACGGTAGATATGGCGAACAAGACGCAAATCTACTTCTCGCTCTATTTCGCCATGACCGGCGTGCATGCTGTGCACATGATCATCGGAATTGCGATTCTGTTTGTTCTGCTGTGGAAAGCTAAAAGCGGGTTGTATACGACAGGATATGTGCAGCCAATTGAGAACTTTGGGCTGTATTGGCACTTTGTCGATATTGTCTGGATCTTCCTGTTCCCCTTTCTCTACCTGATTAACCGGCACTAGTTGAGCGTCCACGCACTCTGTGCGAACACATTGTAAGAAGGAAGCTGCATGAGCGACCAAGCCATCTCGCATAACCTGAAGCCTGTCGACGATCAACACGGCAATCTTGAGTACCACGATGCCGCGAACGTCACGAACCCAGAACACGTTGCTCATCACATCGTGAGTCCGGCAGTGTACGGCATGATTTTCGGCGTGCTGATGATTGGCACATTGGCCACCGTCGGTGCGTCCATGCTCCCGCTTGGAATCTTCAATGCGCCGATCGCGATCGGGATCGCCTGCACGAAAGCTGTCTTCGTCGTGCTGTTCTTTATGCACGTGAAGTACAGCTCCCGGCTAGTGAAGCTAACGGTAAGCGCCGGATTCTTCACGTTCCTTGTGTTAGTCATGATGGCGATGCTCGACTACGTCTCCCGCGCGTGGGGCCGCTGGTAAATACTCTTGTTTCGTAGGAATGGGGTGCCTCTGGCACCCCATTCGTTTTGTGAGATGACTCGATCAAGCTGAGCAGCTTTGCTCAGTCACCGTTTGCGGCGGCTGAGAGCCACGGAAAATCAGACCATTCTGGCCATAACGGCATCGTGGTGTGTAGTCGCCCCAACTGTGAAGTATCGCTCCCCGATTTGCTCGAAGCCTGCTTTCTCGTAGAAACGGATTGCGTCGTAGTTCTTTCCGTATACCCCAAGCAAGAGGCGCTTTTTCCCCATCTCTTGTGCCAGCGAGAGGGCCGCGTCCATAAGAGCTTTACCAATGCCTTGCCCTTGGAAGCGGTAGAGAAGGTAGATTCTTCGCAGCTCATAGTCGGCGGACGTCACATCTACAGGCAGATCCGGTTCACAGCAGACGATGTACCCGACAGGTGCATTTCCTGGTTCCGCCTCAGCGAGAACGCAACGGGTAGCCGGCTGCGCCAGGTACCGGGCAAACGCTTCGGGTGAGTTGTTCTGCTGGCAATGGTGCAAAACATCTGGCGCGGTGAGCACGCCAGCGAAAGCTTCCAAGAAACTGGCCCCAGCTACCAGGGAAAGCGCGGCGGAGTCGTCAGGGTCACAGGTCCGTAGGTGGAAGGGCGATCGATCCATGCCCGTAGCATAAATGTTTATGTTCCGTGTCCTGGGTCCGGTAGCTTTACCGGCCGTCAACAGTACCGGTCGGCTATGTTGCTCAAGCAAAAGGCGGCAGGTTCTGAGCCAAGTTGTACTGGCAGCTTCCGTTCGGAAGTGCATCCATCGTTCTGAGGATGAGGAACATGGCAAAGCAAGCAAGACAGCCGCTTGAAAGCGTAGCCACACCGCCGGGCGAATCAGGCAGCGATGAAGCCGCGAAGGGCCTCAGCGAGGGTGATCCAAAAGCGCTGTCGCACCATCCTGCGCGCGAGAAAGCCATTCGAGCAGCCAGCAAAGCTGTGCGTCAGCAGAAGTCCAGCGCAGTGGCCAAGGATGTCTCGAAGCAGAAACCTTCGACCTCCAACGTTAGCCTCGAATCAGAAACGGACCAGGGAAACGTAGACGGCAAGTCTCATCCGGCGCCGCAGGGACAACTCCTGCAACTCGCTCATGGAGATCGCGTGAACGTACGGCGGGATGGCGACCCCAGGCCAGGGGGCAAGGCCGTCGTGTACTGGATGCAGCGTGCCCAGCGTGCGTTCGACAACCCTGCGCTGGACTGCGCCGTGGAAGTGGGCAACGCCCTAGGCCTGCCAGTAGTGGTGTACTTCGCGGGTATCTCAAACTTCCCGCACGCAAATCTCAGACATTACGTCTTCCTCAACGAGGGTCTGCGAGACGTTGAGCAGGACCTAAAGCAGCGGAACGTCAGCTTTATCCTCCGCAATGCTCCCCATGAGGATCACCTGCAGCTGTTTTCGGATGTCGAGGCAGCGCTCGTCATCGGTGACGAAAACCCCATGCGCGAACCGGAGCGGTGGCGGTGCGATATCGCAGGAAAGATCGACGTACCGTACTGGACGGTGGATGCGGACACGCTGGTCCCCAGCAGCCGCTTCGACAAGGCGCAGTATGCCGCCTACACCATGCGCAGCCGCTTGTGGAAGATGGTGCCAGACTACCTGCAGCCCAGCACAAACCCGGTCGCGGAACACGCCTGGAAGCAGCCAAAAACGTTCTTCTCAGACGACGTGCAGAAGGACATGACCGAGGGCTGGACGGATCTTGACCGCAGCGTCAGTCCAGCGCCGGACCTTCGGGGTGGGGCGCACGCCGCACACGCGCGCCTGAAGTACTTTGTCGAGAAGCTGCTGTCCGGATACGCGCACAACCGCAACCATCCCGACCAGGACGGCACGTCGGTCCTATCGCCCTATCTCCACTATGGGCACATCAGCCCGTTGACGATTTACCTCGCCATTGAAGCTGCCGTGGAGCAGGACGGCAGCCTGCGCGAAAGTGCGGACAGCTTTCTGGACGAACTGGTCACCTGGCGGGAACTGTGCGTCAATTACGTCCGCTATAACCCGCACTACGACGATCCTGAATGTGCGGAGCCATGGGCCCGTAAGACCATTGCCGAACATGCTGATGACAAGCGCGACCCCATCTACACCGTGCAGCAAATGGAGCGTGCCGAGACGTATGACGAGCTATGGAACGCGGCGCAGCGGCAGATGGTACGGCTGGGATGGATGCACAACTTCATGCGTATGTACTGGGCCAAGAAGATCCTGGAGTGGTCGCCGGACAATGCCACTGCCATGAACACGACCATCTATCTGAACGACAAGTACTTTCTTGATGGCCGCGATCCAGGCGGGTACGCAGGCATCGCATGGGCGATCTATGGCAAGTTTGACCGGCCCTGGGGCGAACGCAAAATCTTTGGCAAAATCCGCTACATGAGTGGTGCCAGCAGCGGACGCAAGTTCAACAGCAAGGCATACATGGCACAGTACCCGCCATCGCAAGTAGAAGGAGCCGCTCAGGTGCAGTCTGAGAGGCCCCGTGCCCACCGCGCGAAAGGTCAATATGGCGGCTGATCCTGTGCTGCCATAGAACCTGTTCGCGCAGGGTCTTGCCCGCATCTGACAGGCTATGAAGCTGACTGATTTCCGCACGCTTGGCCGCTCCGGCCTGATCGTTTCGCCCATGGCGCTGGGTGCCATGACGTTTGGCACGCCGCGCTGGGGCTCGCCCGACGAGGTATCGGAGTCCATCTTCAACGCGTATGTGGATGCGGGCGGTAACTTCATCGATACCGCTGATATCTACGCCAAGGGCCGCAGCGAAGAACTGGTCGGCGAGTACATTGGCAAGCGAGGCCTGCGCGACAAGCTGGTGCTGGCCACCAAGTTCAGCTTCAATGCCGAGCCGGGAAATCCGCATGCAGGTGGAAACGGCCGCAAGAACCTGCACCGCGCGCTCGAAGGTTCACTGCGCCGCCTGAAGACGGACTACGTCGACCTGTTCTGGATGCACGTGTGGGACCAGGTCACGCCGGTGGAAGAGCTGCTGCAATCCACGGGCGACCTGGTGCGCGCGGGCAAGATCCGCTACTTCGCGTTTTCTGACGTGCCCGCCTGGTACGCCGCGTCCGCAGCCATGCTGGCGCGCACCGCGAACATCCCCGGACCTATCGCGTTGCAGATGCCGTACTCGCTGATCGAACGCGGTATCGAGCGCGAGCATGTTCCCGCTGCACGCGAGTTCGGCATGGGCATTACGCCTTGGAGCCCGTTGGCAGCAGGCTTTCTTGCAGGCAAGTACAGCCGGGACCACGTAGGCAAGGTCAACACCGGTGGTGGTCGACTCGACCTGAATCTCCCTTCGTTTCAGCTATTTACTGAGCGCAACTGGCAGGTCCTTGAGCGGGTGCGTGCCGTTGCATCGGAAGCCGGGCTGGACATGGCGAAGATGTCGCTGGCATGGGCAATGGCCCAGCCCGGCATCACATCGCTCATCCTGGGGGCCAGCAAAGTCGAGCAGTTAGAGAGTAACCTGGCCGCGTTGGACCTCACGCTGTCGCCCGAGATCCTGAAGAAGCTGGACGAAGCCAGCGGAACAGACCTAACCATGATGGATCGCTTCTTCTCGCCCGGGCTGAAGAAGGGTGTCTTCGGCGGTGCAGACGTTACTGGCTGGCGCTGATCGGGAAGCGCTCTGCCGCAGTGCCCAGCGACCCAGCCTCCAGGTAAATCTGCCGTATGTCGGGATAGCTCTTCTGAATGGCACTCTCAATGCGTCGGATAGCCGCCTGCATGGCTTCGACATTCAAGCCGGGCCGGAACTGTACGTTCATGGTCAGCAACGCATTATGCGGGCCGAAGTACATGGTCAGCGGCAGACCTACTGCCATTACAGCCGGGTCGCCGCCTGCCATGCGACGGATGTCCCGCAGCGTGGCGCGGTCGGCACCTTCGCCTACCAGCAGCGCCTTGCACTCCACGATTAACAGGATGGCCACGCCCATCAGCAGCAGCCCGATACAGACAGAAGCGATGCCGTCCGCCCGATGCAGGCCGAAGCTGTTGCTGAGCCAGACGCCGACAAATGCGGCGACCAGCCCCAGCGTGGCCGCCGTGTCTTCGAAGATGACGGTAAAGCTGCTGGGATCTTTGCTGGCATGAATAGCGGCGATCAGCGGCTCGCCCGGGTGCGCTTCCCGGAACTCTCGCACGCTGACGAACAAGGCGTATCCCTCAAAAACAAAAGCGCAGCCAAGTATCGCGTAGTTCCACACCGGGCTGGCGGGCGCGGTTGGGTGCAGAGCGTGCTCCAGGCCTTCCCAAATGGACACGCCGCCGCCCAGCACAAACACCAGCACGGCCACAATGAGCGACCAGAAGTACAGCTCCTTGCCGTAGCCAAAGGGATGCGTTTCATCCGCGGGTTGGAGACTGCGCTTCAGCCCTAGCAGCAGCAGCGCCCCATTGCCGCAGTCCACGGCAGAGTGAATCGCCTCAGACAGCATGGCGGCTGACCCGGTGAACACAAAACCAACCAGCTTCGCGGCGGCAATCGCGACGTTTGCGGCGATGGCGACGTAGATGCTCTTGCGGGACGAAGACATACCACGTGCGATGCGGCTGTGCCGAAAACGGCTGCTGACGCGTCTTGCACCGCTTTGGCATCAGTTTGATCGCAGCCCATGCGAAACTAGACGGGTGAGCCAGCCCACAGCCATCCAACCAGAGGCGGAGGTCGCCGCGGCCCCCCATGCGACCGTGACAGACGTGCCCAGTCCCTGCACCATCACGCCCGAACTGCTGAAAGTGCACAACATCACGGACGAGGAGTACGCCAAGATCCTCGCCACGATGGGACGTACGCCTTCGCTGACGGAACTGGGCATTTACAGTGTCATGTGGTCCGAACACTGCTCGTACAAGAGCAGCCGCGTGCACCTGAAGCGCCTGCCCACCAAGGGATTTCGCGAAAGCGGCCCTGGTGCCGTCATGCAGGGACCAGGCGAGAACGCCGGCATCATCGACGTGGGCGACGGCTGGGCCTGCGCCTTCAAGATCGAGTCACACAACCACCCTAGCTACATTGAGCCCTACCAGGGTGCGGCCACCGGGGTCGGCGGCATTCTGCGCGACATTTTTACCATGGGCGCGCGTCCCATGGCCGTAATGGATTCGTTGCGTTTCGGTCCGCTGGGGCTGACTGCCGCAGAAGGCATTCCCAGTCTAGACAAGCTTGACGACGATGCCGGTGCACCCGGCGTCATCGACTACGAGAAGAACCGCAGTGTCATGGAAGGTGTTGTGCACGGTGTGGCCGGTTACGGCAACTGCTTTGGCGTGCCCAACCTGGGCGGCGAAACGCGCTTTGAGGCTTGCTACAGCGGCAATCCGCTGCTGAATGCCTTTGCGTTGGGATTGGTGCGGCATGACGAAATCTTCTACGCCAAGGCGACCGGCGTCGGTAATCCCGTGATCTACGTCGGTGCGAAGACGGGCCGCGACGGCATCCATGGCGCGACTATGGCCAGCGAAGAATTCACCGAGGGTTCCGAACAGAAGCGGCCCAACGTGCAGATGGGTGATCCGTTCCTGGAAAAGCTGCTGCTGGAAGCCTGTCTGGAAGCCATGAAGACGGGCGCAGTGAGCGGTATCCAGGATATGGGAGCGGCAGGCCTGACCTGCAGTACCTGCGAAATGGGCGGCCGTGGCGGTGTGGGCCTTGAGATTGAACTCAACATGGTGCCGCAGCGCGACAGCGGCATGTCCAGCTACGAAATCATGCTGTCGGAGTCACAGGAGCGCATGCTCCTCGTCGCACACGCCGGGCGCGAGCAGGAGATACTCGACGTTTTCGACAAGTGGGGCCTTGACTCTGCCGTCGTTGGCACCGTCATTCCGGAAAACCGCATGAAGGTACGTCACGGCGGCGAACTGGTCGCGGACCTTTCCAACGAGTCGCTGACGGACGATGCTCCGCTGTACCACCGGCCCGTGGGCGAGTGGAAGTCTCCTATCCCGCTGGACCCGCCCGCAGGGGTGTTGGAAGAGCTGAAGAAGCCGCGTGACTACACTGCCGACCTGAAGAAGCTGCTCGGCTCCGCGAATATCTGCAGCAAGGCCCACATCTACGAGCAGTACGACAGCATGGTGCAGACCAACACCGTCTTCGGGCCAGGCCAGGCTGAGGCGGGCGTGATCCGCATCAAGGGTACCGGCAGCACAGTTTCTAGTTCCACGTTTCTGGCTTCGGGCGATGGCGAAACACAGAAACCAGAAACCAAGAAACCAGAACGCGGCCTCGCCATGGCACTCGCAGGCAACGGCCGCTGGTGCTACCTCGACCCAAAACTCGGCGCAATGCACGCTGTTGCAGAAGCCGCACGCAAGGTCGCCTGTACCGGCGCAACTCCCGTTGCCGCTACCAACTGCCTAAACTTCGGCAACCCCATGAAGCCAGAGATCATGGCGCAGCTTTCGCAGGCCATCGACGGCATAAGCGACGCCTGCACTGCACTCGGCACACCCATCACTGGCGGCAATGTCTCGCTCTACAACGAAACCAGGGGCGAAGGCATTTACCCTACGCCGGTGATCGGCGTTGTCGGCATTTTGGATGACGTGACCAAGGCGGTGCCCAGCGGGTTTCAGCGTGCCGGCGACGTCATCCTGTCGTTGTCGCCGGGCTTTCCGCTGGCGTCGGAGCCTGTCGAGTTGGACGCGTCTGTTCTGGATCAGCCGGATTTCGGGGCAGAGGCAGCTTCGGAGTTTGGCTCAACCGAAGCCGCTCGCATCTGCTTTGGGCAAGCGTGGGGAGTTCCGCCGGAGTTGGAGTTGTCAGAAGCAGACGCCATCAACAAGCTGCTCGCGGAGCTCTCAAAAGCATCCCTGCTCTCTTCGGCACAGGACGTTTCGGATGGCGGTGTGGCCGTGACCTGCGCCCGTGCCGCCATGCAGCAGGGGGTCGGTGCAGAAATCGACCTCCTTTCTCTGCTGAAGAACATGCCCAGGCCGGTACAGCTGTTTTTTGAGGTGTCGAACCGCATTATTGTTACCTGCAAGCAGGAGGATGTGTCCTCGGTCGAAGCACTTGCCGATCGATACGACTGCTTCTCCGATGTGATCGGTAAAACAGTGGGCGATCGCTTTACCCTCGCGGTAAACGGCGCGCCGGTGATCGATTGCACGATCGAAGACTTGCGAGCGGCGGACGGGTCATTGGAAGAAGAACTCGAGTCGCAAGTGGTGCTTGCGTGATCGACATATCCCCTCTGGCGAAAGCAGTTGACCAACTCGCTAGCGCCATACACGAGCAAGCACATGAGCCGGAGCGGCCACTACTTTGTGCAGGTTTGATTCACACGTTTGAGTACACATTTGAACTGACGCACAAGATGCTGCGCCGCTATCTTGCTGCACCCGAACCCAGCCCGGATGATGTTGCGGCGCTCTCCTATGAAGGGTTGATACGAAGAGCGGATGAGTTACGGCTTGTTAGCTCTCCTGTGGCCTTATGGAAGGACTTCCGGCAAGCCAGGACCGAGACCAGTCACACGTACAACGAGGCAAAAGCAATCGGCGTTGTTGCAAGAATCCCCGCGTTTTACAAAGAAGCCAGATTCTTAGTCGAGCGGCTTCAGGAAGAGATCGAAGCACATGGCTGAGGTCGCCGCTATCGAGATTTCGCCAGTAGAAGCTGATGTTGTCCTGTCCATTCTGCAGGCTCGCATTCCTGATCGTCCCGTGTGGGTGTTCGGTTCCCGTGCAAATGGCACAGCCAGAAGAAGGTCTGATCTGGATCTGGCGGTCGGTGGACCTGAGCAGCTTTCTCTAAGCGCACGGGCTGACCTTGTAGAAGAGTTCGATAAATCAGACCTGCCTTATCGGGTCGACGTCATCGACCTGGCAAGTATCACTCCAGAGTTTCGTAAGCATATTGAGGCAGATTTCATCCCTGTGAGTACGCTAAGAAGCACCGAAAACGAAGCCGACGACCACTTCGACAAACTGCGCGAAGAGTGCGGCGTTATGGCCATCTACAACCATCCTGACGCGGCACGCCTGACTTACTGGGGGCTGTACTCGCTACAGCATCGCGGGCAGGAGAGTGGCGGCATTGCCACCGCGGACGGCGAAGAAATTCTCGACCTGAAGGGCATGGGTCTGGTCAGCGAAATCTTTACCGACCCTGTGCTGGCAGGGCTGCCAGGGCACCTTGCGATCGGTCACACGCGCTACTCCACCACGGGCGATTCGGCACTGCTGAACGCGCAGCCCATCAAGGTCGAATCGACCAAGGGCCTTATCGCCATTGCGCATAACGGTAACCTGGTTAACCTTGGAACGGCGCGCGAGCGGCTGGAGCGTGACGGCGCCATCTTCCAGACCACCAGCGATTCCGAGATCATCATCCAACTCATCGCGCACTCCAAGCACAGCACGCTGGTCGATTGCATTGCCGATTCGCTGGGCCAGATCGATGGTGCGTTTTCCATCGTCATGATGACGCGCAACCGCATCTTCGCGGCGCGCGATCCGCATGGATTTCGACCACTCTCCATGGGGCGCATCGCCGGCGTTGACGGCGCTCCGGATACCTTTGTCTTCGCGTCGGAAACCTGCGCGTTCGACCTGCTGCACGCCAAGTACGAGCGTGACGTCGAGCCGGGCGAACTCGTCATGGTGAGCGAAGACGGTGTGACCTCGCGCTACTTTAACAAGGACGTGCAGGAATCAAGCTGCATCTTCGAGCACGTGTACTTTGCCCGGCCTGACTCGAAGATCTTTGGTCGCTGGGTGCAGAAGAGCCGCGACGAAATGGGCCGCACACTCGCCCGCGAATCTGGTGTGGATGCGGACGTTGTCGTGCCCGTACCTGACAGTGGCGTGACTGCGGCCATTGGCTACGCCAGCGAGTCGGGCATTCCGTTCAACTTCGGACTTATCCGCAATCATTACGTGGGCCGCACGTTCATTCAACCGGAGCAGCGTGTGCGCGACTTCGGCGTCCGCATGAAGCTCAACCCGGTGCGCGCTCTGCTCGAGGGAAAGCGCGTCATTCTGATCGATGACTCGATCATCCGCGGCACCACGTCACGCAAAATCGTCCGCATGGTGCGCGCGGCCGGCGCGGCAGAGGTGCACATGCGCATCTCGTGCCCACCGACGATTTCACCTTGCTTCTACGGCGTCGATACACCCAGCACCAAGGACCTGATCGCGGCGAACAACTCCGTGGAACAGATTCGGCAGTTCATCGAAGCTGATTCGTTAGCCTACCTATCCTTGGAGGGTGTCGTGCACAGTTGCACCACGGGCGACGAGAAGCCGGTCGGTTACTGCACTGCCTGTTACACGGGCAAGTACCCAACGCAGTGGGTCGATGTGGAAGAGATCCTGCCAGCTGCGGTACTTGCGTAGGGATGCGTAAGCCTTTATTCGCTCTTGCCGTAGCCGCTTTCGGCATCGGCACGACTGAATTCATCATCATGGGCCTCCTGCCCGACTTGGCGCATGACTTCAATGTCAGCATCCCGAAGGCAGGCACGCTGGTCAGCGCGTATGCGCTGGCGGTGACGATCGGCTCGCCACTGCTGGTGCTTGCGCTGGCCAAGGTCGACCGCAAGCGCGCTCTCATCCTGCTGATGCTGCTGTTTGTCGTAGGCAACTCGGCATGCGCGCTGGCACCGACGTTTGGATTGCTGCTCACGGCGCGTATCCTCACCGCGCTGATGCATGGATCGTTCTTTGGCATCGGCAGCATCGTTGCGGCGAATGTAGTGCCGCGTGAGCAGCGGGCGCAGGCTGTGGCCATCATGTTCAGCGGCTTGACGCTGGCCAATGTACTTGGCGTTCCCGCAGGTACTGCGCTGGGGCAGGCCTTTGGATGGCGCATGGCGTTCTGGGCCATTGTGCCCATTGGATTCATCGCGGCGGCAGGTGTGTGGCGACTGGTGCCGCACCAGCATGCGGAGCCAGTCCATGTTCTGAACGAGCTGCGGTCAGTCGCGCGCAAGGAAGTTCTGATCGTGCTCAGCACCAGTGTGCTTTCGTCCACGGCCATGTTCTGCATCCTGACGTATATCGCTCCCATTCTCGAAATCGTGACGCACGTTTCGCCGCATGGCGTGACGCTGGTGCTGGTGGCGTTTGGCGTGGCCATTACGGTGGGTAACCTGCTGGGCGGCATCATGGCAGATAAGCATGGTATCGCCGCAGTCATGTCCGGCTTTCTTATCCTGGTGCTGCTGTTCCTGCTGTTTCCACTGGCGGAACAACGTGTCGTAACGTGTGTCGCAGCCATCATGATCTGGGGTGCGCTGCACTTCGCCGTGGGCGCGCCACTGCAGACGCGCGTGGTCGACCAGGCAGAAGGTGCACAGAACCTTGCATCCACGCTGAACCAGGGCGCGTTTAACCTGGGCAATGCGCTCGGCGCGACGCTGGGCGCAGGTGTTCTTACCGTGGGCTTCGGCTATCGTGATCTGGCCTATGCAAGTGCTGCTGTCGCGGCGCTGGCTGCCGGCGCTGCAGCATTGTCGTGGCGGCTGGAACAACGTCAGCAAATCCGCTAGGGGCATTGCTCCGATTACGATCATCTGCAAAGGATCAGGGCCCATGCTTCGCATCGTCTTACGCGTTTGTGGTGGTTTGCTGCTGCTGTCGCTGCTGGTCTACCTTGTGGACTTTGCCGTGTGGCATGTGCGTCTGGCGCATGGCAGCGGGACAGACACGGTGGAGGTAAGCCGCGTCAGCATTGCCGCGTTGAAGGCAGGCAAAGAGGAGTACTACTTCGAAGGCATGGACACCCAGCCATGCACACGCAGCCTGCTGCCGCCGCCCACAGCAAGCGGATGGGGCGTGCCATGCTGGTGGCTGGTTCGTCACCGGCAAATGGTAGTGCGTTACTGACAGTGAACGCATACTTACGACAAATAGGTGCCTGCTGCGATTTGCTTACGCAACGTGTGCACGTCTTTGTACACTGCCTGTACACCCGAAGCCGCACCGCATGATCACGCACCTTCACCTAGGAGACACACCTGTGATCCGACAGGCCCGCACGCTTGCAAGCATTGCCCTACTGACCGCCACCTGCACCTTCGCACAATCACGCAAGGTTGCTGCGGACGACGCCGTGGATTACCGCTTGGCAGGCACACCGCTGCCAGCGGCTGCACCAAACGGGCAGATTGCAGCAGCTCTGAAGCAGGTCTCCCCTGACGCGATTAAGGCAAACATCAGCAGGTTGGTGGACTTCAATAATCGCAGCACAGTCTCCAGTACAGAGACGGATCTAAAGCCGGGTACAGGGGTTCTGGCTGCTGCGGACTGGATCAAGTCGCAATACGAAATCTACAGCCAGGCTTGCGGCGGATGCCTCGAAGTCAAGGTGGACGAGTTCGTTCAGCAGCCCGAGGCAGGCTTCAACGGCAGCAAGCCGCGCATTGCGAAACCCACCCCCTTGCACAATGTGTATGCGATTTTGCGCGGAACAGATCCCGTCGCCAGCAAGCGCATGTACCTGGTCACTGGACATTACGACACCCGTGAAACCGATGTGATGAACACGCATGACTTTGCACCGGGTGCGAATGACGACAGCAGCGGTACGGCCGTGTCGCTGGAAGCTGCGCGCGTGCTTAGCAAGTACAAGTTTCCGGCAACCATTGTCTTTGTCGCCGTTGCAGGGGAAGAGCAGGGCCTGAACGGATCGCGTCACCTGGCACAACTCGCGAAAAAAGAGGGCTGGGAGCTGGAAGGCGTACTGAACAACGACATTGTTGGCGGCGACACCACGCCAGGCGACACGCTGCAAAGCAAGACCCGTGTGCGCGTGTTCTCGCAGGGGATCTTGCCTTCCGCGCCCATTGAGCAGATTCGAGCCACACTGAACATTGGCGGCGAAAGCGAAACACCCTCGCGCCAACTTGCACGGCAAGTGCTTGAGGTGGACCGTACTTACTTTCCCGCAAACACTGCGCAGGCTTTGCATGCAGTGATGGAACTACGGCTGGATCGTTTTCTACGCGGTGGCGATCACCGTTCGTTCAGCGATGAAGGTTTCCCGGCCATACGCTTCACGGAGTGGCGCGAGAACTTCGACCATCAGCACCAGCATGTGCGCACCGAGAATGGCAAGGAGTACGGCGACCTGCTGAAGTTTGATGATTTCAACTACATCGCACAGGTGGCTCGCCTGAACATGGCCGCGCTGGCCACGCTGGCCAACTCTCCCGGCATGCCGCAGAACGTGAAGGTCATCACATCCAACCTGGACAATGACACCATTCTGAAATGGGACGCACCGCAGAGCGCAAGCGGTCCTGTGACGTACCAGATCGTCTGGCGCGAGACAGCCGCGTCCGACTGGCAATTTGCTGCAGACGCCACAAAGTATCCCAACGCAGGAGAGCGGACAGTACGCTTGCCAATCGCCAAAGATAACGTCTTTTTCGGTGTGCGTGCGTGCAGCAGCAACGGCGTGTGCAGCCAGGCAGTGCCACCCGTTCCTGGTCGTTGAATATGCGGGACCAGTTCGCTGCTAATGCTGCCGCGGATTCAAGTTACAAGCGCTCGGGTTGATCATCTCTGGTCTTGCAAAGACAATCGCAGGCGCGTCGCTCGCCTGAACGGGTAGTCTTGTACCTGACCAATGATGAACCGCTCACGTATTTGGATTGTGCTTTGCTGCCTTGCAGCTTTGCTGGCTACTGCGCCGCCCGTGCGGGCGTACTCCGTGCTGACGCACGAGCAATTGATCGATCTGACATGGGAAACCTCGATCGTTCCGCTCCTCAAGAGCCGGTATCCTACGCTGACCCCAGCTCAGATTGAGCATGCGCGCGCCTACGCCTATGGTGGCTGCGTCATTCAGGACATTGGCTACTATCCATTTGGCGACCCGTTCTTCTCAGATCTAACGCACTATGTGCGCTCGGGCGACTTTGTGGTCAACCTCTTTCGCAACGCTGGTAACGCAGACGAACTTGCCTTCGCTGTGGGCGCGCTGTCGCACTACATTGGCGATACCGTGGGGCACGCGGGCGCTACCAACCTGGCAGTTCCGGTTGAGTTTCCCAAGCTGCGCCAGCGCTATGGCAGCAGCGTGAACTACGCCCAGGGCGAACACCAGCACGTTCAGACCGAGTTCGCCTTCGACATTAACGAGATTGCTCACCACCGCTTTGCACCCGTGCATTACCTGCGGCACGTTGGACTTGCAGTGCCCACCGGGCAGCTTGCCCTGGCCTTTTACCAGACCTACGGCGTGCGCAATGACTTCTCCACGCATCGCGGCAGCCGCATCAACGTGGATGGCTACCGCTTCGCCGTGCGCAACTTCATCCCACGCATTGCGTACGCCGTGACCGTGCTGCACCGCAAACACGAACCGGCCGAGGTGATGGATGCCGACCTGCAAAAATTGCAGGCCGAAATCACTGCCGTTGCCGCCAAAAATGACTGGGACAGCTACCGCAAGAAGCCAGGCATTGGAACCTATAGCCTGGCTGCTTTTCTGTACATTCTGCCCAAGATTGGGCCGATCAAGCTGGTCGCCGTAAAGGGGCCAACGCAGGCCACGGAAAGCGAGTATGTTCATTCCGTCGTGCGTTCGTCAGATGAGCTAAACCGTGCACTTCGAAGGTTTACGCCGCCCCCGGCAACCGTCGGCTCTGGAGGCACAGCGGCCGCGGTAGGCAGCGTTCCGAAGCTGGCGGTAGGTATGTTATCCGCGGAAGAATCTGCGCAGCGCCAAGACCCACAGCACCCGCTGGCGAACCGCGATCTGGATACGGGCGTGGTCGTAAAACCCGGCGGCTATCGCCTGACGGACGACACCTACGCGGGCCTGCTGCAGCGGCTGGCCGAGCACCCCATGGACCCGGTGCCGCCCGGCATTCGCGACGATATTCTGCTGTACTACGCAGACCTGAACCAGCCGTTTGCCACCAAAAAGAAGCCGGAACAATGGGCCGCACTGCAGCGCAATCTGCAGACACTCAGGACCATGCCGACCAGCACCGCACCCGAGCCATACGCTACCTATGGCGACTCGGAAGAAGCGCAGTAGGCGATGTTTTGACGCGTCCGTGCAGGTTTCTGCATGGTTTTGACGCGGTTCAGACGCTCGGTTTGAAGCGTTTCTTGTGCAGCTTTTCGCGCGTAAACCGCACTTCCTGCGCACAGAAAGTGTACGCAGGCATGCGTTTAGCAGACGGACAGAGTTTTACTACTCAAAATCGTCGTGAGAGACGCTAGGGCTGTGCCCCGAGCCAGCGGCGGGCGCCAAAATCCGTGGCAACGCTGGCGACCAGCAGGCCGACGCTGATCACGATGGCGCCGGCGGCCCACGCCATGGAAATGTGGCCTCGCTGGAAGAAGAAGTCCAGGATGCCGAACACCAGCACCAGCACCGCCGCCTCTGCAAAGAAGGACGAGCAGCGGCGTGACGCAATGGCGACCAGTTCCGGGATGGGGGAGGTCCGGCGAGGCTCGTCCGCAGTGATTAATCGCGGACCCTTTTCTGCGGGCAGGGTAGGACGAATGGATTGTGCTATCTGTTTGTGAAACATAAAACGCCTTTGTGTGACTTACTCATTCTGACTGAGTAAGTAGGCAAAGTCGAGTGAATATCCGGTAAACGGCTCGAAGGAAGTCACTTACGCATAACTATGCAATCAAATGCATAGTTATACAGCGGCAAAGTCACCTGGATATCACTAACTTGCCGCCTGATTTGTCATGTCTTTAGGGCTTGGGCTGCGGCTTGCCGGTCGTGGCTCCCCGCATGTTCGCGTCCTGCTGCCGCTGAAAGTCGGTCCAGCCCTGGTGTTGGCCCTCCCACACATAGGCCATCAGGAAGTTGTTGTCGCCGCTCTCTTTCAGGGTTGAGAACGGCTGAAAGTTGAAGGGCAGCTCGTGGGCGTGCACGGTGTACTCCGCCCGCAGGTCATCGACCTTCTTGTGGACGGTGGCAAAAGCCGGATCGACACCCTGCAGCACCAGCCGCACGGCGACCATGGACTTCTCCAGCTCAGCCACACGCGCGGCCAGCGCCGCGTTCTGCGCCTGCAGAGTGGTCACCGCGGTCTGCAGCGCAATCGTGGCGTCCAGCGCAGGGATGTGCGGCACGGGCAATGGGTCAACGTGCACCAGCGTGGTCTCCAGGTGCAACGTCTGTATGGAAGGGCTCAGCTTTACGGGCGAGTCGGGCATGGCAACCATTCTGCCCGGATTGTGCCGTTTTGCAAGCATAATCCGCAATGCTACGCGGAGTGTGTCGGGCGCACCGTGTTCCTGGCGTCCTAGTAGAAGGTGACGATCCGGCCGTCCACCTCATAGATGCCGCCGGGCAGTTTCAGCAGGCCCCCGTCCAGCCTGGCACTTGCCCGGTTCTTCGCGAGATAGTCTTTGGCCTGCCGCGTCATATCAGCGACCGATGCAAAGCGAGCGCCATGCTTCTGCACATGGTAGGAGAGGTTGCAGACGATGGCATCAAACACGCCCTGGCTGGTGGTGACTGCAGTAAAGCTGCGCGCCGACCAGCTTGAGCGGATGGCAGGGGTTGCCGCCTTGTTGATCTCCATCAGCTGCAGCAGGTTTTTGCCGCGCCTGATCTCGTCCTGATACCGGGTGAACGCAAGGCGATCTTTCGGGCTTTCCCCGCTGTACGGTAAATGTTCCATGGCAGCTCCACACACCCGGGCATCAACGTCATCGGGCGAGGCCCATAGTACACCGCCACCGCAGTTGCTTATCCAACGATACGGAATGCGGGCCATGGTTTGCCTGGTACCGCTTCAGCCCGGTTGGCATCGCTGGAGTGTACGGGATGGCGGGCGGTGAGACCGCTCGCCATACGGGTCAGGGAATGTGAGTGCCCGTAAAGGTCAAAGCCATGTGCGGGGCACCCTCAGTGGAAAGGAACCCATGTCCGGGCCACCCGCCCCTAGTGCTTCTTGACTGGAGCGGAGGTGCGCTGGCCGCGGTCCTGGGCGTCCTGCTGGCGCTGGCCATTGGTCATGGGTTGGTTGCTGCCTTCCCATACGTAGGCCATAAGGAAGCTGGGCTTGTTGTTGCTCGGTGTTTTTTCGATGAAATCGAAGGCTTCGAAGTCAAAGGGCAAGGCGTGAGTGTGGGCATCGTACTCGGTGTAGGCCTTGGCGTTTTCAGCGTGCAGGTCCGCAATTTGCTGCTTGACGGTGTTGAAAGCGGGGTCGATGCCCTGCATGACGAGGCGGATGGCCACGTTGGACTTTTCCAGTTCGGCCACGCGGTTGGTGAGGGTGCTGTTCGCGGCCTGCAGCGCCGTGATCGCGTTCTGCATGACGCTCCACTGGTCGGGCGTGGGGCCGCCGGTTTGCGGAGTGGGATTGACGTTGATGTTGGGTGTGGTTTTGAGGTTGATGTTTCCGAGGCTGGCGAGGAGTTTGGGATCGATGTCCGGCATGCTGTCCATTTTGACCATGTGGCGTCATTTGGCAAGGGAAAACGTAGGCTGAACGTGTCTGAGCGGCCGTGTCAGACAGAACGCCGGGTTGGTCAGAGGACAGGTGCGATGAGTGGAACGGGGTCAGTCGGGTGCCCCGTACAGGGCACCATGTGCGGGATTACATAGGGGTTCTGGGAGAAGACCGAACAGGATCGCTGTGCGATCACCCACTCATGACGGTAAAGCTGTCATGCATGGGGCACCCTCAATGGAAAGGAACCCATGTCTGGGCCACCCGCCCACCCTCTCAAGTGGGTGCCCCGTACATCGGAGATGTGCGGGATCAGAGTTCCAGATCACTTTCAGGATTCACATAGGGGGTCTGGGAGAAGACCTAAGAGGGTCGCTGCGCGATTACCCATTCATGACGGTAAAGCTGTCATGAATGGGGCACCCTCAGTGGAAAGGAACCATGTCTGGGCCACCCGCCTATGTACGGGCGCCGCCTAGCCCCTTAAAAGGCTAGCTAAAAGTATGACGCTCTAGCAACAATGCAGACTCAGAGTCTTAAATAAATTGTGCTCCGTCAATGAAGCAAGCGGCATTGTCATTGCTACCACGGTCTCCAACGTCTTAGTTTCCTTAAGTCCAAGGTTAGAAAGCCTATCTCTGTAGGCTATCAAGATCAACTCAAGAAGATCATGCCCGTGGGCAGACAAGCGTAGATCTTCTGACAGATCGCTTCGCAGGTTTTCACGCCGTGCTAGAAAATCGTTTTTGCGAGCAGTAGCACCAGCTGTGTTTAGAAGGGCGGCGATGTAAGCCTCGGAATCAAAACTGACCGGCAATATGCCCCTGCTGCAATACTTGCGAAAGGGTATTATCCCAGCATTGAGGTTCAGGCTCTGGACAGTTGATCTGATCAGAAACATCTCCCGGCCCACCGCTCCAATGTCCTGCAACAATGTCGTGTAGCTACTCCCTTGCTGTCGTATCGCCTCGAAAAAACGACCAACTGAGTATTCATTCAGCCAGTACATCTCCATGCAAGTAAAGTCGACCTGTAACACTAAAGGGTTTGCTCGTACGACTCCCAAGAGGCGATCGCTGTCGGTGTCCGTAACGCAACGCAAGCCGTCAACAACTCCACACCGCATATGCACCTCTTCTGCCAACGCGATCAGTTCCGACTTTTCACCTCTCGTCAAACCGTGTCTCTGAAGCTGCTGATCGGTGATTTCAACTAAATCGATGCGCGTGACACTCGGCCTATCACAAGAAAGTTGTTTAAAGAATTGTCTCAGGATGCTTTCGTCAAATGCACCTTCCACATATACGTCTCTCAATGTAGGCTCAAGGACATAACGCGCTATCAGGTCTTCCACTTTACGTCTATCTGTCACTTACCCGTTCGCATTTCTCGAAAAAAGCAACTTCGGTTGCGACGGAGTCGTTGGCAATCTAAATACTTGATCAAGGTGCTGGCTGAGAAGTTCAATGGAGTGGGTCGCGAAAACGAACTGCGTAGGAGAACTCTTAATTAGATGAAGCAGGCGCTCAACTATGCGATGCTGCCATTTGATATTCAAGGACAGTTCGGGCTCATCAATAATAAAGAGAGTTCGTCTTCCATGCGCAATAACCGTTCGACAAAACATTAGTAAGAGATGTTTTTCGCCGGATGATAAAAGATCAGGCGAGAGCGGAGCGCCATCGAGAGACGTGATCTGAATCCCGGAACTTAGTCGAAATCTAAGCTGTTTGTTTGTGAAGAAGCTATTTACATCTTCGACAAGACTTTCAACAAGCTCTTGAATTGGCTCTAATTCTTTTAGCCGAGCTTCAACACTACCCAGGTAGGGTTCAAGCACACTCGCCACCAACGGAAACCTCTGGTCTGATGCGATCCGAATCGTCTTGATAATTGCAGCGGCTTGGAGAGGGGCCGTTAGAGAAAATTTCGAGAAATGTTTCGATCTTTCAGCAAGTATTTGCAAGCGTATTTCTAGGCCTGTGCGAGATGAACCAAGCTCCTTTTGAGCTGCTTCTTCTGAACTTACTATCTTGCTAAGTACGTCTTCGTATATTGAGTTTGCAGAAGCTCCACCGGCATTGGCTGCGCGTGATGCTAAACGCCTAAGGTATTCGTTGGCTCTGTTAATCGCATTCTTTAGAGAATTAAGTTCCTGATCTGCCTCAGCAGACCCCGGCTCGAGCTTCCGCAAAAGCGCAGCAGAATAGGTCTTCCAGTAATCGCGCTCTGCTCTTCTCGCTTGCGCATGGCTATCTGAGGTAAAGCTGCGGTCTGCTCGTAGGAAGAAAATTTCTAAATTCAATTTTCGAAGGTATGAAGTGTACGCTTCAACCGCTTCATCTTTAAACTGTTTGCGCTCTGCGTCAAATTCCAAGCTAAAAGTCGCTCTGCCGGGCTCGTAGCAAATTAGGTCGTATGAGCCTGTAAGACCTGCTCGCTTTTGTACTTCTACTCCCCACCCGTCGTTGAAAGTGACCTGAAAACTTTTAAAAGGTACGTTGCTAATAAAAAATCGGTGACCCTCATCGGGGGCTGGTGAAAGAAGGTGGTAGATGCACTCAAGAATCGTAGACTTACCTGAGCCATTGTCGCCATATAAGATAACGAGCTTGCTACCGGCATCCTTACTGTTTAGTCGATATGAAAATGTGCCGAATAGCTGATCTACTTCGATCGATACGAGGGCTCTTAAACTTAAGTCCTCGATTGACGTGTCTGCTTCGGAGATATTTTGATCAAGCGGCATGAAACTCTTACTCTACCGTAACGCTTTTCGCGAGGTTCCTCGGCTGGTCGACGTCGCAGCCTCTTCTTACGGCGATGTGGTAGGCGAGGAGTTGGAGCGGGACTACTTCGAGGATGGGGAGTAGCAGCTCCGGTGCGGCGGGGATGTGGACCGTGTGTTCCACGAGCTGGGTGATTTGCGTGTCGCCTTCGGTGGCGATGGCGATGACGCGGCCGCTGCGGGCGGTGACTTCCTGGATGTTGGAGAGGGTCTTTTCGTACTTGAGGACGCTGGTGGGGTCTGCGGGGTCCTTGGTGGCGATGCAGACGACGGGCAGCGTCTCGTCGATGAGGGCGTTGGGGCCGTGCTTCATTTCGCCGGCGGGGTAGCCTTCGGCGTGGATGTAGCTGATCTCCTTGAGCTTGAGCGCGCCTTCGAGGGCGATGGGGTAGTGGATGCCGCGGCCCAGGAAGAGGAAGTCGCGCGCGGTGGAGAACTCCTTTGCCAGGTGCGCGCACTGGTCGTCGACGGAGCGCAGGATTTCTTCGAGTTTGCCGGGGATTTTGGCTAGTTCGTCGACGTAGTGCTTCGACTGCTCCTGAGAGACATGGCCGCGCTGCTGGCCGAGGTAGAGCGCGAGGGTGAACAGCGCGGTGAGCTGGGCGGTGAAGGCCTTGGTGCTGGCCACGCCGATTTCCGGCCCGGCGTTGGTGGTGATGACGCCCTGCGCCTTGCGCGTGATGGCGGAGCCGACAACGTTGCAGATGGCGAGGGTGGGCGTGCCCTTGCCGATCATTTCCAGCTGGGCGGCAATGGTGTCGGCGGTTTCGCCGCTCTGGGTGATGAGGAGGCCGAGCGAGCCGGGGATGGGGTCGCGGTAGCGGTACTCGCTGGCGTAGTCGACGTCGACGGGCAGGCGGGCGAGGCGCTCAATCATGAACTTGCCGGCGAGGCCGCTGTGCCAGGAGGTGCCGCAGGCGGCGATGGTCATGCTGCTGGCGGCCTGCAGGTCAGCCTGCGAGATGTGGAGGTCGGGCAGGAAGACCTGGCCGCTGTCGAGCGAGACGCGGCCCAGGGTGGTGTCGCGGACGGCGCGTGGCTGCTCGTTAATCTCCTTGAGCATGAAGTGCTTGTAGCCGCCTTTTTCGGCCTGGATGGGGTCCCAGGTGATGCGCTGCGGCTGGCGGTCGTGCGGTGTGCCCTCGAAATCGGTGTAGGTGACGCCGGTTTTGGTGAGGATGGCGACTTCGCCGTCGTTGAGGAAGACGATGTCGCGGGTGTGGTGGAGGATGCCGGGGACGTCGGAGGCGAGGAAGTATTCGCCGTCGCCGATGCCGATGACGGCGGGCGGGCCGGAGCGGGCGGCGACGAGCTTGTCGGGTTCGCGCGCGGAGAGGACGCCGATGGCGAAGGCTCCGGTGAGGTGTTTTACGGCTCTTCGTACGGCTTCTTCGAGCGAGATGGTGGAGGCGGGGGCGGTGACTATGGCCTCGGCTGTGTTGGCCTCGGTGTGCGACTCGCCGGTTGGGGCGCTGCTGCCTGCGGCTTTTTCGAGTTCGTCTTCGATGAGGTGCGCGATGATTTCGGTGTCGGTTTCGCTGACGAACTTGTGCCCGCGCGCGATGAGCGCCGACTTCAGCTGGAGGTAGTTTTCAACGATGCCGTTGTGCACCACGACCAGGGTGCCGGTGCCGTCGCGGTGTGGGTGCGCGTTCTCCTCAGTGGGGCGGCCGTGGGTGGCCCAGCGCGTGTGGCCGATGCCGTAGGTGCCGTGCAGCGGCTGGTCGCGCAGCACGGTTTCCAGGTTGCCCAGCTTGCCGGGGGCGCGGCGGACGTCGAGTTTGGTGGGGTTTGCAGCGTCACCGGCTACGGCGATGCCCGCCGAATCGTACCCGCGGTATTCCAGACGACGCAGGCCTTCCACAATAAGGGGGACGACTGATTTGGGGCCGATGTAACCGACGATTCCGCACATGGGTAGCAGTGTAGAACGGCTGCGGCAACTTCCAGTGCGTTACGATCGCCCTGCTATTGGGCAAAACGACTGGTCGTTCCCAAAGCGACATCAATGTTCGTCAGAGCAGCAAAACGGACCCGCGACCTGTCCAGGCGTGGCTGCACTAGGATGGTGTGCATGAGTTGCCGTTTGCTCCCTGCTTTACTTCTTACACTTTGCTTCGCGCGCAGCGGAGCGGGTTTCGCACAGGTTCAGGCGACGCCGCAAATCGACACAAACCACGCCAGCATCGACGCGGATGGCACGGTGCGGATGCAGCGCGTTGTGCCGCTGCCGCAGCACCTGAGCCCAGAGGCGCAGGCCTGGCTGAAGCGTCCTGCACCCCCTGACCAGCCGGTGCCGCAGACCTTGCAGCAACGGCGCGACATGCTGGACGCTTCGCAGGCAAAGCATCGCGATGAGTTGCTGAAGATGTTTCCTGCTGTGACCATTACGGACACGAAGATCGCCGATGTGCCGGTGCATGACGTGGTGCCGAAGGGTGCGCATGCGGATCGCGTCTTGATCTGCCTGCATGGTGGCGGGTTCAATGCGGATTCGGGTTCGTATTCCGAGTCGATTCCGGTGGCGGGGCTGACAGGGACGCGGGTGGTTTCTGTGCTGTACCGGATGGCTCCGGAAGCTCCATTTCCGGCTGCGGTGGATGACGTGGTCGCCGTATACCGTGAGTTGCTGAAGAAGTACCAGCCCAAACACATTGGCATTTTTGGCAGTTCGGCGGGCGCTGGCCTGACGCTGGAAGCGGCGGTGCGCCTGAAGCAACTAAAGCTGCCATTGCCTGCGGCGCTGGGGTCGTTCTCAACGCCAAGTGACATGTTCGACGGCGGTGATTCCCGGGCGCTGTACAACACCGACGGTCTGCGCGGCTACGTGCCGGTGGCTGGCGAGCCGATGGACCCCGAGTATGTTGGATCGACCAACCGGAAGGATCCTGTGCTGTCGCCACTGTATGCCGACCTGCACGGCATGCCGCCCACGTTGTTCCTGTCCAGCGAACGAGACCTGTTGTTGAGCGCGACCAGCATGATGCACCGTGCCTTTCTGCAGGCCGGTGGGGATGCGCGGCTGATTGTCTTTGAAGGGCTGCCGCACTGTTTCTGGAACAACAGCACCTTGCCGGAGACTCGCGAGGCGTGGGGTTATATGGCTGGCTTTTTCAACGCGCAGTTGAGTCGCTGAACTTGCCGGGGAAGAAAGCTCCGCAGGGCAAGCTGCACATTGGAACGGCGGGATGGTCTGTCTCCCGTGACCATGCCGAACACTTTCCAGCAGACGGGTCGCACCTGGAGCGTTACGGCCAGGTGTTTCGGTGCGTGGAGATCAACAGCAGCTTCCACCGCTCGCACCGCCGCAGCACATGGGAGCGCTGGGCGGCGACCACTCCCGACGGTTTCCGATTCTCCGTCAAGGTGCCCAAGCGGATTACGCACGAAGCCAAGCTGCGCAACGCAGGCGCGCTGCTGCTGGACTTTATGCAGGAGATCTACGGCCTGAATGCAGGGGCAGAGCCGAAGCTGGGTCCGCTGCTGGTGCAGCTGCCGCCCAAGCTGGCCTTTGATGAGGGCATGGTGCACGAGTTTTTGAGTACGCTGCGCGAACTGCACACGGGCGCGGTGGCCGTGGAGCCGCGCCACGCCAGCTGGTTTACCGGCGAGGCGGATCGGCTGCTGCGCGAGTTTGAGGCGGCACGGGTGGCTGCGGATCCGGCCAAGGCATCGCCGCTTGCTGCCGAACCTGCTGGTGATCCGTCGCTGCGGTACTGGCGGCTGCATGGCTCGCCTCGGACGTATTACTCCAACTACGAGGATGATTACCTTGCAACGCTTGCCGAGCGGCTGCTGGCAGACCGAAAGCGCCTGCCCGGCAGTGACGTGTGGGTCATCTTCGACAACACGGCCCTGCGCCATGCCACGGCGAACGCTCTGTACCTGCAGACAGCTCTTAAGGACAGAGCCGGTCGAATGGTGAGTTCAGGGTAGTACCTGTCCGCTGACCTGCGCTGATCATGCCGGCGGGGCGTTCGCGTTGCACTTGCCGCCATGCTGTCGCAACGCGATCTGGGAAGTCAGCTAATTCTTTCAGGTCCCAGAGAAAACAGTTGTGACTGCATGTGCCCCGTGCTGCATCGCAGAAAGCTGCACGAACTTTCCTCCATTCACCTGAGTTCTCCTGCCCTTCACGCGGTTTCACGCGGAATTAGTTCGCGTGGTGGTATAAAGGTGCCGCCGAGCGCACGATGCCTGGCAGGGCACGCAAACGGCGGAAGTACGCAGGCACAAATCGAGGGAGTTTTTCATGGCAGGCAAGTTCGGGCAGGGACATCTTAATCGGCGCGACGCGTTGCGCCTGGCCACCACAGCGGGTCTCGGCCTGTTGGCAGAGCAGGGCAAGGCTTCTGACAGCGTCAAGACCGCGGCACACCAGGAGCCGGGCAACCTGTCCACGCCGCGCAGCGCCGTTGCCAACACGCAGTACGGCAAGGTGCGTGGCTACCTGGATGGCGGCGTGTTCACCTTCAAGGGCATCCCCTACGGGCAAGACACCGCGGGTGAGAATCGCTGGCTGCCTGCAAAGGCACCCAAACCCTGGGCGGACGAGTACCCGGCGCTGATTTACGGTGCCAACTGCCCGCAGACCCTGCACCCCTGGACCGCGATTGAGCAGACGTTCATCCAGGACTGGGACGACGGCTACATGAATGAAGACATGCTGAAGGTCAACGTATGGACGCCCGCGCTGACCGGCAAGCGGCCCGTGATGGTGTACTTTCACGGCGGCGGTTTTTCGTTCGGATCGTCGTATGAACTGCCTTCGCACGAGGGTGCGCAGATGGCTCGGCAGCATGACGTGGTGCAGGTTTCGGTGAACCACAGGTTGAATGTGCTGGGCTTCCTTGACCTGTCAGAAGTCGGCGGCAGCGCCTATGACGAATCGGCCAATGTCAGCATGACGGATCTGGTGGCGTCGTTGAAATGGGTGCGCGACAACATTGCAAACTTTGGTGGCGACCCCGGCAACGTGATGATCTACGGCCAATCCGGCGGCGGTTCGAAGGTGACGACGCTGATGGGCATGCCTTCGACCAAGGGCCTGTTTCACCGCGCCGCAGTGCAGTCCGGTGGTGGCGGCAACCCGCCCACCAGCGAACAGGCGCGCGCCATGACGAAGCAGTTGATGGTCGAGCTGGGCCTGCAGCCGAACGACATCGCTGGCTTGCAGAAGGTGGAGTGGTCGAAGCTGTTCTCCGCGGGGAATGCGGCCATTGCCAAGATCAACCCTGCGCCAACCGGCAGCGCGATCGGAGCCACTCCGAACCCCACACCTCGCGTTGGCTGGGGGCCCATCCTGGACAACAAGGTCATCACGGTGCGCTCGTTCTATAAGGAAGCGCCAGAGGCTTCCAAGGACGTGCCCATGTTGATCGGCTCGGTCAGCGAGGAAGGCAACCGCATGGGCCAGCGGCCCACCGAAGACGAGTGGCACACCAATCTGGCCAAGACCATGGGCGACGCCAAGGCGACGGCCGTGATCGACGCCATGAAGAAGGCGCACCCGGAAAAGAGCATTCGCACCCTGTCGTACGGCGTACAGGGAGTTGGGCAGCGGAACAACGTGGCGCGGCTGGCCAAAATGAAGGCCGACCAGAAGGGTGCGCCCGTGTACGCCTACTACTTCACGTGGCAGTCGCCCGTGCTGGACGGCGTTGCCGGTGCATGGCACACAGCAGAACTGGCGTTTTGTTTCGACAACACCAAGCGCTGCGAACAGGGGACCGGCAACACGCCCGAGGCGCAGGCGCTGGCGAAGACCATGGCGACGGCGTGGGCAAACTTCGCTCGCACCGGCAATCCCAGCCAGCCCGGAGCCAACTGGACGCCCTCCGATCCGGAACGAAATCAGACCATGGTGTTCGACAACAAGTGCGGCATGGTGGACGACCCGGACGGCGCGATTCGCAAGATGTTGCTGGGGTAAGCGAAGGTCCCAAGCCTTGTCGGCAGCGGTGTTAGGCCGCTGCCGACAGCCAGGCGGTTCCGATGTACGGCTCTCGCGCTTGATCCACGACTAGACTGCGACATTCCGACAGCGGTGGAGCTTTACGGGATGATGTGGGACGTGCGCAGCCGGTCAAATAACTGGAAGAAGCTTTCGTCTGTTGCCTGGTAATCCAGAAATCCCAGCTTGCGACTCTTGGTCATATCGGTCAGCACCTCTAGGGGCCGGCCCAGGTCAGCATCTGTGTGCCACGCCGATGCGAGCCGATCCAGATCTGGTTCTGCAAGGGAGTGTTTCGCGGCAAGCTGCCGCCACACATCGGCGGCGTCCTTCAACTGCTCTGCCAGTGGCTGCTCTGCTTCCGGGAAGGGTGCCGCTTCGATGCCGAACCAATCGGCAATGCGCTGCCACATCCAGCTCCAGCGAAACACATCGCCATTCACCACGTTAAAGGCCTGATCCCGTCCTGCTTCGGACGTGCTGGCCCAGGTAAGGTGCCGCGCCAGCAGGCGTGCATCCGTCATGTCGGTCAGGCTATTCCACTGCACACGTGAGCCGGGAAACACAAAAGGCCTGCCTGTTTCTCGACAGATGCTGGCGTAGACCGCAAGCGTCACACCCATGTTCATAGCGTTGCCCAGCGCATATCCAATGATGGTGTGTGGCCGGTGCACGCTCCAGCTAAAACCCTGCTTACCCGCGGCGGCGAACACTTCATCTTCCTGCGCGTAGTAGAAGTTCTCCACCGGCAGACGTCCCTGTTCTTCACGGAAAGGTGTGGCTGGCAGGGTGCCTTTGCCGTAGCTTTCGAACGGTCCAAGGTAGTGCTTCAGGCCTGTGACCAAAGCGACGTGCTCCACCGACTGCTCGGGGGCCACGGCATCCAGCAGGTTACGCACCATGGCGCTGTTCACGCGGATGTTCTCTGCCTCAGTGGGTTGGCGCAGCCAACTGGTCAGGAACACGTGCGTCGGACGCGTGCCTGCAACGGCGGCGCGCACGGCCTCAGGATTCTGCAGGTCTGCCGCCAGCGGCTGAATGCCCGCAGGCAGCGCCGGGTTGCGTGCCAGGCCGTGGATCGTCCAGCCACCAGCTTGTTGCAGATGCTGCGCAAGGTTTAGACCGACAATGCCGGTGGCTCCAACGATGAGCGCTGTCTTCTGAGTCATGATGCCTCCACAGGTCTGATGCCTGCAAGGCCGGAACGCTGCAGGGCGGCGGCTGAAGTCGCGTCGGCTTCTAGTCGAGCCGTTCAATCATGACGTCAGTGGATTTGACCAGGGCGGCGGCGGTGTCGCCTTTCTTCAGGCCGAGTTCGCGTGCGGCGTCGGCGGTGATGATGCTGGTAATCTGCTGGTCGCCGATGGCGATGACAACCTGGGCCAGCAGGCCTTCCATGCGGATGCTGACAATTTTGCCCGCGAGTTGGTTGCGTCCGCTGACACGTCGGTAGCGTTCCCGCGATTCGGTTTCCGGCCTGGCCGAATCTTTCGCTAGGAAGGGCTGCAGTGCGGCCTGCGGGATGCGATGGTGGCCGCCGGGCGTGGGCGTGGTTTTGAGCTTGCCGGTAAGGATCCATTGCTTAATCGTGGGATAGCTGATGCCAAGCATGTGTGCGGCTTCGCGCGGTGTCAGAAGAGGAGCAGTGGCCATGCCGTCCATTGTGCTTGCTTTTCAGGAAACAGGGAACAGGCAGGGGCGTGTGGTCGACTCCGGGGCGTGAAAGACTTTAGCCATGGGGAGTGAGTTACACAGCGGTTTTGACTGCGGCGTGTGCGGCCGGCACCATGATGTGCTGCCGCTGAGCTACAGCGTGAAAGCTCCGCTGGCGGCGCTGGCCGTGCCACGGCAAGAGTGGGATCGTCGCGTGGTGATCTCGGCGGACCAGTGTGTCATCGATGACCGCTTTTACTATGTGCGGGGCCGCTTTGCGGTGCCGGTGCACGGCCTGGATGAGCCGTTCATCTGGGGCGTGTGGGCGCGGCTGCGTGACCGGGACTTCTTCCGCACCAACCAGCTTTGGAACGACCCCGCGCGCGCCGCCGAGCCCGCGTATGCAGGCTTGCTGAACAGCGATCTGCCAATGTACGGCGACACGCTGAACCTGCCGGTGCATGTGCAGACCATGCCGGTGGGTCGGCGGCCGCACTTCTCCCCTGTGGACACAAGCCACCCGCTGGCAGTGGAGCAGGCAGCAGGTATGAGCATGGAGCGCGTGGTGCAGATTGCGGAGCAGATGCTTTGCCCTCGTGACTTGACGACAGCATCGTGAGCGCAGCGTAGCGGGCCGAAGGGTCTGCTGTTTTCGCCGAAGGAGCCGTGCAGCCCCGCAGTGCAGGTCTTTCGACTGCGCACTTCGTGCTTCGCTCAGGATGATGGAAGATCGTTAACCCACTTGCATGCGCAGGCAAGCGTAATGATGACGGGAAGAGCCTGATGTTGACGTACGCCACGAAGAGCTGATCTTGCGCACGCCCCGCTCTTACTTTTTATAATGGAGCCATGGCAAAGCAGGAGTTCCAAACCGAAGTTTCGCAACTGCTCCAACTCATCATCCATTCGCTGTACTCGCACCCGGAGATTTTCCTTCGCGAACTGATCTCCAACTCGTCCGACGCGCTGGACAAGCTGCGCTACCTGACGCTGACCGACGAAGCGCTAAAGACGCTGGAGTTCAACCCGCGCATCGACCTGGAAGCGGACGAGACGGCGAACACGCTGACCATTTCGGACACCGGCATCGGCATGAACCAGGATGACCTGATCGCGCACCTGGGCACCATTGCACGGTCCGGCACGAAGAACTTTCTGTCGCAGCTTTCGGGCGATGCCAAGAAGGACTCGAACCTGATCGGCCAGTTTGGCGTTGGTTTCTACAGCGCGTTCATGGTGGCGGACAAGATCGAAGTCGTCTCGCGCAAGGCCGGCGAAGAGCAGGCCTACCGCTGGACCAGCGACGGCAAAACCGGCTTCGACATTGAACCGGCAACGCGCGATACCGTGGGCACCACCGTGACGCTGTTCCTGAACGACGAGGGCAAGGCGTACGCCAGTAGCTGGCGGCTGAAGGAAATCGTCACCAAGTATTCGAATCACATCGCGTTCCCCATCTACCTGACCTACGACAAGAGTGAGTGGAACGCGGAAGAAAAGAAGAGCGACAAAACCCGTGTGACGGAGCAGGTAAACGCGGCCAGCGCCATGTGGCGTCGCAGCAAGAGCGAGCTGACGGACGACGATTACAAGGAGCTGTACAAATCCATCACCGGCGACCCGGAAGATCCGCTGTTCTGGTTCCACACCCAGGCCGAGGGCAGTCTGGAGTACACCACGCTGTTCTACATCCCGGCAAAGGCACCGCTGGACCTGTACCAGGCCGAGTACAAGACGGGCGTGAAGCTGTATGTGAAGCGCGTGTTCATCCTGGATGACAGCAAAGAATTGCTGCCGCAGTACCTGCGCTTTGTGCGCGGCATTATTGACAGCGAAGACCTGCCGCTGAATGTTTCGCGTGAGCTGCTGCAGCAGAATCGCGTGCTCACGTCCATCAAGACGGCGAGCGTCAAGAAGATCCTGAGTGAGCTGAAGAACCTTGCCACACGCGATGCGGACAAGTACCGCGAGTTCATCGAGCAGTACAACCGTCCGCTGAAAGAAGGCTTGTACAGCGACTACGCCAATCGCGAAGTGCTGCTGGACCTGATTCGCTTTAAGTCGACGGCGGTCGAGGGCTTGACCAGCTTTGCCGATGCCAAGGGCCGCATGAAGGAAGACCAGAAGAGCCTTTACTACATCACTGGTGGCAGCGAGCAGTTGCTGCGTAACTCGCCGCTGCTGGAGATCTACAAGAAGAAGGGCATCGAGGTCCTGATCCTGGATGACGATGTCGACGAGATTGTCTTCTCCACCATCGAGAAGTATGGTGAAACCGATCTGAAGGCCGTCAGCAAGGCCGCCACCAGCGAAGACTTCAAAGACGATGTCGAGCCGGAGCAGGCTGACGCCATCAAGCCGTTGCTCGAGAAGATCAAGGCAACGCTGGGCGACCGCGTGAAGGATGTGCGCGCGTCGGTGCGACTGGCGGACAGCCCGTCCTGCATCGTCTCCGACGAGGAAGAGCCGTCGCTGCAGATGCAGCAGATGCTGCGCGCCATGGGCCAGAAGGAGATGCCCGCAGCCAAGCCCACGCTCGAGATCAACCCGGATCACGAGATTGTGAAGAAGCTGCTGGCCCGTTCAGACGATGCAATGACCCAGGATGCCGCGTACCTGCTGCTGGACCAGGCGCTGCTGCTGGAAGGCGTGCAGCTGCAGGATCCGGCCAGCTTTGTGCAGCGGCTGAACCGCGTGCTGCAGTCGTCCATCTAACACCATCGTTCCCAAGCAAAAAGCCCTGCAGCATTGCTGCAGGGCTTTTCTAATTTGAGGCTGGACTACCTGCTCAGCCGGAGCGCGAATTGCGCCACGCGCGGATCGGTGACGGTGCTGGTGATGCTGCCGAAGGCGGTGGTGCCGTAGGCTCCGCTGGGCTGGGCGAAGCCGGGTGTGTTGCTTACGTTGAACAGTTCCGCGCGGAACTCTAACTTGGTCTTTTCGCCGAGTGCGGTGTTCTTGATGAAGGAGATGTCGCCGTCGCGGTAGGCCGGGCCACGTACCGGGTTGCGCGAAGCGTTGCCGAACTGAAATTGCGGCGTGGTGGCGAATGCGGCGGTGTTGAAGAAGCGGGCCGTTGTGCGCTGGCTGCCGGGCAGCGACGGATCAGCGATGCGCATGGGCCGCTGCGTGGCCACGCCCGCAAAGCTGTTGGTGTTGGTCGATTGTGTCACGGTGACTGGCATGCCGCTCTGCATGATCAGGATGCCCTGCACCTGCCATCCGCCCAGAACGCCGGTCACCACGCCGTGCCCGGCTAACTTCGGAAGCGCATAGACGACGCTGGCGGTGAGGACATTGGGCATGTCGCCGCTGGAGGAATCCCGCTCAAGGTAAGGACGATAGGTGTCTGCGCCAACCAGGGAACTTGTGTTCGGCGACGACAGCACCGTGGAAGAAAAGACAGACGAAGCGTCATCGATCAGCTTGCTGTGCGTGTAGCCAAACAGCAAGGACAGGTTGTGCGACACGCGCTGCTCCACCTTGGCTTCGATGGCGTTGTAGTTCGTGGTGCCGGTGTTGTTGCGGTAGATGCTGACGTTTTGAAAGCGTGGGTACGGCTTCAACAACTGCGCCGCGGCGACCGTGCGCGTGCCCAGCGGGCTGCTGGCGGGCAGAATGCCGAAGTACGGGTTAGCCACCTGCGTGGTCAGCGATGATCCCTGTGCAAGCTGCTGCGGCGTCAACTGGTTAAGATTGCTATCCGGTATGCCAACGTGGACCACGTGCGATCCGACATAGGCAATGTCGAACGAAAGGTTGTTAGTCACAGCGCGCTGAAAGGCGAGGTTCCACTGCTCCACGTAGCCAGAGCCAGCCGTGCGGTTGGCGGTGTACACGCTCTGGCCCAGGCCCGCGTCGGGCGTGTACGCAATGGGCGAAACGCTGGGTCCGTTGGCTAACTTGAAGGCGGCGTTATAGCTGTCGGTCGTCTTTTGCTGCACGTTCTGGATGAACGGATATTGCGGCGTAGTGAAGGGTGTAGTGATGCCGCTCTGATCGATGAAGACGATGCCAAAGCCGCTGCGAATGACCGTCTTCGTATCGGGCGAGTAGGCAAAGCCGACGCGTGGCGCGAAGTTGCCATAGTGCAGCTCACGCGCGGTGCGCGGATAGCCGTTGACGCCCAGGTAGTCCAGCTGCTGCGTTGCCAGATTAAAGACGGCACCCTGATTGTGCGTCTCTGTGGATGGCCGATGCAGCGTGTAGCGCACACCGATGTTCATCACAAGGTTGGGCAGGGCGCGCCAGTCGTCCTGCACGAAAAATTCGTGGATGTAGTCGCGTGGGCGGATGGTGCGTGCCTGCAGGTCGATGGAAAAGGTGTCAACCTGGCCCAGAAGGAAGCTGGCGAGTGCGTTGCCACCCGTGCTGACCGCTGTGCCTGTGGCCGCGGTCGTGTTAGTGCCCGTGGTGGTGAAGGCAAAAGAGCCCGTCGGGTTTGGCGGTGCGATCGCATTCAGTTCGTAGCGGCGTGAGTCGATGCCCGCCTTGAAGCTGTGCGCGCCTTTCGTCCAGACGACGGTGTCGTTTAGTTCGCCCACGGCAGTCTGGTAGCGAGCGAAGGTGCTGGCGCTTTGCCCGAGTTGCGCGAAGCCGGTTAGGGTGAACAGCGGCAGGGCGTTGTTGAAGCTGGCATTGGTGGGGATCCCGGGGATGCCGAGCGAGTTCGAGGCAGTGCCGTTCACCGTGCTGCCGGCCTGCGTGTTGCCGCGACGCGTGTAGCCGATGCGCAGGTCGTTCACGACCGATGGCGAGAAGGTGTGGGTTTCGTTCAGCACAATCTGCTGGCCGGTGATGTGCGTCAGGCCGCTGACATTACCCGCGCCCAGCACGGACCCGGTAATGACTCCGGAGCCGTCAGGCAGCGGTGTCGCTGGCTGCTCCACCTCGTGGTAGTAGGTGTAGCGGCCAAAGGCGCGATCATGCAGGCCAACTGCGCCGTCGATGTGGGTGTCGAACTGCTGCTGGTGGTCGTCATCGTTCGCAACGCGCGTGTAGTTGTTGGCCGTACCTGTCGAGGTAGGCAGCGGGAAGCGGGCCAACAAGGCGACGGCTGCAGGATCGAGCGGGACGTTGATGGTGTCGTTCGGAAACTCTGTGCGGCTCAGGCGACCGTTCACCGTGGTGGTCGTGTTTGGGTTGTAAATCTTACAGACGCCCGTGAAGATGCCGTTGCGCTGCGCCACGGTTGGAACCGTAGAAATTCGTGTGACACCAATGCGCTGCAGAATGCCCTGGTAATCGCCAAAGAAGAACAGCCGGTCGTGCAGGATGGGTGCGCCCAGCGTCCCGCCGAACAGGTTGCGCCGATACTCGGGCTTGCCAGCGGTCGTGCTGGCAAAGTAATTGCGGGTGTTCAGCGCCTCGTTGCGGAAGTACTCGAAGACGCTGCCATGCCACTGGTTGCTGCCGCTCCGCGTAGCCACGTTGACCACGCCGCCGTTGAAGCGGCCGAACTCCGCGGGCACGTTGTTGGCTTCGACAGTGAACTCCGCAACGGAATCGAGGATGGGAAAGAAGGCCACCTGTCCCGGCTCTGGTTGCAGCGCGCTGATGCCGTCGAACAGGTATTCATTCGTGCGTGGACGGCCGCCGTTGATGCGCGGCAGCAATGTGCCAGGCGGCAGAGATACGCCGGGGGCAAGCTGGGTCAACTGGATGAAGTTGCGCGTGTTCAGCGGCAGCGCCTGAATAGCCCGGCCGGGCACGGTGGTCTGAATGTTGCTGGTCTGCGACTGCAGCAGGGCGGCGTCTGTGTTAACGGTCACGGTGTCATTGCCCGCTGCTGCCAGCGGCAGGTCTAGCCCGACTGTCTGGCCCGTGGCCACGGTGACGCCGCTGTGCTGGTACCCGGCGAACCCGATCGCGGCCACGTTCAGGCGATAGCTGCCGGAGACAAGCTGCGTAAAGTCGTAGATGCCGTCGCTTGTCGTGGTTGTGGACTGCTGAATGCCGGTCGCGCTTTGGATCAGCGTGACCTGTGCGCCCGTGACCACAGCGCCGGACGCGTCGACCACACGGCCCTTCAATTCACCCGCAATCTGCCCGTAAAGAACGGCAGGGACCAGTGTGCACGCAGACAGTGCAAGCGCGGAAGTGCGCGGAAGTGACAGGATTGACTTGGACGGCATGCTTCAACTCTATGCGAATCGAAACGTATAGCCAAGCGACTCGGCACGCCACTTCAGGCGCGGCTTAAGAACTTTCACCGTTCGATGTTTAGCTGTCTTTGCGGTACAGCATGTTGCGGATGGTTTCGCGGCGGGCGGCATCCATCTCGCTTTTTGACTTGCGCTCGTCCGCGTCCATGCCGGTCTTTTTCGCGGCGTCGGCAGCGGCTTCCTGTTCGTCGGCGGTGCAATCCAGGCAGCGATTGGCAAACCCAGGCTTGTCGGGCTTCAATTCAAATTCTTCGCCGCACACGGCACAGGTTTTAAGTGGAAAAGGCATACTGACCCATTTTATTGCGGACCTGGATTGCGTGCGGACCCAAGTCTATGTCGGGTATTACACAGAGGCGACATTCATCTCTCGATGCGGGGCATAGTATCGGGTTTGGACACGTACAAAACGCATACGGTCCTGCTCAGGAAACGGAATCCCCATCTTAAAATTGATTGTTCGCGCATGCGCGGCTTTGCTTCTGGTCACCGGCGCTGCTGCGGCAGAACCGCTTGAAGTGAAGCACCACCAGGGCGAAGTCCATGCCTTTCTCGCCATCCGTTCGGATGAAGGCAAGCTGCTTGGCATGGCAGACGTGGTGAACGTGTCCACAGGTAAAACATGGCAATCGCGCCTGACCATACATTTTCGCGACGGCTCCGTGGATGACGACACTACGGTCTACACCCAAACCTCAGTGTTCCGCCTCCTAAGCGACCATCACGTGCAGAAGGGCCCCACCTTCCCCACGCCTTCTGATGTGACCATCGATGTAGCCAAGGGGGATGTGACTTATTGCGAGTGTAAAGACGGCAAGGATGAGCTCAAAACTGAGCACATGGACCTGCCTGCCGATCTTGGAAACGGCATGATGCCCATGCTGTTGCAGAACATGCCGAAAGGCAGCGAAGAGATCAAAGTGGGTTACCTGGTGACCAACCCCAAACCGCGATTGGTGAAGTTGGCGATCCATCCTGAAGGTTCTGATACGTACCACGTTGGCGGCGTAGCCAGGTCTGCGGCAAAGTATCGCCTGCACATCGACATCGGTGGCATTGCAGGTGTTGTTGCGCCCATCATTGGAAAAGAACCGCCGGATCTAACCGCCTGGATTACCTCTGGTGCGGCACCTACCTTTCTTAAAATCAATAGCTTTCTGTATCTGGGCGGTCCCATGTTGCAGATGGAGCTTGCCAGTCCGAGCTGGTAGCACGCGCCTGGAACTGCTGAGAGATGCGGTACACGAAGTCTGTGCCGTCCCTTCCCGGGATTACGGCAACGGGTGCGCTACACAGTGTGGAGCGCATCCGCATGGCGTCCTTACCGGCTTGGGACGGTTCCTGAGCGCGTAAGCAGTTGCCCTGCACGCGCTCGCGCAGATCGTTGTCAAAGACGAACTGCACGTAGTAATCGACGTGGTATCGCGCCAGGGTGGTCACCAGGTCATCCTCGCGGCGAATGTGCTGCAGATATCCTCGATCCATCATCAGACCTTCTGTCTGGATCAGCGGCAATGCGGACAGGTACCCGAACATGCCGGCACGATCACCCATGGCATATCGACCAGGATGTGTTGCGGCAAAGGTGTTCAGCTGTGTTGCCTGCTCTGCAACTTTGAACATGACGCCATCAAGCCTGTAGTGGGTCCGCGTCAAGATGATGAGCGCTACCACGAGCAACACCCACGCGCATCGTTCCTGCTGCGCAACCCCAAGCAGAGGCCACTTGCCCTGTGCGGCGTACCCGCACAAACCTATCAGCGCCAGGGCCGCGCAGCATAGCAACGAGAACCTGAGGGCATACATGTACCAACCCCACAGCTTCCAGACACTTACAAAAATTTCAAGGGTGTAGAACGTGATCGGCATTCCCAGTGCAGCGATGCATAGCGTCTGCTCCTGAGGCCGAAGCCTTTTCCTCATACGCAAAGCAGCGAAGCAACCGACGATCAGGATTGCCAGAAAGACCAGGGAAAAACCGGCGAACGATAGCCTGAGTTGGGTAACATCCGGCTTCCATCCATGCCGAAGCTGCTTGGCCGATCCGGAGATGGGCAGCCACTCGTGAAAGTAGTGGACGTTTAGGAAGAAGTAAATGCAGAGGGGCGGCAATGATGTGAGCGAGAATGCGGCTATGTTCGGCACCGTCAGCACAGACCGCATGGCCCGCACAATCAACAGCCCAAGTAGAAATAGGCAGACGATAATCCCGGCGTCAAGCCGGGCCAGCATGGTCAAGGCACCTAGTAGACCGAGCAGCGCACACCGGCGCGAGGTGTAAAGCTCTGGCGGAACAAACCCCGTTGCTAAGAAGGCGAATCCGAATGGGAGTGCCAGGGTTACTTCCATTTGAAAACTGATCGTGGCGATGCATGGAGCCATGACGATGACGGCGAACGCATTGGATAAAACCGCATTCGCAGAGATCCGGCGGAAGATGCGTCGTGCTGCAAGAAAGATCGTAACGGCGCTGACCACGTCAAGCACCCACAGCAAGCGGAAGATGCCGCGCAGGCTGTGGACAAAGAACGATGCGCAGGTCCACATCAGGAAGTAAAGCGGGTGGTACCCGTTCGTCAGCGTGGTTCCATCAAAAGCTGAACCGTGACCCGAGGCAAGATTCTGCGCAGCCTTGAGGTAGTAATACAGGTCGTCCTGCGCAAAGCCGAGCAGGGAACCGTGAGAGCGCAATGGCACCGAAAAAATCCACGCACAGCACAGCACGACCACCAGCAACACCAGCCTGTTGACCAAGGCGCTGTACTGGTCCAAGGGGCTGTTCACCTGGGCAGATGTCTGTGTGCCTTGTGTTTCTGTTTGTGACCAGATCGGTTTCAAGCATGTCTCCAAGTCTTCTGAAGGGAGCGGGCGATCCATAGCTTGCGCAGCGCTTCATGTGCAACACAGCAGATCCAATCTGCTGGATAAAGCATAGACGTCGTTGTCGCCTGACAGCATGTTCGCTGGCCGAGCACGCGCAGGCACTGCATGCCGCGACGCGTCAGGCACCAGTTTCGCGTTCGTGTTGCGAGTAGGCGGACTGAGAGTTTTCCACAATTTCTCAGGATTTGGTTCCCTTCTGGGATGTGTTGCGGGGCGGGACAATCATCGTCGCAGAGGCGTCGTTCCCCGCTGCTAGTCTGCGTTTAGTTCAACAGAAACGAGGTCCGTGCGCTTGGGCATGCGGACACTCTTCAAGGAGCATTCCGCATGTTTTCTCGCATTCTCTTCTCCCTTTTCGCCCTTCTGCTGGTTGTCAAAGCGCCTACAGCCTCTGCCACTGTGATTGGAACAACCGGTTCTGCAAATACATCCGTCGGCTACTTCGGCAGCTATGCGACACCCAGCTTTGGTGAGTCATTCGTTTCGCCAGGCGGCATGCTCACATCGGTAAGCTTCTCGTCGATCAATGTAATTCTTGGATCGAACGTGCGGCTGGTCATTGCTCCCATCGCGGGCACCACGCCGGGTAGCGCTCTGTACTCAGCCCAGTATGGCCTGGTAGATGGTACGAACACCTTCAGCAATCTGTCAGTGAACACGACAGCCGGCACAAACTACTTTGCTTACTTAACCACTTTCGGTGTGAACACCAATCCCGTGAAGTTGGCTACCTTTGGCGGTACGCTGAAGAACAGCTACTCTGGTGGAGAGTTCCTGTATGACACTTCTGATTGCGATCCGGCTGGCGACAAGTTCAGCAGCGCCTTTACACCGGACCTGGCGTTCTCTGCCACCTTTGCGCCGTCGGTAGCAGTTACGCCTGAGCCTTCCAGCCTCGTGCTGCTTGCCTCAGGCATGCTCAGCGCTGGCACGATGCTACGCCGTCGCAAGCAGGTCATTGCATAAAGTGCAGCAGGAAGAATGTAAGTAGTCTAAGTGCATGATGATCGCCGAGTAAGCAAGGAGGTAGACCGATGTGTCTACCTCCTTTGCTGTTTGCATCAGCCAGCTGATCGGACCGATAAATTGAGGTAGAACTACTATCCTGTTTGTATCGGAGCGCTAAACCAGCGCTTTGCAAGCGGGTAGAGCGGCAAGCCAAGCGCTGCAATTGCAAGTGCAAAGACGGATGCAGGTACAGGCCCAACATGTTCGGCACGCGCCGCCCACAACGCAAAAAGGATGAGCGTGACCGGCCCGGCTCCAAGAGTAACGGCTACCCAGGTCCTGCCGGGGATACGGAACGGCCGCGGAAGATCCGGTTCACGCCGACGAAGAATGACCAGTGCCGCAAACTCAAGCATGAGTGACATGCCCCACAGCAGAACGTCAATGCTGATCAAGCGCTCAAACGAAAGGTTCAGCGCCAGCGCCCAACAGGTGGCGCATACAACGAGGGCGACCCACGGTACATGGGCGCGGTTGCGCCGTGTCAGTGCGCGGGGCAGAAGACCGTCGCACGCCATGGCGTAGGGCAATCGCGTGTAGCTCAGCGTCAGTGCGTTGAACGTGCCCACGCTATCCAGCGATCCGGCCAGAACCACACTTACGGCCAGCGCGGACCCACCCAGCAAATGCGCCGCGTCGACCCACGCACCGGTCGAGAAGCGGTCCGCCGGAATGCCTGCCCAGGCGACCGCCGCAATGGGTACCAGGTAGGTCAGCATGACCATGCCAGCGGCCAGCAGCATGACGCGCGGATAGGTGCGCTGCGGGTCTTCCACTTCGCTGGCGATGGTGGTGGCGTTGTCCCAGCCCATGTAGTTCCACATGGCAACTAGAACCGCCGCTGAGAGATCGAGATGCGCAGGCGGTCCCAGGGCCGCATGAGGTGTGTGCGCTCCCGTGCATACCGCGAAGACGGTCAGCGCAAGAAATGGGCACAGGGCGATCAGCCACATCCCAACAGAGCCCCTGCCCACGGAAACCGCTCCGCGTAAGTTCCAAAGGGCCGCAAGGACCACCACCGCTACCTCAAGCAGCAGGCCGCGATGCCCGCGTGTCATCGAGGGGGCGATCCGTGCAAGGTAGGAGACAAAGATGGTCGGGTAGATGGCCATGTCGAACACGGAGGCAGACAGGGACAGCCACGCCTCCTGAAAACCCCAGAACGGCCCCATGGCGCGCCGCACCCAGGCGTAGAAGCCGCCCTCTTCCGGCACGCTTGCCGCCAGTTCGCCGATCATGAGCGCGGTAGGCAGGCTCCACACCAGGGGCAGCAGCAAAAGCAGCAAAAGTGCCCGTCCATAGCCGGCAAACCCAATGATGTCTTCGAGGCCATAGGGTCCGCCTGAGACCATAAAGTAGGTCGCTGCCAGCAGCGGCAGCATGCGCAGTTTGCCGTTCGACCGGGGCGCGTTCTCTCTCATCAGATGTATGTGAATGTACAGGGCCAGAACTCTGGTGTGGTGGGTGACGCCATTCGGAAGAAGTCCACGCTATAATCAGTGCTGTTCTGCCGCTTCGGTGCCACGTGCCCGCAGCCGGAACGCCGCGGAGGGTTGGCCGAGTGGCTGAAGGCGGCGGTTTGCTAAACCGTTATAGGGTCAAAAGCTCTATCGGGGGTTCGAATCCCCCATCCTCCGCCATTACACCTTGTTGTTCTCTGTAGCCGCTGGCGTCCCGTTTCTTGCCCCAAGTGCTTGATCTTCGCGCCGCAAGGCTTACAAAATCAATGTCCATGAGCTTGACCAAACATTTGAACCGAAGACGCACGCTCCCACTCCGGGTTCCGGTGATTTCTGCTTGATAACAGACGAGTCGATTGAGGCTCTACTTGACAAGCTTCGTTAGCTGGGAGTGCCCGTTGAAGAGGGGCCAATTAAGCGTAATGGCGCGGTGGGAGAAATGATATCTGTGTATTTCAGAGATCCCGATCAGAATCTAATGGAAGTGAGCAACTACTTGTGACCACGGTGTCAGACGTTCTCAGTACTAATAACCCTCTTGTGGTGGCTCATCCTGTCCAACGCATTGAAAATCGGTTTGTCGGCAACGTCGGCCTGTTCGATGCCAACGCCGTTCTACGTGAGATTGTAACGAGGGTGCAATCCCCGTTGCTGGAATTGCGGCGATGCCTAAGAAACATCTTTTTTGCGCTGCGCCGTCAAACGCGTCGGTCCTCTGCGTTAGAGAAGATCATGCGGGTCGACCTAGAATGTTCTGCATGCGCTCCCATCTTCTGATTCGAATCTGTCTGCAACTCGCGTTTTTGCTGTCGGCACTTACGCCACCTACTCGAATGTTCAACGTCGTAGGGTCATCGGAAGAGTACTGCAAGCCGTAAGTGGAGTGCTGATAGCAGCTAGTCTGATCGCCTTGATCCATCAAGCTGCTTCAGGGTATCGAGCTCGGTCGCAGTTCGTGCCGAAGTACATTGACGCGCTGGGTACCGCACACTCTACATCGATGAGACTGGCTGAATCAGGGCTACGAACGACAGCGCGTTCGTATTGTTAAGTCGGACTTTCGAAACAGCCACGCGGAGTTGCCGATAACACCGTTTCGCGGGAATAGCCGCTACGATGTGGTTATGCTCGTACGAACAAGCTGGCTATCGTCAGTCTGCTTCTCCTATTTGGATGGCTGCTGCCATAATCTATCGGAGCTGTGTGCGCCGTGGTCTCTTGCGTCCTTGGCCTCCTCGCTGCTCAGCAAGCTCAAGTGGTGGTTCGCCGTTCCTCTCACCATCATCCTTATGACCGCAGGGCTTGTATTCGTTGGATTCCGAGCAACGTGACGACACGACTGAGAAACCAATCTGTTTCCTAAAACACCGTTCTCCATGAGGAGCAAGACATCGTAGCTTCTTCACTCGGAAGGGCTGACATAAACGCTTTGCCAGTAGCCCTCTCAACTTGAACTATGAGGTGCTTCCATCACAGTATGAGCAGTGAAGAGTTACCAGCACGGTCCAGACTCCGCCTTTTAGACCAGCACGAAACGGCTGCTCGCCGTCAACCTCCTTCTTTACGTAGATGGGTCTGCTTACGGCATAGGCGATAGCGGTAACGGTCGATGCGTCGGGTACCATCCCGGTCTTTGGTGTAACAGTGCGTGAGCTCGCTATCTCATGTCGCACATAAGCAAATTCCTGTTGATCTCTAGTCGTTTGTACAACAGCAACGATGCAACTACTAAGGCGGACACATACCGCTGGAGCCAGCGACGATCATGGGATCACGATATGCTGGCCGCCTCGCTCTACCGTTCCCCGCAAATCCGGTTAGCAGAAGTAACTGCAACAATTAGGAAGATCCGTTTAGCGTTCTAGCTCCTGAACTCATGCGGGCAAACCCGCTCGAACTGACTCCGGCACAGAATCAACTGTGACTTCTCGCAGGCTTTGATCAGGCGACGTGACCACAACCTTCTTGACGTAGTGCCGGGTCGTGTCGAGGGTATAGGCGTACTTGTAGACGAATCCGCCGGCATATTCCTGTCGAACGACCTGGCCGTTCTCGTAGGTGTTTCGCAGCAGCATTCGGCCATGCTCATCCGAAATGGAAGTCATTAGATTGCCCTCGTAACAGTAGTGCCTTTCAACCCCAGAGGACAGAACGACATCAGTCAGCAATCCGCCCTGGTAGGTATAGCTGGCCCAACTACCCTCGGTGCCCTCTGCGCGAACGATACGCGCTTCCTTGTCGTAGGTGAGGTTCAGGAGGGGCCGGTCTGCTTCGACCGACAGCAGATTCCTCTGCTTGTCCCTGCGCAGCGTAATTTCCCGACCTGAAGCATCCACCATCGATCTAGGGGCACCCTGAGCCAGGTTCGTGGCATTGTAGGATTCCGGAAACTCGATTCGGGAACCATCGGCCAAGTCCAGCGTCCATCCATGTCCGTTCCACCGGACCGTGGCCTTGTAGAACCGCGTCGAAGTTTCCGAATGCAGGTAGACCGCATCGGCATATCCTGTGCCTCTGGAGATCCTGTCGAAGCGGAGGAACTCACCGTCCTCGAGCACAAGGTCTACGTAGGTGTAGGGATTTCTCGCGCCGATCAGCGCCACGTCGAAAGGATGATTGGAGTTTCTGCCGAAAGCGTGTGACCGGTTCGCGCCAAGCCAGTCGTCACTCCGGTACGAGCGGTTGAAGGCGACTTTGGCTGGCGCAACCGCCAAGTCAGACTGCTGGAGCACAAACGCCCCATACCGCAGATCCACCGTGAACCGATCGACGCTTTGTTCCTGTCCGACTGGCGTTCCGCACCTGCCGAGTGACGCTTGAGGGAGTCCTGCTGTCACAGTCGCCGCAACGCAGGGATAGGTCCCATCCATCCGAGCCACTGGTACTCCTGTGCTGAGGTACTCCGGACGAAGCGCTGCAGCCGCATGCAGTTCCAGATACCCGTCAGGTTCGGCAAACCGAATGCGTCCGGATACGAGGTCCACTCGCTTGTATTGCTCTCCGACGATCAAATCGAAGGGACTGAACACCCAGGGACCGGAAATTCCTTCGTGGCCTCCAATCGCCTGCAGAACCCCGGTGCCTTTCGGCCCGCGTACCGGAATGCTTAGCCGCACTTCTGTCCAACCGGTCTCATCGTGTGTGACACTTCCGTCGAGTCCTGGCAGCAGGACGATGGGTGCCCCGATCAACTGGACTGCTGCGCTGCTCTTTCTCGCTTGAGCAAGCGCGTCAGAAGCTGCGGCCATGCGTTCTGTGCGGAAGGTGCGGTATCGGGTGGCAGTGTTTACTGCGATAGCCAAGAGACAAATTGCGAACAAACCAAACAACACGGTCCGGCGATTCCAGAAGGGCACGGCCTGCGCTAGGCCGCACAGCGGGCAAACGCCGCGGGCTTTATGAGCATCGGCCAAAGAGGCTGTGAACACCTCGTCGACTGCTTGATTGACCTGATCCTCAGTGGGTTCCAGCAGCGTTCCGCAACCGGAACAGCTTGGATGGTCCTGGATGTTTCTTGTTGTGGTGCTTGCGCCCATGAGAAGACCATCGGCAGATGGAGCTAGCGGACTAGCCAGACGGGCAGATGTGCACTCGCCCTACACGGCTTTTCAAGAACGCTTCCTCAAAGTCGCGCCGCTACCACCGATATCGCGAAAACTGACCCCTCTGTGGCTAGCATCGATTTAGTTGAGGAATCCACCAGCATGCGCCAAGAGATCGGCTACATGCGGAAGCGCTTAGACGGAATCTTGAAGTCGCGTTTCATCGTGTCGTTGTACTGGATGGGCAGGATGACTCGACAGCCCAGGTGGTGCATCTGCGATGGTTGGCGAACCTAAGCAGCTTACAAGAAGCACTTTCCAATCAAGGAAGGCCTTAGGTGAGGAGAAAAAGCTTCACTCGTATACGTGTTCTCTGCGGACGACAGGTAGGGTGTAACTCAACCCGGTCCCTTCAGAAGCTACTAGAAGGTCGTGCTCGATAACGCCGTTTGTGGGTCCACTGAGCGTCTGAATTCTATCGAGTCGCGGTAAGTTGCTGACATTACTTCATCTGAACAATGTGAATGAAGTCGCTAATCATCTGCCGATTAGATGTGGTAGATTTCTGCTCTGCCTGGAGTTTGCGATGCTACGTTTACGTTACTGGCTCTTGACGATTGTGCTATGCGCGGTGAGCTCTGTTACTCGCGCTTGTAGCTGCGTAGGCCGAGAGGAAAGGTGCGGTGCAGCTAAACCATCCGGAACAATGTTTCCCGGCGAGGTGCTGGAATCCCGGACTGTTCAGATTCCGTATCACATTGCCGGGGGGAGTCGAATCTTCCGTATTCGTGTGGATGAAAGCTTCGCCGGTGATCAAGTACGAGGCGAGATTGTTGAGGTTCGAACCGGGAGTAGTGGCGGGGATTGTGGTTACGACTTCCAAGCAGGTAAAAGTTTCTTGTGAATGCCTATAAGCTTGATGCCACTGCAGTTCCGCCAGAACTGCTATCGGCACACCTGGGCACCAGTATTTGTTCCGGCACGCAGCCTGAGTTAAGTGCAGGGGTCATTCTAAGCGAGCTTCGTACGGCGGTAGCGCGAGGCCGCCAACCTGATCTGCATGGGACGGTGACCGTAACCGCAGGTAAAGACATATACGACCGACGCCCGCTTCCAGGCGTAGGCGTGGCCATTGTTTCAGCAGGTGACCATGCGCGGTTTCACGCGATTGTCGATGACGACGGGAGATATGCCTTCGACACGCTCCCGGCTGGCACCTATAGTGCGGCATTCGATCTACCTGCGCACACAGTCCTTCTTTTTTCGGAAGACAAACAGCTTTCGGTGGTCATCCCGCCTAATGACGGCACCGGATTGGCATGCCATCTAAATGTGGTTGTAGGTCCTTCGGGAGGGATCCGTGGACATGTAATTGACCAAGAAGGCCGAGCCGCTGAAGGCACGGTCTTCGCCTATCCGAAGGGAGGATACCGTCCAGAGGTGCGCACAAGCTTCAGTGCCGATGTTCATAAAGGCGCGTTCTTACTTGGAAACATACCCGATGGTGAGTACAAACTGGTCTTCAACAACTATGGTTCCAAGCTGCACGGGACCACGCAGGCGTCTGTCCACGAGGGCGAGGTGACGAGTGGTGTGGAAATACACCTGAAGTAGCAGCTTAGGATGAGACTCCTCGCAATGTATGGTCCGCCGCAGGACTGCAAGGGGAAGTTTGGTCGAGAAGACAAGTCTGCGCAAATGTATACGGCCTTTAAGTGGAGAGTGGTTCTCCTGGCCAGGATGAGTTGCGCGCGTGTCTTTCCTTCAAAGTCGGTCGGTCGTTGAAGACCATTTCCGGGATCAGGCTTGAGACACGCCGTTGTGACTGTTCTTTCGTCCTTGCTACACCTGTGCAGACTTCGGTGGGTAAATTATGAAACTCGTCGTCGTAGTGCGGGAAAGTGGGAGCGCGTTCGCGCTTCCAAGCCGAAGGCGTCTTTTCCGCGCTTACTCAGGCTGGCACAGTGACCGGCCTGTACTCGTTGCCGCTTGAGAGCACCGCCCACGTGATCCGTGCCAGCTTGTTGGCCATGGCGACAACGACGACGTTCTTGGGTGCTCTGGAGTCAAGTGCATCGAGCCAGGCTCCGATCGGTGCCCGGTCGCGCTTGATCCTCAACACGGCAGCACGTGCACCGTGTATCAGGATCTTGCGGAGGTAGACGTTGCCGCGCTTGCTGATGCCGAGCAGCTTCGCCTTGCCGCCAGTCGAGTACTGTCGTGGCACGATGCCGAGCCAGGCTGCAAACTCGCGTCCCTTGTGAAACGCGGCTCCGTTGCCGATGGCAGCTACGATGGCCGTTGCCACGACCGGACCGATGCCGGGGATCTTGCGGATACGGGTACAGTCGGCATCTGCGTCGGAGATCTGTTCCAGTTGCGTCGTGAGTTCCTCGACCTGCTTTTCGACGAGCTTCCACTCGTCCCACAGGATGCTGATCAGGTTGCGCATCTGGAGTGTCAGGTCAGCATCCGCGTTCTCCAGAACGTCAGCCATGGCAGCCTTGAGCTTGGCTGGCGTTGTCGCAAACACCATGCCGCGTTCGAGCAGGAAAGCCCGCAACTGGTTGATCACTGCCGTGCGCCGCGAGACAAGTCGGTCGCGCACTCGGTGGATCGCCTGCAGGTCAAGCTGGTCGTCTGTCTTGATCGGAACAAAGCGCATGTTCTTGCGCTCGACGGCTTCGGCGATCGCTTCCGCATCGATGAAGTCGTTCTTGTTCGACTTCACGAAAGGCTTCACGAACTTCGCTGCGATGAGTCGCACATCGTGGCCTTGACTCCGCAGGGCTCGAGCAAGAAAGTGAGCTCCGGAGCAGGCTTCCATCCCGATCAACGACGACTGCATGTTCGCTGTGAACGTTAGTAGCTGCTTCTGCGTGAACTTCTTCCGCACCAGCACCTTCCCAGCTGCACCCAGTGCGACAAGGTGAAATGTAGTCTTACCCAGATCGATGCCAACCGAATGTATCTGCATGTCGATGATCCTCCCTGTAAAAGCTGCCACCACGGTCCCTCTAAACGGGTTAGGAATCAAGCGGCGGACCATCTCATTAGTCAGGTTTTCGGAAACGTCAGCCTGTTTGTTGCCGCGAACCCTTATTGGGGTCCATTTGTGAATCCTTCTCATAGGGTCAGGATCAACGCCCTGACTACTTCGTGAGGTAGTTCGGAGAGACTGGAGGCATGGTGTCCGTGAGAGGGGTCCCAGACAAGATCAGGCTTCGACGGTTGATCTCACGCCTAAAGCTTTCATCAAGGTAGAGATCAGGTGTATCAGCTGATTGCGTCAGCTTGGATAGGACCACCTCTTGATAGTGGCGCTAACGCATTGCTTTATATAATCCCTCAGGTGAAGGTCATGCTGAGTGAGTTGGGGAAGATCTGCCGCAGTTCTAATACTGGACCAGTCGACTAAGGTTCCCCAAGCCACACGCGAATGTGCTCGTTGGGTGGTCGGCTCGTGTTGATCGCCCGGATAGCTGCATAGACGTTGAGATAACCAACGCTTGTGACTGTAGGAAGCCAGCCAAACGTATCTGTCCACACAGCCCGCAACTGTTCGTAGGGAACATCCTCTCCGGCTACATATCGGTCGATCATTGCCTGTTGTGCGCCACTTCCGAACTCCACAACCACATTGCCGACCTCCTTCGAAACGAGGTTCTTTCAGAACTTGGCGGCGGCGAGTCTGAGGTTGATCGTGGCAGGCGCTAAGCGCCGCGCCTCCAGTTCATAGCGGTACCTGAGAACTACAGTCCGGCCAAAGGCAAGCCGCGGCTCCGAGCAGTACCAGGTGATGAAGTCCTCGATTGCAGCGCCATAGGTCCGCTTCGAGGCAGCCGAACCAAGGCTTTGGAGAACGGAACTTTTGGAATGATCGAGATCGGGCAGGCGCAGGGTCGTCCGGGTGGAACGAGGCTTGTTCTTTCGCTTTTCGGTCATGGATGCGGGCTCCCTTGCCGCGCATCCATCGTCGATTCGTCTGGCGGCTGGAACGTGCCGGATGCCCGCGTTTCTGGAAAGGTCCGCGTCTGTGAACACACTCGTCTGTCTCAGGTTTGGTGTTAGTTTGCGGACCCTGTCGCTAGGTACGCACGTGAAACTCACCGTAAGCCTTGTCTCATCGTGTGCTTTCTCACCTGTAGCGGCATGAGAGCTCAGGTGCCGATGTGTGGTTTAAACCGGCGCAAAGTTTCAAGCTAAACCGCGTAAGCGCGTGCCTGGAAAGCACAAGCTTAGAAATCAGCAAATTCAAACTACGCTTACGCTAGAAGTTAGCTTGGGACCGTGTATCCTTTGCGGGTGTCGAAATCAACTGTCAAACTCACTCCTGTTATCGCTTCTAAAGGCACCTCCGCGCACTTCGACCGGCGCCGCTTCTTGCAAGCAGGTTCGATGGCTGTGGGCACCTTGGCGTTTGGGGCACCGGCGCTAGTGCGCGGGCAGCACCTCAACAGCAAGCTGAACATTGCTTGCGTCGGAATAGGCGGCAAAGGGCGTAGCGACACAGACGCCTGCGCCGGGGAAAGCATCGTGGCGCTCTGCGACGTGGACACTGGATCCGAAGCGTACGCCATACAGACAAAGAAATATCCTGACGCTAAGTTCTACAAAGATTACCGGCAGATGCTGGAGCAGATGGGCGACCGCATCGACGCGGTGACCGTGTCCACGCCGGACCACCTGCATGCCATGGTCGCGACGTTGGCCATGAAGAAGAACAAGGCGGTGTTTTGCCAGAAGCCGCTTACGCAAACCATTTACGAGGCGCGGTACCTGCGCAACATGGCCCATGACCGTAAACTGGTGACGCAAATGGGTAACCAGGGCAGTGCCGCAAACGGTCTGCGCCGTGCTGTGGAGACGATCCAGGACGGACTCATCGGCCAGGTACATGAGGTGCATGTCTGGACCAATCGCCCCATCTGGCCGCAGGCCATGGATCGCCCGGTCGGCGAAGATCCGGTACCCCCAACCCTTGAGTGGGACGATTGGCTTGGCCCCGCAGCGTTGCGGCCGTACAAAGGACCTAGCAAACCAGGCGATCGAGGTATTTACCAGCCGTTCAACTGGCGTGGGTGGCAGGATTTTGGCACAGGCGCGCTGGGCGACATGGCTTGCCACACCGTGAATGTGTCATTTCGTGCCCTGGACCTCGGCTACCCAACCGAGATCGAGGCCATGCCGCTGGGCCGAATGAACAGGGAAACCTATCCAGTCGGTTCAAAGATACGTTTCCAGTTTCCGAAACGCACCGTACAGATTGCCCTCGATCACCCGCGTATGTTCCACCACTCGCGCAAGGTGGAGCATGATGCAACGACCCTGTGGTGGTACGACGGCGGCCAACCGGACCCCAACGCTCGCGGCGGCCACGACCTTACGAACAAACCGCCTGCCGAACTGACCGCCGACATCGTGGCGCAGCAGGGCAAGGTGCCGGACAGTGGCTGCCTGCTTATTGGCGATGGCGGTTTGGTTTTTCTGCCAGACGACTACGGCACCAACTTCTTCGTCAAGCTGAAAGGCGACAAGGAATTCATTCATTACCTGCGGCATCCTGCCATGGCGCACTTCCCGCAACGCATCCCCCGCAACCCGTACGCGGCACCCGCTGTTGACCCCGGAACTGCGACCAACGCGGGTAACGCCGCAAATGTTCTGGCTCACGCGCAGGAGTGGCTTACTGCGGTGAAGCAGAATAAGCCGGAGATGTGCTACTCACGCTTCGATGTAGGTGCGCGGCTGGTGGAAATCATGCTGTTGGGATGCGTCAGCCTGCGTGTTGGACAA
>JBPBPZ010000368.1:0-47564 GCA_050954525.1 Janthinobacterium lividum
TCACGGCAGAGCCCTACTTTGCAGTGAAGGTGCCCAGCGACATCGTCGTGATGGAAAACCACATTATCGAAGACAAAACGCAGGGCGTTCTGGGCAAAGTGAATGCGCACTACACCCTATTACCGAAGGGTCTGTACGCAGAGACGTCCGGCTCGAAGACGGTCCTGGACCCAATTACGCGCGATGAGCACAGTCCCCTTGAGCTGTACGAAGCACACAACGCCTACAACATTGCGCGTCTGGCTGGAGCAGAGCAGTACGCGCCGGATATCCTCGCGCAGGTGAAGACCGCTCTGCAGAACGCCGACGACATGGATCGCAACAAGCATCGTGACGTGAAGATGGAAATCACCTATGCACGCGATGCCGTGCAGCGTGCTGAGGACGCCCGCATCTCGTCCCTGCGTAAGCGCGAAGGCGAACGGCAGCAGGCCCAGGTGGATGCTCGCCAGGTGGCTGAAGCGCAGGCAGCACAGTCGCAGCTTGCTGCCCAGCAGGAAGCCTTGAATGCAGAGCGCGCACGTGCGGCAGCAGATCGTGAAGCAGCCGAACGCGCACGTGCAGAAGCACAGGCAGCCAGCGCAAACGCAGCGGCTGCAGATGCTGCTGCAAAGGCTGCGGCAGCCCAGCAGTCGGTCGTCGCCATTCGTGAGAAGCTGCGGGCACAGTTGAACGCCGTGCTGGCAACGCAGGAAACGGCACGCGGTCTGGTGGTCACACTGGGCGACGTCCTGTTCGATACGGGCAAAAGCAACCTGAAGGAAGACGCAAAGATCTCCCTGGCGAAGGTCTCGGTCATCCTGCAACAGTATCCAGACCTGAAGCTGCAAATTGAGGGCTACACCGACTCAGTCGGCGGCGATGAGTACAACGTCAAGCTGAGCCAGGACCGCGCAAATGCGACCCAGGCCTTCCTGGTCAGCAACAACGTGAACCCCGCCAACATCACAGCGATTGGCTACGGCAAGTCGCACCCGGTTGCGGATAACGCCACCGCTGCAGGTAAGGCGCAGAACCGCCGTGTAGAGATGGTCGTCTCCGGCCCATCGATCGGCGTTCAGACGCAGGCACCAACCGACAGCGCGCAGTAAAGCTGAACGGTTCTGCAGAGAGGGCTGCCGTCTGGCAGCCCTCTTTGTCTTGCGCGAAATAGCTGTTTCGAACACCGGGCCCAGATGCATCTCACCCACCGAGGACACCATGGGCATCAGCATCAAGGACAAAGTCGCATTCATCACCGGGGCCAGTGCAGGCATCGGACGTTCCACGGCATTTGCACTCGCGAAAGAAGGCGCACGTCTCTTGCTTTGTGCGCGTTCCACAGATTCCCTGGAGGCAATGCGCGACGACCTGCTTGCAGCCGGAGCTCCTGATGTGCACAGCATCGCGTTGAACGTGCAGGACCGTCTGGAAGTCCAGTCCGCCGTCGCGCAATTGCCGGAACCCTGGGGAAACATCGAAATTCTTGTGAACAACGCCGGTTTGGCGCGGGGCCTGGAGAAGATCTACCAGGACGATGTCGACAACTGGGACGAGATGATCGACACCAATGTGAAGGGTCTACTTTATGTGACCAGGGCGGTTCTGCCGGGCATGGTTGAACGTGGTGCGGGCCACGTCGTCAACATGGGTTCGGTGGCGGGTTATTTAGCCTACGCCGGCGGGTCTGTGTACTGTGCCACCAAGGCCGCGGAAAAGATGCTGAGCGAAGGCATGCGTATCGATCTATTGGGTACCGCTTTGCGGGTGACCAGCATCGATCCCGGCATGGTGGAGACGCGCTTCAGCGAGGTGCGTTTTGGCGGCGACAAGGAACGTGCTGCCAAGGTGTACGCAAATGTCACCCCGCTGACGCCGGACGACGTTGCGGACGCCATCGTGTGGGCCGTAACCAGGCCTGCCCATGTAAATGTCTCGTCCGTCCTGTTGAACTCCATCAACCAGGCCAATGCGGTCACCATTCACCGGACCGCGTGACATTTGCGCCGTTTCAGGCTGAGCTGTGCGGGCTTGTATGCAAAGGCAGGCCCGCACTCTATCCTTGAAACATGAATCGCCGCTCCACAGCTTGCTTCGAAGGTTTACGCGCCGCCTCCTGTTCTTCTCGAACACTCGCTCTGCTCCCTCTCGCCGCCGTCTTGATCCAGCCGGCAATGTTTGCGCAGGGTGCAAACGCTTCCCTTTCGGGTATTGTGCGCGACAGCAGCGGCAGCCTGGTTGCACACGCCAAAGTCACTGTGGTGGAGCAAAGCCGGTCTGCGAAGCGCTCGACCGATTCGAACGATGCAGGGCTTTACGCAGTGCCGCAGTTGCCTGCGGGCCAGTACCAGATCACCGTGGAAGCACCCGGATTTGCAACGTCGCTGCAGACTGTGACGCTTACGGTAGGTGAGCGGGCCAGCATTGATGTGCAGTTGCAGGTACAGGCTGCGACTGCGAACGTCACGGTTGAAGCCACGGGAGCCACGCTGGAGCGAGAAGACCCTTCCCTGTCAGCCGTTACTGGCGCGCGATCCATTGAACAGCTGCCGCTGAACGGGCGCGATACCACGCAGCTTGCGTTGCTCTCACCAGGCGTAGTCCCCTCGCGGCGTACCAACCCTGACTCACAGGGGCTTGGGCGACAGATCTCCATCGAAGGACGCCGACCAAATCAGGTCGAGTTCCTGCTGGATGGGACCGACGTCAACGATGCCTACAACAACACGCCCGGTGGAGCTTCCGGGGTCATTCCTGGCGTGGATTCGGTTGCTCAGTTCCGCGTTCTGACGAACGGGTATGGCGCGGAGTATGGACGCACCAGCGGCGGCATTATCGATGAGATCACCCGCAGCGGCACCAATCGACTGCACGGCAGCCTGTTTGAGTTCGTGCGGAATTCGGCACTTGACGCAAAAAACTACTTCGATCCAAAGGGGTTGCCGATACCGGCGTTTCAGCGCAACCAGTTCGGTGGTTCGGTAGGTGGTCCAGTTGGCCACACACGCACCTTCTTCTTTGGCAATTACGAAGGTCTTCGGCAAGACCTCGGTCTTACCACGCAGGCGCTGGTACCGAATGCGACAGCGCGTGCGACTGCAGTGGCGGCGGTCAGGCCGTTTCTCGCAATCATTCCGTCACCAAACAGCACAGTGTTCGGCGACGGTACGGGCTACTACCAGTCGACAAATACAAGCGTAACCGACGAAAACTTCTTTGTGGTTCGTTTTGATCATCAGCGGTCCGATCGAACGTCGTACTTCGCGCGCTTCCAGTTCGATAACGCCAACGCACGCACGCCAGATTCGTTGCAGCTTTCCGCAAGCCACAATCGCTCGCGTGCGCAGTACGCCACGGTACAGATGACGCACAGCTTTTCGCAGCGACTGGTAAACGAAGCGCGTGCAAGCTACAACCGCTCGTACTACACGCTGGAATACAACATCCTGCAGAATCTAGACCCCTCGCTGTCGTTTGTCCCTGGCAATCCGTTTGGATCCATCAGCATTACCGGGCTTGCCATGATTGGCCCCATGCGCTTCGGTCCGAATGTTAACGTGCTTAACCTGTTTCAGGGCAGCGACGATCTCACCCTTACCGCGGGCAGGCACACCCTGGCCTTCGGTGTTGACGAGAAGCAGATCCTGTTTCCGCAGCAGGCCGCGCAGTCACAGAATGGCTTCTACCAGTTCACGTCCGTGGCAAATTTCCTGGCGGCAAGGCCGTCCGCTGTTGAGATTGCGCTGCCGGGTTCGAACCCGCGCAGGCACTGGCGGCAGCACATGGAGTCGGCCTACATCACAGACACCTACCGTGCCAGCCAGAGCCTGAACCTGACTGCGGGCCTGCGGTACGAACGCGCCAGTGTGCCGGTAGAAATTGACGGTCTGCAGGCCACGGTGCGCGACGTTCTGCATGACACGGCCGACACGATCGGATCCATCTATACCAACCCTGCGAACCTGAACATCGCACCACGCGTCGGCTTTGCTTACTCGCCTGGCAAGACGTCCAGCACCACCGTGCGCGGAGCCTTCGGTGTGTACTTCGATCCGCTGTGGACAGATTTCTACCTGAACGCAGGCAGCCGGCAGCCGCCTTTCTTTACCGTGGGAAGCGTCGCCAGCCCGACGTTTCCGCGCGTTACCATTACGCCTGCCAACTTTGTTCTGGGCCGTATCGACGTGGTGCAGTACCACCCGGCAAGCCCCTACGTGATGCAGTGGAACAGCAGTGTGCAGCAGCAGTTGGCACGTGGCGCAGTTCTAACGCTGGCGTACTCTGCCAATCGCGGCGTCCACGACCAGCGCATCGTTGACGAAAACCAGGCGATTCCGCAGATCGTGAACGGGCGCAAGTTTTTCCCGGCAACCTCGACCGTGCGCAACACGGCCTTCACTGCGATCCGCTACAAGGAAACGAACGGCCTGTCGAGCTACCACGCACTTCGGGCCACGCTGGATTACCGCTTTCACAACGTCGTCCAACTCCGCTCGAACTACACCTGGAGCAAGGCGCTCGACACCGGTTCGCTGGTAACTGCGCAGGGTTCAGAGAACGACGTACCTCAGGATCCAGACAGCCTTGCCGCGGAGAAAGGCTTGTCGAACTACGATCTGCGTCACTACAGCAGCACTTCCGTCACCACGGAGCTGCCCCACTTTCCTGGTCCCAAGTGGCTCACTGCAGGATGGCAGGCAAATGGAATCGTCGTCCTAAGCAGCGGCGCGCCCTTCTCAGCCCTGGTCAGCTATGACAGCGCACGTGCACGCTTCGGCACTGGACCTTCACCAGAACGGCCTGACCTGGTCCTTGGTCGCAACTCCAACCCGATCAAGGGTGGACCAGTGCAGTATTTCGACCCGACCGCGTTCGCTTTGCCCACTGCGGGTTACTACGGCAACCTGGGCCGCAATACCCTGATCGGGCCCGGCCTCATCTCAGTAGACGGAGCCATCAACAAAAGTTTTTCCTTCGGCGAGCGCCGACGCTTGCAGTTGCGTGGGGAGGTGTTCAACATCCCCAATCGAGCCAACTTTGCCATTCCTAGCCAGCGCAACGTGTTCACCACAACCGGCCGCGTCGCCAGCGCTGGAACCATCACCAGCACCCTGACGTCCTCCCGCCAAATACAGCTGGGTGCCCGCTACGACTTCTAGCATCGAACAGGACATGGCAAAAGCAGCAGCGAAACAGACAAAGAAGCAAGCGGCAAAACGGATTGCTGCCACACCAGCTAGTTCGGTGGGCGCAGCGGTCAAAGCAAAGAAGATTGCCAAGCGGCAGCAGCTGGCCCCTGCCATGGTGACTTCCCTCACGCATGGGCTTGAGTCGCTGCTGCACACGATGCGGTCCATCGCCCAGCACGAGGATGAGCTCTGCACATTGCTGCACGACGCTCGCCGCACGGGCAAGATCAGCGCTCCCTTATTACGCGAGTTGAAGGTCGTTTTGGACGCGCTTCCTGCAGAGGAATACACCAGCGAGTTGCAGGCCATTAAAGAAGTAACGGAAGCAGCCTGATCGCTGCTTTCGCGCAGGTCAAATCAGACTTCAAACGTGGAAAGCTGGGCTTGTGACCGCGTGTAGCGTGTCATGTACAGCGCGAACAGAACCACGGCAATGTACCCATACAGCGGCAACTGGTACGAAGCAGCTGTACTGTGGGTCTTCTCTGCCACCCAGCCCATCAAGGGCGTGATCACAGCGCCGCCGATGATCGTCATGACCAGCAGCGATCCACCCAGGTTCGTGTTGGGTCCAAGATCCTTCAGGCCCATCGCGAAAATGGTCGGGAACATGACCGACATGAAGAAGCTGGTAAGCAGGATTGCAAGCAAACCGCCCCATCCCGGAGCCAGCATGCCCACGCCCAGCAACGCGATATTCAGCACGGCGTAAATCGTCATCAAGCGGCTGGGTAGCATGTAGCGCATCAGGTACGACGAAGCAAACCTGCCCACGCCAAACGCACCCAGCGTACAGGTCAGCAGCAGCCCAGCGGTGCGCTCGGTGACATGCGCATACTCCTGCGAGTACTGGATAAAGTAGCTCCACGTACCCACCTGCGCACCGATGTACATAAACTGCGTGGGCAGAGCCAGAACGAAGTGCCGCTGGCTGAACAGGACGCGCCAACTACCGCTGGTTTCCGCGTTGTGTTCGCGCTCCGTGACAAAGGCAGGCAGCTTCGTCAGCAGGATCATCACAGCCCATAGAAGCGCCAATCCACCCAGTGCAAGGTAAGGTGTAACCACGCGCAAGGTCTCGCTGTGCAGGTAGGCTGCGTACGTGCCGGCCGCCTGCATGGAGGCTTTCTGTGCAGGAGAAAGTTCCAAGCCCGAGAAGATGAATCGCGTGCCCACCAGCACGCCAAGGATGGCACCCACTGGGTTGAAAGCCTGTGCAAGGTTCAGCCTGGACTCTGACGTGGAGGTAGGTCCAAGCTGGGCGATAAAAGGGTTCGCCGCGGTCTCGAGAAATGCCAGTCCGCTGGCCACCACGAAGAGCGCAATCAGGAAGTAGGCATACTGCCCGGATTGCGCGGCGGGCCAGAACAGGAAGCAACCGCAGCTGAACAACAGCAGGCCGGTAACGAATCCGCTCTTGTAACCCTTGCGTCGCATCAGCATGCCGGCAGGCAGCGCCAGCAGAAAATAACCAAGGTAAAACGCGGACTGCACCAGGCCCGCCTGAAATCGGCTAAGCGCAAACGACTTCATAAACTGGCGGATCAGGACGTCGTTCAGGTTGTTCGGAATACCCCAGAGAAAGAACAGTCCCGTGATGAGGATAAAGACGCGCAGCACGCCCGGCGGCAGCAGCGGTGCTCCCGCATCGCGCGAAGAGGACGGAGACGCGGTGGTTACAAGCATGGGTAAGCCTCTCAGAAGGGTGACAGCGCTACGCTAAATGGCGCGGCATGGTCTTCGCAAACAGAGAGGCCACTGCAGCACAAGCTTCGCCTTCTGCAAATGGGCAAGAGGCAGCTTTCAATCAGGCTTAAGGTCGTACACACGCGCCGCTGTTCCACCCTGCAGATCGCGCTGTTCGTCGATGGATAAGTGCGCCGCCCAGTCCATCACCGTCTGCCACCACTGCGAGTAGCTGCAGCGCGGCGTAAGTACCGGCCAGTCTGTACCGATCATCAGGCGGGCGGGCGTAAATGCATCCAGAACAACATCCAGGTACGGGGTCAGGTCATCTACCGTCCAGGCTGCGGACGCTTCTGTCACCATGCCGGATATCTTGCAGGTCACATGTGGCCGTCGTGCAAGCTCCCGCAGATTGCGTGCCCACGGCTCTATGGTCCCCGATGCGATGGAGGGCTTGGCCATGTGGTCCAGTACAAGGGCCTGCGCGGGGTGGCGGTCCACAAATCGGATCGCTTCTTCCATTTGCCCCTTGTGGATGAGCAGGTCATATGCCAGGTCCCGACCCGCCAGATGGGCCATGCCGTGGTTAAATCCGTCACCATCAAGAAAGCCTTCAGGCTCGGCCTGCACAACGTGACGCAAACCCTTTAGGTTGCGCTTGCCCGCAAACCTCTCGAGTACCGATTCAAAGTCCGTGGCCGCAATCGGCAACCAGCCAACCACACCAAGAATCTCAGGGTTTGCCGCCGCAGTATCCAGCAGCCATGAAGTTTCATCCACCGTCTGGCGAGCCTGCACGACGACGGCGCCCGTCACACCGGCGGACTCCATTTCCCGCAACAAGTCATTTGGAAGGTAGTCACGCCGAAGACCGGCGAGATCGCCCTCAAGCCAGTCAAACTCCTGCGGCGTGTAGCGCCAGAGATGATGGTGAGCGTCGATCCTGAGGTTTCGCTCCGCCCCAGGATGCTTCGCTTCTGGTCTCGTGTCGGCTCGGTTGGGTGCCCCTTTCCCTTTGTTTTTCACCGTGCCTCCAGCCGAGCACTACCCGGCACCTTTCATCTCTTCCACGTATACTCGGCTTTTGAAAGTCCGTCACGCGCCGCTCCACCCGGTGGCGTGCCTCGGCATCTATACGCAAGGAAGACACTGATGCGACGCTTTTGCCTGATGCTCGACCTGCGCCCAGACGCCGCCTTGATTGAGGAATACATCGCATACCATCAAGCGGTATGGCCCGAGATTCAAGCGAGCATTCGCGATGCAGGCGTGCTCGACATGCAGATTTACAACGCAGGTAATCGGCTCTTCATGATCATGGACACGGCAGATGATTTCACGCTCCAGAAGAAGGCGGCCATGGATGCAGCCAACCCGAAGGTGCTGGAGTGGGAGACGCTGATGGGGCGTTTCCAGCAGGTCGATGTCGATGCAAATCCTACAACACGCTGGATTGAACTTACCCAGATCTTTCAGCTCACTTAGCCTGATGGCAATGACTTACTAAGTAGGCCTCTATGGATCTTGGACTGAAGGATAAGGTGATTGTTGTCTCCGGCGGGGCGTCCGGCATCGGGGAGGCCATCAGCCGCGGAGCCCTGCAGGAAGGCGCCAAGGTAGCAGTCATGACTCGCATGACTGCAGCAGCGGTGCAGTTCCAGGCGTGGGTAGAACAGCAGGGTGCCGACTGCCTTATTCTGCCAGTGGAACTCGGCGAGGTAGAGCAGTGCGAACGCGCGATAGAGACCGTGCAGCAACGCTTCGGCAGGATCGACGCACTGGTAAACAATGCAGGGTTCAACGACAATGTGGGCCTGGAAACAGGATCACCGCAGAAGTTTATGGAAAGCCTGCAGCAGAACCTGGTTCACTGCTACACCTTGGCACACTTCGCGCTGCCTTTGCTCAAAGCCAGCAGTGGAAGCATCGTAAACATCAGTTCCAAGGTCGCTCTGACCGGTCAGGGAAACACCTCTGCCTACGCTGCTGCCAAGGGCGCTCAACTTGCACTGACCAGGGAGTGGGCAGTCGAACTCCTGCCCTATCGCATTCGCGTCAATGCCGTGCTACCCGCTGAAGTGATGACGCCGCTTTATCGGGAGTGGATCGACCGACAGGCTGACCCCGAACAGCAACTACAAAACATTGCAGCCCGCGTGCCTTTGGAACACCGCTTCACGCGACCGGAAGAAATCGCCGCAGCGGTGCTGTTTCTTATCTCTCCGTTGCAATCGGCCCACACTACTGGCCAGCACCTTGTTGTAGATGGTGGCTACGTGCACCTGGACCGCGTGCTGACCTAGATACCTCGTATTAAGAGCTTTGGAGTACCTATGAAACTTGTCACTTTTCTTGCGCAGGATGGGCAAGCCCGTCCCGGGCTACTGCAGAAGAACCGCGTCTTCGATCTCTCAACAAATCCTGCTTTTGATTCGCTTTTATCGCTCATCACAGCAGGTGCGGCGGCGCTTACAGGCCTTGCGGAACGCGTGGAGGGCGACGGCATGCCTGTCGATACAGTTCGTCTGCTGGCGCCACTTTCCAAGCCACCCAGAATTTTCGCGGTGGGTTTGAACTATGCGGATCATGCAGCCGAATCAAAAATGAAGGTGCAGACGGTACCTACCATCTTCATGAAGCTGTCTTCGTCAGTCTGTGGCCCCGATGACGATGTTGTCTTGCCGAAGAACAGCAACGAGCCGGATTACGAAGCGGAATTAGCCGTCGTGATTGGCACACCGGGTTACCGCATTGCAGCGGACAAGTGGCACGACCATGTGTTTGGCTACACCATTGTGAACGATGTAAGTGCACGCGACGTGCAATTAGCTACATCGCAGTGGACCCTGGGTAAAAGCTTCCCTACATTCACACCGATGGGTCCCTGCATTGTGACAGCGGACGAGATCGAGGATCCGCACGCCCTCGACATCAGTCTGACGATTGATGGTGAAACCCTGCAGAATTCAAACACACGCAACCTGATCTTCCGCATCCCGCAAATTATTGAACACATCTCCAGCCTTACGCCCCTGGAAGCAGGCGACATCATCAGCACCGGCACGCCCGAAGGCGTCGGTCTGGGCCGCGACCCGAAGCGATGGCTGAAAGATGGTGAGGAGATGGTCATTACGATCCAAAACGTCGGTGAACTGCGCAACCGTACGCGGCAGGAGGTCTAAATGTCAGAAGCTTTCTCTTTAGTTGGCAAAGTCGCTCTTGTAACTGGCGGCGGTAGCGGTATTGGTGAGGCAACATGCCGCGAACTGACACGCGCAGGCGCACAGGTGCTTGTGGCGGACGTGAACCTCGTAGCGGCAGAACGCGTGGCTTCGGAACTTGCGGGTGCACGCGCCGTCACCATGGATGTGACCGACCCCACCTCCATCGCAAAGATTGCCTCCACGGAAACCAGGCTGGACATACTGGTGAATAATGCGGGCATTGGCCATGTGGGCGGCATCATGGATGTGCAGCCGGAAGACTTCGACCGCTTGATGAAGGTAAACGTCTACTCCATCTACTACGTCACGCAGGCGTTCCTGCCGCTGCTGCTGGCCGCGCGAGGATCCATTGTGAATATCGGTTCCGTGGCGGGCCTGGTCGGCATCAAGAGCCGCTTTGCCTACTGCGCAACCAAGGGTGCCGTACTGGCGATGACGAAGCAGTTAGCCGTGGAGTATCCACGGGAACTCCGCGTCAATGCAATTGCCCCGGGCACGGTACAAACACCCTTCGTCGAAGGCTATCTGGAGAAATACCACTCGCACGAAAAGGACAAAGTTCGCGAACAGCTGGTGGCCCGCCAACCCATCGGCAGGCTGGGCACGCCGGAAGATGTGGCCAGCATGGTGCGCTACCTCTGCTCGGACGAGGCCTCGTTCATCAATGGCGCAGTGCTGCCCATTGACGGTGGCTGGACGGCAGCATAGTTGGGGGGATGTGGTGGCCCGGGCAGGAGTCCAACCTGCGACCTTCGCGTTAGGAGTGCGCCGCTCTATGCATCTGAGCTACCGGGCCAGCGTTCCTAGTGTACCGCCTGCTTTGGTAAACTCAAGGCGAGGGTCCCATGCCTGATATCGTCCGTCGCAAAGCCGTCTCCGTAACCGTAGGAGGCGTTCGTGTCGGGTCCGATGCGCCCGTTGTCGTGCAATCCATGACGAACACCGACACCGCCGACATCGAAAGCTCCATCCAGCAGATTGCTGCGCTTGCCCGTGCCGGCTCTGAAATGGTGCGCGTCACCGTGAACAACGACGCCGCCGCGCAGGCACTGCCTTATATTGTGGACGGCATTCGTGCGAAAGGCTGGAACACGCCCATCATCGGCGACTTCCACTACAACGGCCACCTGCTACTGGCGAAGTACCCCGCGTGTGCCGAGGCACTGGCGAAGTACCGCATCAACCCTGGCAACTGCTCCATTGGCCGGAAGGATGACGAAAACTTTCGCACCATGGTTGAAGTCGCGGTCAAGCATCAGAAGCCGGTCCGCATTGGCGTGAACTGGGGCTCGCTCGATCAGGCCCTGCTGACGAAAATGATGGACGAGAACAGCCGCCTGGCCAGTCCCCTGCCCGCGCGCGACGTCATGCTTGAAACAATGGTGCGCTCTGCCCTGGACAACGCCGCCGCTGCCGAACGCTATGGCCTGCGTCGCGACCAGATCATCCTGTCGGCAAAGGTATCCGGCGTGCGCGACCTGGTAGACGTGTACACCGAACTGGCGCGCCGCTGTGATTACGCTCTGCACCTGGGCCTGACGGAAGCGGGCATGGGCATGAAGGGCATCGTCGCATCCACGGCTGGCCTGGCTCCGCTGCTGTTGGCAGGTATCGGTGACACCATCCGAGTCTCGCTCACACCAACCCCCGGTGGCGACCGCGCGGAAGAAGTCCGCTGTGGCCAGCAGATTCTGCAGGCGCTCTCGATCCGCAGCTTTGCACCCCAGGTGACCAGCTGCCCCGGCTGCGGTCGCACCACATCGACCTACTTCCAGATGCTTGCCGAGCAGGTGCAGAACTACATCACCGAGTCCATGCCGGAATGGAAAGAGCATTACCCTGGCGTTGAAGAAATGAAGCTGGCTGTGATGGGCTGCATCGTCAACGGACCTGGTGAGAGCAAGCATGCCAACATCGGCATTTCCCTTCCCGGCACGTTTGAGGACCCGAAAGCACCCGTCTACATCGACGGCAAGCTGGCCATGACGCTCAAGGGTGACGGCATCGTCGATGAGTTTAAAGTGATTCTCGACCAGTACGTCAAGAGCCACTACGGCAAGGCCGCGCAGGTGCAGGAACTGGTCGTCCTGTAGACGCTTGCACGAGGGCTACTCCAACAATGAAGCCTATTTTGACCCAGCGGGAGTTCCAGCAGGCAAAGCGTTCCCTGCAGCGCGAGGGTGCGCGACCGAGTGAAATGCGCGATGAGGCTTTCCGCCGGGTCATTCTCTCGGTGCCCCCGGGTAAGGTCAGCACGTACGCTGCTATCGCGGCCGCGGCAGGCTATCCACGGCTTCATCGCGCGGTCGCTCGCCTGCTACGCACCGATCCCGCAGACCGTCTGCCATGGCACCGCATCGTTGGAGCGTCCGGCGACATTCGCCTGCGTGAAGCTGGCACCCTGGAACAGCGGGCCCGCCTTGAACTGGAAGGCGTCCGTTTTAAAGGCAAGCATGTGGATCTCGACCTTCACCTGCACACGCTGAAGCCGTGGGAGAGTTAGCTGCCGGTAAAACAAAAGAGGTCAGCCAACAGGCTGACCTCTTTGCACATTCAACCTGTCAAACCACTGAAAGTTTCACGTCGATGTTGCCGCGCGTCGCATTCGAGTATGGGCAGACCTCGTGCGCCTCATGCACCAGCTTTTCCGCCTGATCCTTGTCCATGCCGGGGACGTGGATGACCATCTCCACGCCGATACCAAAGCCCTTTGCACCATTCGCCAGCGGACCGAAGTTCACGCTGCTGTCGATCGACGTGTCGGCGGGCAGCTGGATCTTCTGCGTACCCGCAACAAACTTCATGGCACCGATGAAGCAGGCCGCATAACCACCGGCGAACAACTGCTCAGGATTGGTGCCAGTACCGCCCCCGCCCATGCCTTTCGGCGGATCCAGTTTTACGTCGAGCTTGCCATCGTCTGACTTTACCGTTCCCTCACGCCCGCCAACGACCTCGGTATGCGCCGTGTAAACCACTTTTTCCAATGCCACTTCGTACTCCTTGCCTTGCTTCGACTACAGGTACTTGGATGCTTACGCGGCGATTGCCTGGGGCACCTGGATCTTTGCAGCAATGTCGGAGAGGATCTCGTAAGACCGCAGCCGGTCTGCCTGCTCATAGGTGTCCGTCACCGCGAGCACTTCGTCGATGCCTAGCCAATCCACCGTGCGTTGCAGCTCTTGCCGAACGCCCTCGGCGTCTCCTACGACGGCCAGCGCCAGCCGCGATGCTACAGCTTGTTGCTCCATTGGCTCCCACAGCGCGCCCATGCTGTCGACCGGCGGCTTCAGTTCCACCGGCTGATTGCGAATGAGTGATAGAAAGCGCTGCTGTGGTGTGGTGAGCAGGCGCTGTGCATACGCTTCCGTATCAGCCGCCAACACTGGCAGGCCAACCATCGCATAGGGCTCTGACAGCGTCTCGGAAGCCCGGAAGCTGCGGCGGTACAGTTCCAGCGCGGGCTCAACATACTGCGGCGCAAAATGCGCGGCAAAGGCAAACGGCAGACCAAGCTGCCCAGCCAGTTGCGCACTGAATCCACTGGAGCCCAGCAGCGTTACAGGCACCTTGGTGCCTTCGCCTGGGATGGCGTGCACCTGCTGCCCGGGCCGGGCATCGCCAAGGTAGCCGCGCAGTTCCGCCACCAACTCCGGGAACTCATCCCCGGTGGACCGCAAGTCGCGCCGCATGGCACGCATGGTCGCCTGGTCAGAACCAGGTGCGCGACCCAGACCAAGATCAATCCGGTTCGGATACAGCGACGCCAGTGTGCCGAATTGCTCTGCAACAGCAAGCGGAGCATGATTTGGCAGCATGACGCCGCCGCTACCCACGCGGATAGTGCTGGTCTGACCAGCAACGTGGCCAATCAGCACCGAAGTTGCAGAACAAGCCAGGCCGGCAATGCTGTGGTGTTCCGCCAGCCAGTAGCGGGTGTACCCCAACTGCTCCACGTGCTGCGCGGTCTTTACTGTCCGCGCGATGGCCGCGCCCGCATTCTCATCGGGCCGCATGCCCACTAGGTCCAGAACCGAAATCCGTAGCTGCTTACTCATGCTGATTGGATGAAGCGGACGCTCACTTCGACGCTACGCCACCTTCGCAGCCGGGTCGCTTTGCTGCGGCGCAAAGCGCGCTCCCCACAGCTGGAAGCCAGAGGACGCCACCAGCGCCAGCACCGTTACGCCAAGGCCCCAGCGCAGGTTGCTCCGGTCGCTGACAAAGCCGATCACGCGTGGCGAGGGCACGTCACCAAACAGGTGTATCAGGAATAACTGGCCTGCCAGCGCCGTGGAACGCACCTGGGCGCTGACCGCGTTCACGATGGCTGCGTTCACCGGGCCGCTGCCCAGAAACAGCGTCAGTTCCGCCGCAGCCAGTGCCGGCAGCATGGTCGCCCGCGGACCGAAGAAACACAGCAGCGCAAACGGCACGCACAGTGCGGGTCCGGCAGCGCACACCCAGTACAGCGCGCGATGGTCGCGCTTCAGCCATCGCTGCGCCCACCAACCGCCCAGCGCTGTGCCTGCGATCCCGGTTGCTGCCGTGATTGCGCCAACGGTGAAGCCTGCGTGGGTGGCCGACATACCCGCCTCGCGCTGCAGAAAGCTCGGGATCCACGCCGAGATGCCGCCGATGGTGAACGTGCTCATGGCGTAGCCCATGGTGGCCGTCAGGTAAGCCGGGTTCCGCAACAGGTCCTTCACAGCCCCGGAACGCTTCTCCTGCTTCCCTTCAGTTTCACCACGGGCAGGTTCGCGCATGGCAAACAGGATTACCACCGCGATAATCAAGCCCGGAATCGCCGACACGTAAAACGCACTGCGCCAACCATGTGCCGCCGCAATCGCGCTGCCCAGGCTGTAACCCAGCGCCGCACCCACGGGGATGGCGATGTTGAAGATGGTCAGCGCGCGATTGCGCTGCTCCGGCCCATAGAAGTCACTGAGCAACGCCGGGCCATAGATGCCGAAGCTGGCCTCGCCAATGCCCAGCGCCGCATGTCGCACCAGCAGCCCGTCGAAGTTGTGCACCATGGCGGTGAACAGATTGGTCCCGCTCCACAGCAAGGCACCGATGACGATGAGCGGCTTGCGCGGGAAGTGATCGCCCAGCCAGCCTGTCAGCGGCGCGGCGATGATGTAGGTGATGAAGAACCACGTGGTCAGAGCGCCGATGCGCTCGTCCGATACGTGGAACTCACTCTTCACCATCTCCTGCACGCCGGGCAGGATGTAACGGTCGATGTAGTTGACCAGGTTCAGCGCGGTAAGCAGCACCAGCGCAACCGTGGCTGCCTTGGCGTTTGCCACGCTGTTTGACCGCTGTTGTTCTGTCATGTCGAGGAGCCTAGCAGGTCTTTGCTAGATCGAGCTGAGCCGAACTCGCTTGCCGAGGATCTCAGCGATGGCAATAGACCCAAACCCAAGCAACACGTGCAGCACCTGGATGTACGGCAGATCGGGCCGGTTCAGGTGCGCGAGCTGCAGAATGCCGACGACCGGCAGCGAAATAGCCCACAGGATCGTCACCGCGGCCAGCCCCGAAGCCGCGCGCAGACCGAGTACGCCAATCACAATCATGACCAGCGCAATCGCAAATCCCACATACATGTGCAGGTTCAGCGGCACGGCCACCTTGAAGTAATACAGAGCGCCAGTCAGCAGGTTGACCAGCCACAGCAGGCGGAACGTCATCAAAAGACCTTTGAGCATAGAGCTGATCTTACCTGCTGACGTTGACGTTTCCAGGGGGCACAGCTCTGGTTGGGCCGCAAAGACGCTGCAAGAAGAAGGGCTTTAGCCCCTTGAGGTCAGCTGCGAAGCTGGCCTCGGTGGCTAAAGCCGGATCTTTTCCTTGAATCGCTCTGCATGGCTAGAGCCATGCCCTTGCGAATGCTCCAACTTAGAGGGGCGCCCTTGAAGTACTACGCAGCTACCGTGTCGGTGTGGTCTGATCGTGTGGGCGCGGGTAGGTCGCTGTGACCACCGTGCTGATGCCGCCACGCGGACGGAAGTCGCCCTTGATTTCGGCCCATACGGGATCGCACGCCTTTACCATGTCATCCAGAACGCGGTTCACGATGTTCTCCTGGAAGATACCCAGCTCGCGGTAGCAGAACAGGTATTCCTTCAGACTTTTCAGTTCCAGGCAGCGTTCACGAGGCATGTAGCGGATAGTCAGATGGCCAAAGTCCGGCAGGCCCGTACGCGGGCACACGCTTGTGAACTCAGGATCATCGATCAGGATTTCGTACGAGCGGAACTGGTTCTGCCAGGTCTCAATCTCGGGCATGGGGTCGGTCGTACCCGCGGCGGCATGCTGGTCCGTGTACAGCGGGCTGGTGTTCGTCATCATGGTGCAAATACTCCCTGCGGAGAGGCCACGCAGGCGCAACTCCACCATTGATTTTACCGTTACAGAAGAGCCAGACGCCGGTCGGCAGGTCTAGGTAGATCGGGCGATAGGTGCACTGGCCGAGGTTCGCGGCGAGGCGTACGTCAGGTCCTGGTGCCCGGCAGCGGGAAAGCGCACTTTGGAGGGCCGCCCCTCGGATCGCATCCGACGATCCGCTTCTGTCCAGTCGGGCACCGCTTCCGAGGCCGCATTCCAGTGCGCCACGGATGCCTGGTCGCACCAGTGCATCAGCTTCGGCATGGCCACCTTGTGGTCGCCGGAAAGGATGTAGGCGCGCATACTCGCCTCGCTATCCCACAGGGTCAAGGTCCAGAACGTCCACTTGCGGTCCGGCAGCAGGGCACCACGCAGAAAGCCAGCCGCGCGGGCGCATTGGCTACGGGTCCGGATGGCGTGCCATGCAAAGCCCGGCAAAAAGCGAACGGACCGGATACGCAGCCGGGTGAGGCTGACGAACATGGTTTGTCCAGGCGCTGTGCTGCTGTTCATGGCAGGTCAGTTACTCCCGGCGTCCGAGCGTCGGACGGTCGTCGCCGGTCGTCTTGTCCTGCGTGCTGTTCGGGTCGTTATTGCTGGTGCTGGTGCGGCGCAGCGTGGGTTTGTTCGGGTCCTTGTTGCCGTCGACCTTGCGCTTGTTCTGCAGGCGGGCAAGGCGCGATTTGATGTCGTCGAACTCCGAAGTGGAAACGACGTAATCCGGCCGCGACGGCAGAATGGTTGCAATCTCTTCCTCAGACCGGGCAATCCGATCCGGTGTCTGGGGATGGTCAGAGAAGGCTTTGGCCAGCACGCCAGGCTTGCGCTTCTCTAGCGCCTGCAGCTTTTCGAAGATCTGTACAAATGCCTGCGGATCGTAGCCGGAACGGTACATGTACTGCACGCCCAGCCAATCAGCCTGCGCCTCGAACGTACGTGAGAACGACAGGAACGTGAGCGGCACGGCAATTTGCGCAGCCTCGTAAATGCCGTAGCCCGTGTAGCCGCCAATGAACATCAACGGCACCATGCCAATCTGCGCGTACTCCATGCGGGTCATTTGGCGGGCGGCGTGGTGGGCGGACACGTGGGCAATTTCATGCGCCATCACACCGGCCAGTTCCGCTTCTTCGTCGCAGGCCAGGATTAGACCGCTGTTCACGTAGAAGAAGCCGCCCGGCAGGGCCATGGCGTTGATCTCGTCGGAGTCAAGCACCTTGATGGTGAACGGCACCTTGGCGTCGGACTGCTTCACGATGTTCTGGCCGACGCGGTTCACGTACTCAACGATGACCGGGTCAGTAATCAGGTGCGAGGAGCGCTCGATCTCCATGGCGTAGCCCTTGCCATTGCGCACCTCCCAGTCCGTGGAAAACCAGTTGCCCATACCGCGGCCACCAATGTCACGCGTACCGGCCGCACTTACGTCGTCAACGGAACCCTTTTTGATGTCCTTGCGCAGGTCGTCGCCCGGCTCGGGAATGGGCTCGTTGTTGTTCTTCGCGGCTTCCGCGCGCGCCTTGTCCATGTCCTCTTTGCTGGCGGTCACAGGGCCGTCGCCGGTCGGTCCATTCCCTGTTCTTCCACTGGGCTGCGACGTGGGCTGACCGTTTGGAGTTGTGGAGGTCGGGTTGGTGCTGGTCGGGGAGGTCGAAGTCGGTGTCTGCTGGGCGCTCAACGCGTACGGAGCGGTCAACGAGAGGGTCGATAAAAGAACAAGATTCTTGAGGTTCATGGGGGTGGCTCCCGGGCGCAGACGCACCTTCGCCCTGCTTTGTTAGACGCAGTTTACGCCTCGAAGTTACAACCGGCAGCCGCCCGTGAACTACTCCCGCTGCAGCACAACTGCCGTGCTGTCGTAGTCGCCAGCCAGCCGAAGCGGCAGGCCGCTGCCCATCAGAACTGCCCCGGAAACAACCGCTTCACCAAGGTATTTCTTCTCGTCCAACGCCTTCACACGGTAGTGCGCCTTTGGATCCAAGCCTTGCAGGGCGATGCCGGGTTGCTGCAAGCCATACTGCTGGCTATGCAGGTAGGTAAAGACGACGGCCTGTGTGCCGTCCTGGGACACGTACTGGACCTGCGCACCTTCGCTGCCTTCAGGCCGCTGCAGGCGGTAGAGCTTACCCTGCTGCACCGTGGTGCGGATGGTCTTGTAGAAGTCAACCATGCGCTTCGACAAATCCATGTCCGCCGGTGTGAACTTGTTCAGATCGTTGCCGATGCCGAGCGCGCCCTGCATGGCGACCAGGAAGCGGAACTGCAAGGGAACATTGCGGCGATCCAACTGATTCGGCACATCCGTGACCCACGCCGCCATGGTTTGGGGGGTGTACGCGTGGGTAAAGCCGTCCTGGATGCTGAGGCGATCGAGCGCATCGGTGTTATCCGACGGCCAGACCTCGTCCGTGTACTTCAAGATGCCCAGGTCGGTTCGACCGCCGCCACTTGCGCAGGACTCGATCTCAAGCTTTGGGTGCTTCGCGCGCAACTTCGCCATCACGTCGTACAGGTTCTGCACGTAGGTGACGTAGATCTCCTTCTGCGCGTCGGGATTTCCCTTGCTACCGGGGGCCTCGTCCCAGCCAGGCTCGCTCCAGTTGCGGTTGTAATCCCACTTCAGAAACGCGATGTCGTTTTTGCTCACCAGATCGTCCAGGAAGTCGAAAACGTACTGCTTGACTTCAGGTTTTGCAAGGTTCAAAACCAGCTGATTGCGACCTTCCGTGCGCTGACGATCGGGAAAATGCATGGTCCAATCGGGGTGTTTGCGGTACAGATCGCTGTCTGGATTCACCATTTCCGGCTCAACCCAGAGGCCGAAACTCATGCCCAGGCCATGCACCCGGTCGATCAGCGGCTTGAGGCCATTTGGGAACTTGTCCTTGTCCACGTACCAGTCGCCCAGGCCGGCATGGTCATCCTTGCGCTTGCCGAACCAGCCGTCATCCATGACAAAGCGTTCGACACCGAGGCTCGCCGCCTTTTCGGCCAGGGCAATCTGCCCCGCTTCAGAGACGTGAAACTCCGTGGCTTCCCACGAGTTGTAGATGATGGGGCGCGGCTTTGGCACAGGGCCAAGCGGCAGAATCTGCGCCAGTTGGAAACGGTGCAGAATGCGCGAAGCTTCCCCGTTGCCGCCTGCGGTATAGCCAGCGTAGAAATGCGGTGTATCAAGGCTTTGACCCGCGGCCAACTGGTAGCCAAAGTCATACGGGTTGTACCCGCCCGTGATGCGGAGCAGGTCCAACGCGGTGCGTTCTACGTTCAGGCGCCAACTGCCGCTCCAGCCCAGTTCGCCAAACCAGACCGGCCCAGCGTTCTCCGTCGTCTGGCCTTCGCGTCCAATGCTGAACCAGGGGTTTGCCTGGTGCCCGGTACTGCCGCGGCGGCTTTCGATCACCTGTCCGCCGGGCTGCAACGGTGCGGTATGCAGCTGAAACTCTCCACTCCACATGCCGGTCAGCCAGCTCAGGGAGTAATCCCGGCCAGCAGGCAGATTCCATGTCGCCGACGCGGCCTGTTCAATGCGAACTGGCTGCTTGCCGGCGTTCTCGATCGTCGACCAGCGAGCCAGCACACCCTCTGTAAAGCACTGGTAGTGCAGGTGAACGCGTATCGGCTGCGAGGTATCTTTCAGCACAATCTCAAGCTGGTTGCCGGTCACCTTCGCCGACTCGTAAACCAGTACCAGGGTGCGATCGCCATTGGCTGAATCTACCTTCAGCGCAGGCTCCAACTGCAGCCCCTGGCCCCACGCCGGATACTCCAGCGGGGTGGTGTTCACCGGGCCGTCGTTGGACGAGCGTTCGCGGCGCGACTGCGCTTTCGGCAGGGTCGCATCGGCTGGCAGGGCTGGCCCCCAGTACAGGCTTTCGAGCGTATTTCGCTCATCCACACCGACGACATAGGTGCTTTCGCCGCTGGTCAGGAACCACTGCTGTCGGTCAGCGACCGCCCGGACCTGAGCGAAAATCGGCGTAGTTGCGCCCGAAAACAATGCCAATCCCAGCCAAAAACGATTCATCCAAGACCTCTGTGGTGTCGCCGTTCAACATAGCAGGCCAGCCGCACGACGGGAAAGCACACGGAGCAAACACGAGAGGCGAGTTAGCATGAAGTCCATGCAAATAAGTTCCCCGGTAGACGTCGTGGGTGTGGGATTGAACGCGACCGACACCTTAATTGCACTGGATCGGTTTCCGGAGATCGGCCAGAAGGTCGAGTTTCAAACGGTGCAGGTACTGCCCGGCGGCCAGACTGCCTCCACCATCGTTGCGTGCCAGATGTGGGGTTTGTCGACGCGCTACGTGGGCAAGCTGGGCGATGACTCCGCAGCCGCTATTCACCGGGCGGCGTTCGACCGTGTGGGAGTGGAAGCACAGATCCTCACAGCGGAAAACACCAGCAGCGCGCAATCCATCATCCTGGTCGACGGCTCTGGCGAACGGACCGTCCTCCTTCGACGTGACGAACGCCTGAGCGTCAAGCCGGCGGACCTGCGGCGAGACTGGATTGAAAAGGCGCGAGCGTTGCACGTGGACGGCTTCGACACCGCCGCCGCGACAGTCGCAGCAGGTTGGGCGCGGGAAGCCGGTATTCCCGTCATCGCCGACCTGGATGAGATCTATCCCGGCGTAGACAAGCTGCTGCCGCTGATCGACCACCTGATCGTTTCGCGCGACTTCCCTGCCCGCCTGACAGGCATCCGCGACCTGGAAAAGGCCCTGCAGAAGATGCACCGCGACTACAGCAGCATCATCACCGCGGCAACTCTGGGTCCGGACGGCGTGCTGGCATGGGACGGCCGCGACTTCCACTACACTCCCGCTTACCACGTGCCTGTGGTCGACACGACCGGCGCAGGCGACATGTTCCACGCAGCTTACATTTACGGCCTGATGCAGGGCTGGACGCTGGAACGCCGACTGGACTTCGCCTGTGCCGCAGCTGCGCTCAATTGCACCGCATCGGGGGCGCGTGGGGGCATCCGGCCGGTCGTTGACATTGATGACCTCATCGCCCTTGGCGTCCGTTATCCGGCTGTGTACCCTGCGCCGCATGACACGGTCTTTGCCTAAGCCATGACCATCTACATCGCCACCACGAACCCTGGCAAGCTGCGCGATTTTCGCTTTGCAGCGGAGGAGACCGGGGCTGCAGGTATCAGGATTGAACCCCTTCCGGGTGTGGAGCGATTCCCCGCACCAGACGAAACCGGCGACACCTTTGAAGCGAATGCCCGATTGAAAGCGGTGTACTACTCCCGCCTGGCACCGGGCCTATGGGTGCTGGCCGACGATTCTGGCCTGGAAGTGGACGCGCTGGAAGGCAGGCCTGGCGTGCGATCGGCCCGCTACGCGACGGATGTTGGGTTTGACCTGAGCAGTGGGGTGGACGCGGCGAACAACGATGCCATTCTCCTAGCTATGCTCGAGCAAACCGACCGCCGTGCCCACTATCGTTGCGCTCTTGCACTGGCCATGGACGGCAGTGTGGAGCAGGTCAGCTTTGGAAAACTCGAAGGCCAACTGCAGGCCGAACCCGGCGAGCCGGGTGGTTTTGGCTACGATCCTTTGTTTTTTGTGCCGGAACTGAACTGCACGATGTCGGAAGCCAGTCCGGAGGATCGCTTGCGGGTGAGTCATCGCGGACGCGCTCTGCGTGCACTCCTTCGACAGTGGAAGCCATGCTAACCCCACGCTGGTGATCCGCTGGGAGCAATGATCTAAAGCGAAGCGCAGCCGATTCGAAAGACCTGCTTTCCTTGAGAGTGGTACGGCGGCTTAGAGAAGCAGGTCCTTCGGCTGCGCACTCCCTGCGTCGCTCAGGATGACGATGTATACGGCATGCTTGAGACGCTGCAGTTGCCACTGCCATCCTTTGTGCAACGTGGTGAGGCGCTGGGCCGTTCATCGCACGCCTGCAACGCTAATCGAACACCCTCAAACTCGGACATTGACTGCCCTTTTCACCGGGCCGGATACTGTGGCGTGGCTTGATTTCCTAAAAGGCGGGTGTAAAGCCTGGCCGATAGGATCAAGCAGGACGCAAGGAGCACGTACGCATGGGCGCAGTCGCAGGCTTTGCACCACCCGACAACTCGACCCGCCGCAAGGGCGTGCAGCCGTTGCGCGCTGGCCAGGGCAATAGCTTTTTGCTGCGCAAGCTGCACTCGCTGTCGGGCATCATCCCCATCGGCGCGTTCTTGGTCGAACACATCATCTCGAACTTTGAAGTGGTTCACGGGCCGCTCGCCTATGCGCAGCAGGTCAAGTTCCTGAACGGCCTGCCGCTTGTCCGCGTGCTGGAGTGGGCTTTCATCTTCATCCCACTAGCGTTCCATGCTGGGTACGGCGTCTTCATCGCCTTTCGCGGCCGCGCCAACGTGAACGTCTACCCGTGGGCGGGTAACTGGATGTATGTGTGGCAGCGCGTCAGCGGCCTGATCGCCTTTGTCTACATCATTCAGCACGTGTGGCGGCAGCGGTTCGCGGGCGTCAGCCTGCCGGAGCATCCAGGGCTGGCCTATGCCAAGGTGCAGTACGAACTACTCAATCCGTGGATGATGGCCATCTACGTCATCGCCATGATTGCGACCTGCTTCCACTTTGCTTACGGTGTTTGGCTGTTCGCGGCAAAGTGGGGCATCACGCCCGGTGATAACGCCCGGAAGAAGTCGGCATACGTCTGCGGTGTGGTTGGTACGGCTCTCTGCGCGATGGGTCTGGTCTCGATCTTCTGGGTGGCGTATGCCCGGCCTTACTCGCCGGTTGACGTCATGCCTGCTCAGCCTGAGGGTGTTGTGATGCCAGCGGTCGGTGCTGGTACGCAAGCTCCGGCAGGTGCACAGTATCCGTCAGACAACGGTTTGCCGCAGGGCAGCAATGGGCAACTGCAGAATGACAGCGCTGGCCAGCCAGTACAGCCGAGCCCATTACCGCAGCAGTAGTACTCGCGCTAACCCGCGCTTGAGGAGCATTCAGGAATGGCAGCAACAACAACACCACGCATCATCGTTGTAGGTGGCGGACTCGCCGGTCTTTCCGCCGTCATTAAGATCGCAGAAGCAGGTGGCAAGGTCGACCTGTTCTCCATCGTGCCGGTCAAGCGTTCTCACTCGGTCTGCGCGCAGGGCGGCATCAACGCGGCCAAGAACCTGAAGGGCGAGGGCGACACCGTCGACAAGCACTTCGACGACACCGTCTTTGGTGGCGACTTCCTGGCCAACCAGACCCCTGTGAAGCAGATGACCGCGCAGGGCCCGGCCATTATCGACCTGCTGGACCGCATGGGAGTGCCGTTCAACCGCACGCCTGAGGGTCTGCTGGACTTTCGCCGCTTCGGGGGCACGCTGTACCACCGCACCGCTTTTGCGGGCGCGACTACCGGCCAGCAGTTGCTGTACGCGCTGGACGAGCAGGTTCGCCGCTTCGAAAGCGAGGGCAAAGTCACCAAGTACGAGGGTTGGGAGTTCCTGTCGTCCGTGTTGGATGGCAGCGGTGTGTGCCGCGGCATCTGCGCGATGGACCTGCGCTCCATGGAGGTCCGCACCTTCCCTGCCGACGCCATCATCATCTGCACCGGCGGCAACGGCGCCATCTTCGGCAAGAGCACCAACTCCGTCGTGTGCACCGGATCGGCGCAAAGCGCGCTGTACCAGCAGGGTGCCTACTACGCGAACGGCGAGTTCATCCAGGTGCACCCCACCGCCATCCCCGGCGAGGACAAGCTGCGGCTGATGTCCGAGTCGGCCCGTGGCGAGGGCGGCCGTGTCTGGGTGCCGAAGAAGAAGGGCGACACGCGTCCCGGCCAGAACATCCCCGAGGACGAGCGCTTTTACTTCCTCGAAGAGTGGTATCCCAAGTACGGCAACCTGGTGCCGCGCGACATCGCGACGCGCGCCATCCACAAGATCGTCTACGAGCATGACCTGGGCATCGACGGGCAGCCTCAGGTGTACCTGGACGTATCGCACATCGACCGCGCCACGCTGGAGCGCAAGATTGAAGGCATCCTCGAAATCTACGAGAAGTTCGTCGGCGACGATCCGCACGAAGTTCCCATGAAGATCTTCCCCGGCGTGCACTACACCATGGGCGGCATGTGGGTCGACTTCGACCAAATGACCAACGTCCCCGGCGTCTTCGCAGCAGGCGAGGCGGACTACTCCATTCACGGCGCAAACCGGCTGGGCGCGAATTCCCTACTGAGTTGTATCTATGGCGGCTTCGTTGCCGGACCGAACGCGATGACCTACGCCAAGAACCTGCCCGCGCAACAGGGCGATGGTGGTCACGCGGCGGAGAAGGTTCGGCAAATGGAGTACAACAACGTCCTGCTGAGCAATCAAGGCAAGGAGAACCCGTTCAAGCTGTGGCGCGAATTGGGCGACACCATGACACGGCACGCGACGATCATCCGCTACAACAGCGGCCTGCGCGAGGCAGACGCGAAGATCGTGGAACTGCTGGAGCGCTATAAGAGCATCAATCTGGGCGACAAGAGCCAGTGGGCCAACACCAGCTTCGCCTTCACGCGGCAGCTCTACAACATGCTGCAACTGGCGCGCGTGATGGTGCAGGGCGCGGAGAAGCGAGACGAAAGCCGCGGCGCACACTACAAGCCGGACTTCACTGAGCGCAATGACGAGCAGTTCTTGAAGACGACCATGGCGAGCTACGACTCAGCGAACAACCAGCCGATCATTGGCTATGACGACGTGGACGTGCAGTGGATCAAGCCGCGTCCTCGCCGGTATGACGCAACAGCGTAACGCAGCTTAAGAGCACAGAGCCCGCTGCATACATCGGGCAGAGGTAACACGATGGCGACGAAGACAAAGAACGGCCACGGCGGCACAAAGGCTGAGCCTTACAAGGGCACCAGCTACAAGGTTTCCATCAAGCGGCAGGCGAACCCCGATGCACCCGCGCGCACCGAGGTGTTCGAACTTCCCTATCGCAAGGGCATGAACATCACCAGCGTGTTGGGCGACATCGCCATGGAGCCGGTGAATGCGAGCGGCGCAGAATCAACGGCGATTGCCTACGACGCGAACTGCCTGGAAGAGATCTGCGGCTCGTGCGCCATGCTGATCAACGGCAAGGCGCGCATGGCGTGCTCCGCGCTCGTCGACAAACTGCTGGCCGAGTCCGGCAGCGACACCATCACGCTGGCTCCGCTGTCAAAGTTCCCCGTGGTGCGCGATCTTGCCGTGGATCGCAGCGTTCTGTTCGAGAACCTGAAGGCTGTGAAGGCGTGGGTGCCCATCGACGGCAGCTACGACCTGGGACCGGGGCCAAAGCAGTTCCCGCAGATCCAGGAAGCGCGCTACCCGCTGTCGAATTGCATCTCGTGCACCATCTGCATGGAAGTGTGCCCGCAGTTCAACGACGACACCAACTTCGTGGGTGCGGCGACGATTGCGCAGGCTCGCCTGTTCAACATGGACCCCAGCGGCTCCGTGCTGAAAGAAGAGCGGCTCCGTGCGCTGGCCGGCGACGGTGGTGTGCAGGAGTGTGGCTATGCGCAGAACTGCGTGCAGGCTTGTCCCAAGCAACTGCCGCTTACGGAGGCCATCAGCGACATCTCGCGCGATGTGATCGTGCAGAAGGTCAAAGACTTCTTCGTCCGCTAAGCCGCTCCGCTGCCGGCTCTTCGCTACCGATTGCGGAGAGCCGTAGATACGGCCATGGCCAGCGCCGCCACGCTTGGGTCGCGAGCTTCGACGTGCGGCTTGCAGCCATGTTGCCGGATCGTCGCGGATGTGACGGGGCCGATCGATGCCAGCACGAGCGTCGGCGGCAGCGTTAAATCACTCGCTTCCATCAACGCGAAGAAGTTGTCGACAGACGACGAACTGGTAAACGTCACCGCATCAACGGTCGGCAGCTCACGCCTCAAGCGGTCGACGGACTCCGGTGGAATGACAGTCTGGTAGGCGGGTGCCAGCGTCACCTCAGCGCCTGCTTCGGTCAGTTCCTCAATCAGCACATCCCGGCCAGTCTCGGCGCGCACCAGCAGCATCTTGCTTCCCTTCGCATGCGGCAGCAGGGCTTTCGCCAGAGACTCTGCGACGGCGGTAGGCGCCTGCAGGCGTACAGGGAAGCCCGCATCGCGCAGGGCCTTGCTGGTAGCCGCGCCAATGCTTGCGATGCCACAGCTTAGCGGCACACCTTCATCTTCAAGCCGTTCCGCGAACACGGCGACAGCATTGGCCGAGGTAAACAGCAGCCAATCGTACTCATCTAGGCGTGTAAGCTCGCGTTCGAGCGTCGCGTAGTCGTCCGTTGGCGGGGCAAGCGTGATGGTTGCGACCGATGCAACTCGCAGGCCATAGGCCACCAGAGCGTCGCCAAGGGCCGAGGCCTGGTGCGGTGCGCGCGTGACCAGTACCCGGGGCGGCTTGCCATTGCCATAACGCTCGGCCATGTTCACGGGCGTTTACTCCGCTTCCGCCGTGGCATAGTCACCGGCAAGCAGTTCACGAGCACCCTGCCTAATCAGGTCGGCAGCCCCCCGCGCGCCCAGATGTTCTGCGGTTTCACCCTCCTGTGCAAAGAGTGTGACAGTCGCCATGCTTTCGCCGTCAGGTGAGGTGACAACACTGTGAAGCTTGGTCCCGTCTGCTTCATGGGTGCAAAGTGCACCGACTGGTAGTGAGCAGCCGCCGCCCAGGGCGTGCAACAAGGCGCGTTCCGCCTCCACGGCGAAGCGGCTTGGGCCGTCGTCCAGCGGTTTCACCGCGCGGATTACGTCAACGGCATCGGAGCGAGTTTCAATCGCCAGCGCTCCCTGTCCCGGTGCGGGGCAGAGCATCTCCGGGTTGAAGCGCTCTCGCAGCCAGTCCACCTGGCCCGGCATGTCTTGCGGGCTTGCCTGCTCCCGCTCTGTGGTGTCGTCGTCCGGGTGCGTGATGCACTCGATGTGGGGTGCGCGGCCAAACTCCGGGTGATCCGCGTGCAGTTCGACGGGCCGCAGAATTTGCGGTCCCAACCGATCAATCCCGGCACATGCCAGCACCAGGGCATCGCAGTCGCCGCGTGCCAGCTTGCGGATTCGGGTGTCAATGTTGCCCCGAATGGCGACAAACTGAAAGCCCGGGTTGTGTGCTCGAAGCTGTGCAATTCGACGCGGAGACGTAGTGCCTATCCGTGCATTGAGCGGAAGCGTGTGCATCTGTAGCCACTCTGTACACAGCAGGGCGTCGCGCGGGTCGGCGCGGGGAGGGATGGCTGCAAGGGTAAAGCGATCATCGATCTGTGTCGGCAGATCCTTCAGGGAATGCACCGCAAGGTCAATCTCACCTGCGGCCAGTGCTTCCTCAATTTCCTTGATGAAGATGCCCTTGCCGTCCAGGGCGGGAGGGATTCGGCCCTCCGGCCCCGTGATACTTCTGGCAAAGGCCGGGTCCTGCATGCGGTCGCCGATGGTACGGATGATGCGAACCTCAACCATATGTCCAAGGCTGCGAAGACGTGAAGCGATGTAGTTGGATTGCCAGAGTGCGAGTTTTGACCCGCGTGAACCGATGCGGAGGTGCATGCGGAGAGCATAGCCGAACCCGCGCCGGGATGCACCTGTGGATCGATGTTCCACGGTGCATCCCATTGCAATCTGGCTACTCCCGGTTGTGGCCTTTACCGTTACGCCCCGGATCCTGTGGCGGCTCTCTCCGTGCACCAGGTTCGGAACCCTGCCTTAGATTTCCTTCCGGCTTGCTATGCACATCGCCTGGGGTGTGCAGATGTGCTGCATGGGAGTGGGCGTGTTCGGCGTCGTTGCCGGGGACCGCGTCCGGGTGTTGGGCCTTGACTGCCTCGCTCAGGGCTTTGCCGTGCAATCTGCTCTGTTCGTTGATGCTGTCGGACATAACTATTCCTTTCCTAAAAGCCGGGTGCGAGCTTCTGCGACCTTTTCCTCAGATGCGGCTCCTGCCGTGTCTACAGGTTCCTCACCAAAGTCCTGCGCGCCATACTCGTAGTCTGTTCCGCCGTCGGTGTTCTGTTTTCCGACAGGCTGTTTTCGACGCTCGTCTTCGTTCAACTGCCAACCCTGTTCGTGTGCATACTCGCTGGCCAGGCCACGCGCGTGTTCGCCAAAACCACGAGGCTCTGCTTGCGTCTGTTCTGGTGTTTGTTCGGTGTTCTCTGACATCGCTGTCTCCCTACCGTGAGATGGTGATCGCGCGTTGCCAGTGGCTTTCGCCATAGCGCGTACCAGAATGGTGATGCGCCACATTGTGCAATCCGCATGAAATGTTGAACTTCCACTGTTCACTCGGAATTGCCAAGCTGCTGCGATGGCATGTAGTGTGTGTTGGGCTCCTGGGAGAAGCAAACGCTTGCCCGGTAGCTGTTGGGAGCAGAACAGAAGCATGCGCAACGCGACAGTAACCGTAGCAAAGACCCCCCTTAGCAGAACTGCAAAACTGGCAGCGGAACTGAGACCTTCCATCCTCAGATTGAGCCGGCATCTTCGGCGCGAAGCACAGCGTGGCGGCAGTTCGTCGCTGGACGCACAACTGCTGGGAACGCTTCGCGAAGAACCCGGCCTGGGTGTTTCAGAACTGGCTGAGATGGAACAGATGAGCCGACCAGCTATGAGCGCGCACATCAAGCGGCTGATGCAGCTTGGCTACGTCCAGCGTGAGGGCGCGAAAGCTGACAGCGACCGACGACGGATTGGCCTGTCTGTGACGCGCAGTGGCACCGCGTACCTTCGAACTGTAAGTGAACGCCGTGTGGACTGGCTGGCCGAACGCCTTGGCGAGCTTGGCGCGGAAGATCGAACGGCGTTGGACCGAGCAGCAAAATCACTGCGCCTGATTCTGCAAGGCAACGGCGAACTGGCTTAGCCGTCGGTCCTGACGCCCCAAGGTCGATGACCGACAGCTTGCATCTGCTTTCGCCGCGGCGCATCTTAACTGGCAGCGTACTGCGATTGAAAAAGTTTCTTCAACTCGTCTTGATCTTGCTGTTGATCGGCGTCGGCTTTGCCGCGCCTGCAGTGAGTATGCCTTGCTGCGACATGTTCGTGGCGAGGCACGCCTCAGCGACAGAGGGTACAGCTTCTGCCGCGAATAGCTGCGAGGGCATGGGCGATCCGCACACGGCCACTGCAGGGGAACGCTTGAAGTGTCTGCACATGGCATGCACACCTGCCGGTGAAAGCGCGTGGCAGAGCGGCGAAGCTTACGAAGCGAACCTGCATGTACCCCTGCCTCACAATGCCTTGGAGCAGGGGTCCATGTTTCCATCCAGCGAACCTTTGCATCGGCTGGCTTCGACTTCCCCACCACTCGGTGCGCCGCTTGCACTGCACCTTCCACTTCGTATCTGAAACCTGCTTTGCAAGTTCTGCGGTCGCCATTACGCAACTGCATGCAAGTAGGTACTGAAGTGAAGGATTTACAGCATGAGCAATCGACGTAGCTTTTTGCAGCGCGCCCTCGGTGTGGGTGCAGGCCTGTTTGCCGCACCCGCTCTCTTACCCCAGGCCGATGCCTCTATCAGGCACAGTGGGCCACTGCCAGCACCAGCACCCGTGATCACGACGGAAGTGGGCGACATGCCGTTCACCATGGACGGCCAGGTGAAAGTGTTTCAGTTAGTGGCGCAGGTGTTGAAGCAACAGATTGCACCCAACAAGAGCATTGACGTGTGGGGCTTCAACGGGTCGGCACCGGGGCCCACCTTCCAGGTCACAGAGGGCGACCACGTCCGCATCATCTTTGAAAATCAGTTGCCGGAACCATGCTCCATCCACTGGCACGGTTTTGAGGATCAAATCGCCTTTGACGGAATGCCAGGCATCAGCCAGGAGCCAACACGTCCAGGCGAACGGTTCGTGTACGAGTTCGACATTCACCAGTCTGGCACGTACTTCTACCACTCGCACATGGCCATGCAGGAGATGGCGGGCATGCTGGGCGCGTTCATTATGCATCCGCGTGTGCCCTATCAACCGCACTGCGATAAGGACTACGTCCTGCACTTCCAGGAGTACGCTGTTCTGCCGAACAACACGGTGCCGAACACCATGGCCATGGAATACAACTGGCTGCTGATCAACGGCAAGGCAGGTCCTGCAGCAACGCCGTTGATCGTGCGGCAAGGCGAACGCGTGCGTCTGCGCCTGATCAACCTGGGTATGGACCACCATCCCATCCATGTACACGGCCACACCTTCCAGACCACAGGGACTGAGGGCGGACGCATCCCCGAGACAGCGTGGTGGCCGGGCAACACGGCCCTTGTCGGCGTGGGCCAGGCGCGTGATGTGGAGTTTGTCGCAAACAATCCAGGCGACTGGATGCTGCACTGCCACATGCCGCACCACATGATGAACCAGATGAGTTCTGGCGTGACCGGCACCGCCACCACAAACGGCGCCTTGTCGCAACGCAAGAGCGTGGCTGCCATCGTAGCCATGGACGGCAGCATGGCAATGGGAGCAGCCGCCACCAGCCCTGAGCAAATGAGCGGCATGATGAGCATGGACATGAGCGACAAAGCCGTCGACGCACAGGCACGCAACATCGCACCGAATGCGAGTAACGTACCTAACTTTCCGCAGGACGGCTACATGGAAGGTCCCATGATGAACATGGAACATACCCGCATGTTGGCCATGCCGGAAAACTACGGCCTGCGGCCCGGATGGAGCAGCAGCATGCAGGGCATGATGACCTTTGTCCGCGTGTTGCCGCCAGATTTGTACGAGACAGTGCTGCGCAAAATGCGCGATGCCAATCGAACGAACGATCCCTACGCGCTGCTGCTGGGTAAGAACGGGCAGGTGGCATGATGCGTCACTATCAGTTAGCCAGCTTAACCATTGCCTTGTCGGCCTGCCTTGCCGGATTGAACGCCGGGGCTCAGGTGGGTGGCACGGCAAACCATGCTGCCTCTCTGAGCAGAGACACAGCGCACCTGCAGGAGGCTGAAAACCAGTCGCTGCACACCGGCGAAGACTTGCCTGCCCCCGAACTGCTGGCCGAGGCTATGGAGCGGCCTGCGATGTCGCTGCTGCAATTTGAGCAGTCTGCCGAGGTCGGAAGCCCCGTCATGAAACAGGCAGATGCTGCGCGGGAGCGAAGCGAGCAAACGGCTCGCCAGGCCGGTTTGCCGCCCAACCCGACGATTGGTTACAGCGGCGAACACATCCGCGGCGGCAGCTACCATGGTGGCGAACAGGGTGCATTTGTGCAGCAGACCGTTGTCATGGGTGGCAAACTTGGCCTGCGCCGCGACGTGTACCGGGAACAGGCTGCAGCCGACAGGATTGGCATCGAAGAACAACGCTACCGGGTTCGCGGCGACGTGCAGCAGGCGTTCTATCGCGCGCTGGCAACCCAGGAAACGGTTGCGGTGAGGCGAAAGATGTTGCAGCTTGCGGCGGATTCGGTCGAAACAGCACACCAGCTCGCGAACTTGGGCCAGGCAGATGCGCCCGACGTTTTGCAGGCGGAAGTAGAACTGGAACAGGCGAAGATGGATTACGTCGATGCACAACGCGAGTACCTGCAGCGTTTCGCCGTGCTGGCAGCGCTCGCGAACCAGCCATCGTTGCCGGTAAGTCCCTTGACGGGTCAGTTGGATCAGATCCCCAATCTGGATGGCGACGCAGCAGTTGCAAAGGTGCTCGCGGAAAGCCCTGCAATCCAACGTGCACAACAGGAGATCGCGGTTGCGCAGGCCAAGCTGAAACAATCAAAACGCGAACCCGTGCCAGACCTGACCGTGCAGGCGGGCGAATGGTATAGCGGCGAACGGCTGGACGGTATCAACAAACCCGCAGGGTGGATGGGCTTTGCCCAGGCCGGTGTTGAACTGCCGCTGTGGAATCGGAACCAGGGCAACACCGGCGCCGCCAAGGCAGATGTGGCCCGAGCAGAGGCAGAGGTTACGCGCACGCAGCGATCTCTGAAAATGCAGGCAGAGCCTATGGCCCAGCGTTACCTCAACGCACGCTTCCAGACAGAACGCTACCGAACGCAGCTAATCCCGCGTGCGCAGCGAGCCTTTGACCTGTACAGCATGAAGTACCAGCAAATGGCTGCAGCTTATCCACAGGTGCTGCTGTCGCAGCGTACCTTGTTCAACCTGCAGATCGCTTATGTGCGATCCCTTGAGATGGCATGGATGAATGTGGTTGGTTTACAAAACTACACACTTTCCGGAGGTCTGGATGAATCCGTACAGGCTGGAACGAGCAACTCGCTGCCCATGCGGCCAGGCGGTGGAGAATGACAGTGGCAGACAATCCCATGAGTGAAGTGAAAGAGAAGGATCCCGTCTGCGGCATGACTGTGCTGCCAGAAAAGGCAGCAGGCAGCAGCGACCATGAGGGTCATCGTTATTACTTTTGCGGAAGAGGCTGCAAGGCGAAGTTTGATGCGGATCCAACCAGGTATCTTGCGCCTGGGCCGAAGGTCGCACCCACGGCGCAGCAGGCAGCGGAAGAGTACATCTGTCCCATGGACCCGGAAGTAAGCCAGATGGGTCCTGGCAGTTGCCCGAAGTGTGGCATGGCACTGGAGCCGGCAAATGTCAGCCTGGCAACAAAGACCGAATACACCTGCCCCATGCACCCGGAAATCGTGAATCAGGAACCTGGAACCTGCCCCAAGTGCGGCATGGCACTGGAGCCACGCGACGTCGCAACGGAGGAGAGCAACCCGGAGTTAGACAGCATGAGCAGGCGCTTCTGGATTGCGTGCCTGCTTACACTGCCACTGCTCGCGGTAATGGTTTCCGACCTGTTGCCGTCCATGCCCCTGCAACGTCTGCTACCTAGCGCGGCTCTCCCGTGGGCTGAGTTTGCCTTCGCAAGTCCGGTCGTGGTCTGGTGCGGTTGGCCTTTCTTCGTCCGGGCCTGGCAATCCATCCGGAACCGCAGCGGCAACATGTTCACGCTGATCGGCCTGGGTACCGGAGTAGCCTATGCCTACAGCGTGCTCGCGACACTTGCACCGGGGATGCTGCCCAGTACCGCGCAGGTTGGACAAGGTGCACCTGCACTGTACTTTGAACCGGCCGCGGTGATCATCACCCTTGCTCTGCTAGGACAGGTGTTGGAATTGCGCGCACGCAGCCGCACCGGCTCTGCCTTGCGGGCGCTTCTGCAGCTTGCACCAGGAAGTGCGTTAAAGCTCACTGATTGCGGTCACGAGAAAGCTGTTCCGTTGGCGCAGGTGAAGATTGGGGATCGACTGCGCGTGCGCCCCGGCGAAAAGGTACCGGTCGATGGTGCCGTGCTGGAAGGTCACAGCTCGATAGACGAATCCATGGTGAGCGGTGAACCGATTCCCGTAGAGAAGATGCAGGGTGCAAAAGTGATCGGCGGGACCGTGAATGGCAATGGCAGCTTTGTCATGCAAGCGGAGCATGTGGGCGCGGAGACACTGTTGGCACAGATCGTGCAGATGGTGTCTGCAGCGCAGCGAACCCGCGCACCGATCCAGCAGCTGGCCGATCGCGTTGCCGCATACTTCGTGCCTGCGGTGCTGCTGGCTGCCGGACTGACCTTTGCCGGATGGCTTCTGCTGGGACCGTCACCGCGCTTTTCACACGCACTGGTGAGTGCCGTGGCTGTGCTGATCGTCGCCTGCCCGTGCGCGCTTGGACTGGCCACGCCCATGGCCATCATGGTCGGAACGGGTCGGGGTGCAGGCGCCGGCATTCTGGTGCGCAACGCTGAAGCTCTCGAACGCTTTGGCAAGGTGAACACGCTGCTGATCGATAAAACGGGAACGCTGACCGAGGGCAAACCGAAAGTTTCTACCGTGGTCCCGCAGCCCGGCTTTGCAGAGGACGAGTTACTGCAGCTAGCGGCAAGCCTGGAGCAAAGCAGCGAACATCCGCTGGCTGCTGCCATCAGCAATGCCGGAAAAGATCAGGGTCTTGCGAAGCTTGACGTACAAGGCTTTACGTCAGAACCAGGCATGGGCGTGCACGGTAATGTCCATGGCAGGCAGGTCGCCATAGGTAACGCGGGGCTTCTGCAAAGCCTCGGGTGCGACCCTGACGTGCTTGAAGCTTCTGCAAGGGAGCATCGCGCAAAGGGTGAGACGGTCACCCTGGTTGCGATCAATGGCAAGCCAGCGGGGATCCTCTGCATTGCCGACACCGTCAAAGCAACCGCTGCCGACACTGTCCGCGATCTGAAGCAGGCCGGGGTAGAAGTGATCATGCTGACAGGTGACAACCAGGTCACCGCTCAGACCGTTGCCGACCCACTTGGCATCGCCTTCATCGCGGGTGTTCTACCGGCGGGCAAGGCCGAAGCCGTCCGACGCTACCAATCGAAAGGACGTATCGTCGCCATGGCAGGCGACGGCGTCAACGATGCACCGGCGCTTGCTGCTGCCGATGTGGGCATTGCCATGGGAACGGGTGCGGAGGTTGCCATGCAGTCAGCCGGTCTGACGCTGCTGCACGGCGACCTGCGTGCGGTGCTGCGCGCGCGACGGCTGAGCGAGGCCACCATGCGCAACGTCCGGCAGAACCTCTTCTTTGCGTTTGCCTACAACGCGATTGGCGTGCCGGTAGCCGCCGGCCTGCTCTATCCCTGGTTCGGCATTGTTCTAAGTCCCATGATTGCAGCCGCTGCCATGAGCCTCAGTTCCGTGTCCGTGATTGGCAACGCTCTTCGCCTGCGCGCCGTGAAGCTGTAGAGGCTGACCTGTTGGGGTGTGGGTTGACCTGATAACGTTTGCCAGTCGTCATGGATCGTACTGAATGGTCCTTAAGTACGCAGATCAGGCTGCTGCTGTCGTCACGCCGGAATAGTTTCCGACCCGAAGATTTGCCGAACCTGCGTCTGGACGCTTAGCATTCGTCCGAGACTCAACCTGATGAATCGTAGTTTTTTGACAGCTGCACCGCACGAACTTTCCCAACTATCCGTGGATGCAAACCACTGGCAGACCCGCCTGGAAGCAACAGGTGGTCCACTTGTATAGCCCCGGACTGACACCGCTGGCGGATCTTCTGGACGAGGGTTCCTCCTTCTATGCGGAGACACGCACGCACGCTCCCGGACCGGAAGGTGCCCTGCCCATCACGGCGGAGATGCTGCTGACGCAGCCTTCCGGGAACCTGTTCGGCCTGACCCAGAACGCTGGCATGGGATGGGAGCCGCAGCGCCTGCTGGACCCGGAGTTCCTGCTCCTGAGTACGCACGGCGGCGTTCGCGCGGCGGACGGAACTCCCATCGCGCTGGGGTTTCACAGCGGTCATTGGGAAGTTGGCTTGTTAGTGAGCGAGGCGGCTAAACAGTTCCGCTCGCTGCACGCCACTCCGTTTGCGGGTGCCTGCACGGATCCATGCGATGGACGTACGCAGGGTACGGCAGGCATGCTGGATTCGCTTCCGTACAGGAACGACGCGGCCATGGTGCTGCGCCGGCTGATGCGTTCCCTGCCCACGCGCAAGGGTGTGCTCGGCGTTGCTACCTGCGACAAGGGGCTGCCCGCCATGCTGATGGCCTTGGCCTCGGGCGGGGCGTTGCCCGGCATCCTTGTGCCTGGCGGCGTGACCCTGCTGCCCGACAGCACACCGGACCACCCCAGCGAGGACGCGGGCAAGGTGCAGACCATTGGCGCGCGCTTTGCCCAGGGCGAAATTACGCTGGACTATGCCGCGGACGTGGGCTGCCGCGCCTGCGCCAGCCCCGGAGGCGGATGCCAGTTCCTGGGAACGGCTGCCACCTCGCAGGTGGTCGCAGAGGCGCTTGGACTAGCCCTGCCGCACACCGCACTTGCACCCTCGGGCGAACCGGTCTGGCTGCGTGCCGCGGCGCAGTCTGCCAGGGCCTTGCTGCGCATGGCGCAGATGGGTATGGGCACGCGCGATGTGCTGACGGACGCCGCCGTTCGCAACAGCATGGTGCTGCACGCGGCGTTTGGCGGTTCGACCAACCTGCTGCTGCACATCCCCGCCATTGCACATGCTGCCGGGCTGAAGCGGCCCTCAGTCGAGGACTGGGTCGCCATCAACCGTGCCGTGCCCCGGCTTGTAGATGCCCTGCCCAACGGGCCGCGCGGCTTTGCCACCGTGCAGGTGTTCCTCGCAGGTGGCGTGCCAGAAGTAATGCTGCATCTGCGTCGCGCCGGTCTGCTGGACACGTCTGTCCGCACGGTTACGGGCGAGACGCTGGATGCGAACCTCGACTGGTGGGAAGCGAGTGAACGTCGCCACGCCCTGCGGGAACGTCTGCGCACGCTCGACGGTGTGGACCCGGACGACGTCATTATGTCGCCCGACCGCGCACGCGCCAACGGCCTGACAGCGACCGTGTGCTTTCCATCCGGCAATGTGGCCCCGGAAGGCAGCGTGATCAAGAGCACGTCGATCGATCCGTCCCTGATTGACGAAACCAACTGCTATCGCCATACGGGTCCGGCAAAGGTGTTTGTCACGGAGGCTGCTGCCATTGCGGCCATCAAGCAGGGAGAGGTTGGCCATGGCGATGTGATCGTTCTGATCTGCGGCGGTCCGCTGGGCGCGGGCATGCAGGAGATCTACCAGGTCACGTCCGCACTCAAGAACCTGCCCTTCTGCAAGCATGTTGCTGTGCTGACGGACGCGCGCTTCAGCGGCGTCTCTACTGGCGCCTGCGTCGGCCACATCTCACCCGAGGCGTTGGCGGGCGGACCTATCGGCAAGGTGCTCGAGGGCGACCTGTTGCAGATCGTTGTGAACCGTACCGACCTGCACGCTACGGTGGATCTTGTGGGAGTGAGCGGCGAAGTATTCACGGCCGAAGAAGGTGCGCGGCGGTTGTCCGCTCGCGGTTTGCGGACCGACCTGGCCCCGCATCCTGAACTGCCGGATGACACCCGACTGTGGGCCGCGCTGGTGCAGGCCTCTGGCGGCATTTGGGGTGGATGCGTCTACGACGCAAACGCTATTGTGAACACACTGGCACGCGGTGCCGTGCAGCTTGAACAGGAGAAAGCGTGAAGCTCTACAAGACGAAGCATGGCATTCTGGCCACCCGCGAAGATGGATCAACCTGGCACCGGGTGTTTGCCGAAAGCTGGGACGAACTGGTTTGCAGCCCTGACCTCCATGCACGTGTCCGCACCAGCCTGGAATCGGACGCGGTGGATGCCCCCATGCCAGCTGACCTGCTGCCGCCCATTGGCGAGCAAGAAGTCTGGGCCTCCGGCGTCACCTACTTCCGCAGCCGTAGTGCCCGCATGGAAGAGTCGAAAGAGAGCGGTGGCGACACCTTCTACGACCGCATCTACATGGCCGAGCGGCCAGAACTCTTCTTCAAGGCCACGGCGCGCCGCGTGGTTGGCCCCGGCGCGAATGTGCGTATTCGCACCGATGCGACATGGTCCGTGCCAGAACCAGAGTTAACCCTGCTGATCAACCCCGCGGGTGACATCGTCGGCTACACCATCGGCAATGACATGAGTTCCCGCGATATCGAGGGCGAGAACCCGCTGTATCTCCCCCAGGCCAAAGTCTATGACGGATCGTGCGCCGTGGGCCCGTGCATTCTTCTGAGTGCCGATCCCCTGCCGAAATTCACGACCATCCAGGTGGAGATCGAGCGTGCTGGACAGACCGTGTTCACGGGCGACACCACATTGGCCGAACTGAAGCGCGACACTCGTGAACTGGCCAGCTACCTGTACCGCGACAACACGTTTCCGCAAGGCGCTCTGCTGATGACTGGGACCGGGATTGTTCCCGGTGATGACTTTACCCTCGATCATGGCGACGTGATCGAGATCACCATTCAGGGGATCGGGACGTTGAGCAACACCGTCGCTTAATGGCGGTCCCGTTCCTCATCGCGGCACCCTTTACTCCGTCGTCCTGAGCGCAGCGGAGTCGAAGGACCTGCTGTTCGCCCGGAGCAGCACGCAGCGTTGAGGAAGTCGGTGCCTCGACTAAGCACTGTGCTCTGCGCTCAGGATGACGATTGTGAAAGCTAGGCTCCTAGGGCCTGCACTTCGGCCCATACGCTGTCATCGACCTCAATCCCTTCACGGCTTTGCCGTTCGCGGCGGCGAGCCGCACCTTCTCCTGGGAACTCTGGCGTGCGGCCTGCCTCGTCTGGAGTCGAAGCGTGCACGTAGTCCACGATGCTGTCTGCGATCTGGGCCGTGGCTGTGTCACCGCCCAGCTTTTTTGAATCGATGGCGATGAACACCTGAGAGCATCCCACACAACTTCCCAGCTTCAACGCGTCGATGCCGTTCGTCGGCAAACCTTCGGAGAGCACTGCCGCCAGTAAATCCAGCAGGATGGCGAAGCCTGACCCCTTCCAAAAGCCCATGGGAAGGATGCGCTGTGACTGCTCGATAGGGCCTGGCTCGTCGGTCAGTCTGCCTTCGCCGTCGAAGCCGCCAGGGTACGGCAGCTTCTCACCCTTCAGGCGTGCCACCTGCAGCTTGCCGTAGGCGTACTGCGACATGGCCATGTCCAGCACCACGGGCCCGCCGGGCCGCGGCACCGCCATGATGAAGGGGTTGTTTCCCACCCGCACATCCTTGCCGCCCCAGGCGGGCATGCACGCTTCCGTGTTGGTCCAAGCGATAAGGATGTAGCCGCGATTGGCCGCGTGCCAGCCGTAGCTGCCGCCGCGCATCCAGTGGTTGGTGTTGCGCAGCCCCAGCAGCGCAATGCCGTGTTCCGACGCCTTCGCGGTCACGCGATCCGTACACCACAGCGCGTTGAGCACACCAGGGGCACGCTGTCCGTCATACACCTCCAAGGCACCGAACTGCCGCACCAGCTCTGGCCCCGCGCCAAGATTGATCCAGCCCTTGGCAATGAATTCGACAAACCGAGGAACCCGATTGATGCCGTGTGACGTGACGCCGTCCAGCGTGGATTCCGCATGGATGCGGGCACAGACTTCCGCATCTTCTGCAGCCATGCCTGCGTTTTGGAATGCCCTGAAGATTGTCTGCTTCAGGGTTTCGAACGTGATGATTGCCAACGTGCCTCCGTGCTGCACCGCAGACGCGGCTCATTGAGGATACGACGTTCTGCCGGATACACTTGGGCCATGAACGCCGCCCTGGAACGGGCGACGTCTTTGAAGGAAAGAACATGCCCATGAGCACTACCCCGCTGCTGGCCACAAAGATTCTGCGCGTTCGTACGATCGATCTGCGATTTCCAACCTCGCGCTACAGCATAGGCTCCGACGCTGTGAACAAGGACCCGGACTACTCAGCCGCGTACTGCGTTCTGGAGACGGATGGTGAGTTTGAGGGGCATGGCCTCAGCTTCACGCTGGGCCGCGGGACCGAACTGTGCGTGCTTGCGATCGAGTTCCTCTCGCGCTTCCTTGTGGGCCGCACACTCGAGGAAATCACCTCTGACATGGGCCAGTTTGTTCGTCAGCTAAGCGGCGACACGCAGTTTCGTTGGCTTGGGCCTGACAAGGGTGTCATTCACCTGGCCGCGGCGGCACTGGTGAACGCCGTGTGGGATCTTTGGGCAAAGATCGAGGGAAAGCCCGTCTGGAAACTGCTCGCGGACATGTCACCCGAGCAAATCGTGTCGCTGATTGACTTCAGCTACATCGAGGACGCGCTGTCACCCGCAGAAGCTCTGGAGATCCTGCAGCGCAACGCATCCACACGTCCCGAACGCATCGAGCTGCTTCAAAATAGTGGCCTGCCCGCCTACACAACCTCAGTAGGCTGGTTTGGCTTTAGCGATGACAAGATCAAGCGGCTGTGCGAGGAAGCACTACGTGAAGGCTGGACACACTACAAGCTGAAGGTGGGCGGCACAGCGGAAGACGACCTGCGACGGGGACGGCTGGTGCGTGAGCAGATTGGCCCGGAGCACAAGCTGATGGTCGACGCGAACCAGAAGTGGGGTGTCCTTGAAGCCATTGAGCGTACTCAACAGCTTGCGGAGCTTGCCCCATGGTGGATGGAAGAACCGACCAGCCCCGACGATATTCTTGGCCACGCGCGCATTCGCCGCGAAACGGGTATCCGCATTGCAACGGGAGAGCACTGCCAGAACAAGGTGATGTTCAAGCAACTACTGCAGGCTGAAGCCATCGATGTGTGTCAAATCGACAGCTGCCGTGTCGCGGGCGTGAACGAAAATTTAGCCATTATCCTGATGGCCGCCAAGTTCGGCATTCCGGTCTGCCCGCACGCGGGTGGTGTTGGCCTGTGCGAATATGTGCAGCATCTGTCTGCGTTTGATTACATCTACGCGTCAGCATCACTTGAGAACAGGGTCGTGGAGTACGTGGATCATCTCCACGAACATTTCCTGACACCAGTCCGTATACGACAAGGACGATACCTGCTGCCTCCGGAACCCGGCTACAGCATCCAGATCAAAGCTGATTCGCTTGAAGAATATGCGTATCCAGGCGGCACTTACTGGCAGCGCGAGGGTGGATCAGAGTAGGGATGGCAGAGGCGAGCCAATCGCTCGCCTGTTCTGCATTGTTCTAGGCAATTCATGCTGTTAGTTGCCGATGGGCACGCTTCTGCGTCAGGGCAAGGAGAAGGTAACAGGTTCGGATCCTGCTGTCTTGGTCAACAGCGACTTTGCGCAGCAGTAAACTCTTGAAACTTAGAACGGCCAGAAGTGAACCACTAACCAGATTAAGAGCACAACCAAAGCTTCAAGTGCAAACCCCACAGCAATTCCAAGCAGAGCCGAACTAGTCGGCAAACGTACAGGTCCAGCAGACGCAGTGTGAGCAGGCACTCGCGGGATTGGTAACGATTTCGGCAGAAAAAACGGCATCTCGCGTTGCATTGAAGAAACCTACTCGCGTGGAGCTACTTCTGTCATTCTTTATCGGTACGATTCGCGCAAAAATTTGTAGCACTTTGATACAGCTACAAGCGTTTTCATGCTTAGGAGCCACGCTCATGACTGAGCGCACAAACCAGGGCAATTGACTCGCTAGCCGCCGCAGCACCATCAGCGTCGCGGTGGCTACAGCTTGCTCCTGCTCGTCTGCTCAATGGCAAGACCCTGAGGCGGCCGCTCTCTGCTTGAGCAGCTTAGTAGTGAGACATGAAACCAAGAAAGAGGGCCTGGGGACTCAAGAAATGCTTCTTGAGTTCCCAGGCCCTGAGCCGCATCTGTCGTCGGATGCGCTTGAATCGCCCGCGACTTGGAAGTAATTAGTTCAGGAGAAACGAATACAGTGTGTCGCCAGTGCCTGCCAGAACATACTGGTGGCCGTCCAGCATGTAGGTTTGCGGCGCGTTGCTGACGTTGCCGATACGGGTGCCCCAAAGAGCTTTCCCATCCGTCGCGTCCAGCGCTACCAGATTCCCTGCACCGTCTCCACTGAACACCAGACCACCTGCCGTTGCCAGCAACCCACCACCGCCGAAGCTGTTTGCATGCAGCTCGTGTCTCCAGCGAACTTTCCCTGTGGTGTAGTCGATGCCGACAATGCTGTTGGACAGCGATGCAATCGGTACTTCGTCCTTGCCACCCAGGCCCATGCCGCCACGCGGATCGGGGTCCGTTAGATAGCCCAGGGAATATACCTCGTTATCGTATTGATACAGCAGGCCTGTTTGTGGCGAGTAGGCTGGCGGCTGCCAATTTACCGTTCCGCTTGAATTCGGCGAGATTAACGTACCACCGATGGAGACATCCTTTTCGGGGTTGGTCTTGGGTCCGCCTTGCGGCGTCAGCCCCTCGGCCCAATTGGTGGTATCACCGTATTTAGTTGTGATGAGGTGTTCGCCCGTGGTGCGATCCAGCACAAAGAAATAGCCGTTACGTGCCGCTGTTACAACAAGCTTCCGCTTGCGGCCCTTTATAACGCCATCGACCAACACGGGTACTTGTGCGGAGTCGTAGTCATGGGTATCGTGCGGCGAAGTTGAGAAGTACCACTTCATCTTGCCGGTATCCACGTCCAATGCGACCAGCGAACAGGTGAACAGGTTGTCGCCCTCGCCACGCGTTCCGGTCTCCCACGATGGTGTGGGATTTCCCGTGCCGAACATGTACAGGTTCGTATCTGGATCGTAAGCTCCTGCAACCCATGTACCTCCACCGCCATGCCTTGCCGCGTCGAGGTTCTTCCACGTCTCCAGCCCTGGGTCGCCAGCCTTTTGCGGTGTTACCCAGAAGGTCCATTGCAGATCGCCTGTCTCGGGATCATAGGATCTGAGGGCGCTGGGGGCATCGATGTCGTTACCAACACCCACAATGACGTGGTTCTTCACCACCACCGGAGCGGCCGATGAGAAATACCCGCCTTCTACCTTGGCGTATTCCTTGTGCCAGCGTTCTTTGCCGGTCTTTGCGTCCAGCGAAACAAGGTAGTTATCCGGCATCTCGATGAAGAGGTAGTCACCGTACAGGCCGACTCCGCGATTGCCGATATGGGTGCCACCACGAGTCTTCCAGAAGTAGTGCCAAAGCGTCTCGCCGGTACGTGCATCCACCGCCCAGACGTTGTCTGGCATGGTGACGTACAGCACGCCCTTCGCCTCCAGGTAGGTGCCCTTCAGCGACCCCCCAGCGGGAAACCCGCCGGGCCCCTCTCCGCCTGTAACCAGTGGCGCGCGTACACGGCTGTAACCCGTCAGAGCGGTCGTAGCATCCCCACCAACCATCTTGGCTGACCAGCCTAGCGAAAGGTTTTTCACGGTCGTGCGGTTTACCGCGGTCAACTGGCTGTAACGCTTTGCCGTGTAGTCGCCGTTGTAGGTCAGCCAGGAATCCTTCAAAGGTTGCAGAAGATCTGCATGGCTCACACCCTGCGCCCTGGCGACGGGCAACAGCAGAAGTGCGGAAGCAGCAAGGGAGTAAATCTTTTTGGCGGTCATTTCAGGGTCACCAGGTAGGCTGTTACATCATGGATGTTGCTATCCGTGTAGGTGGGCAGCAGGTCGCGGTGGGCTTTCAGCGGATCCTTTACAACCACCTTTGGAACGGGACCGTTGCGCCGCACCGTTTGCATGGAACCGCCCGGTACCTGCAGCGTTACCAGAAAATCATCAATGTGGATCAAGGTTCCGCTTAGCGCGGGTTTGCCCGCTTCAGACACGGTCACAGTAATGGTTGGCGCAGGCTTGCCAAAATAGGTGCCACGGATCCACGCCGCTTGCAGGGTCTTTGGGCTGGAAAGGCGCGTCGCTATGCCCTTCATATCACCGTCCACAGAGTGGCAGCTGGCACATTTGGCGGCGAAAAACTGCTTGCCACGAGTCGCATCGCCTACCAGGACATTTGGGTTCTTCGTGCTGTCGCCTGGTGCGCGTCCCTGGCTACCGATTTGTGCCACAAGGCTGCGGACATAGGCAGCCACTGCGTTTGCATCGTCCATGCTCAACGGATACTTGTGCGATTCCAGGCCGGGCGCTTTACCCAACATAATCGGCACGAGATTCTCACCGTGGTAGTCCGTCAGGGAAGCTTGAGAACGCAGAATGTTCGGCCCCTGCTCGTTTCCACGCAGATCCGCGGCGTGGCAGGATTGGCATTGCTCACCATATAGCTGCTTGCCGTGCGCGACTACCTTGGGATCTTCCTTCGGTCGGGCCGGACCAGAGTTGAAGGTGGAAGTCTCCATGTGCTGGGCTGAGCCGGGGAAGGCGAAACTGACTTGCATTGTGAGCAGTACCGCAAGTGCGGTGCCAGGACCAAATCTGCGATTCATTCTTTCACCAACCGTGGAGTGTGCTTTCTGAAGAGTAGCGTAGTCACCGCGTTCCGGGTTCCAGATGCAACCCCGCGCGTGGCGAGACTGCATCCATACCCCATATCTTCAACCGCTTGAACAAGCATGGCAAATGGCAGACTGGAACCGTCTTTTCAGGTACCTTGCGCGCTGGTGCAGCGGCTATGCGCTGACCCGATGCCAACTGCAGAAAGCTTGACTGGAAGGCGAACAGCGGTCAGCGACGGTATTGGTCTTCCGTGACGTGCTCCATCCAGTCCACGACTTTGCCGTCCTTCTTCTCCTGAATCGCGATGTGGGTCATGGCAGTCGTAGGCGCGGCACCGTGCCAGTGCTTTTCGTCAGGCGAAAACCAGACCACATCGCCCGGGTGAATCTCCTCAACAGGTCCACCCTCGCGCTGCACCCAACCCGCGCCGGCGGTGACAATCAACGTCTGGCCAAGCGGGTGCGTGTGCCACGCCGTTCGCGCACCGGGCTCAAACGTCACCGCTGCCGCCGAGACCAGCGCCGGGTCAGGCGTTGTCATTAATGGATCGATCCGAACCGTGCCTGTGAACCAGTCCGCGGGTCCCTTCCCGGACGGCTGCGAGCCTGACTTTCTAATCTCCATCTGCTTCTCCTTGGTAAGACAACCTTACCCCTCGCAAAGAGCCCGGGAGTTCAGAGGGAGTAACAAATGGTCGACTCGGCACATGCTTTCTGGGTCGTACATGGTCGTGAGGATGGGAGTGCCTAGGCTCGCGCTTCGATGTGGAGATGTGTGAGAACAAACACAGACAGGTCTACAGTTGCCCCTTATTAAGTTTGGAATCTATTGAATTCCAGAATGCTTTTGAGGGATGCAGCACAAAACGTAGAAAAGACGCTCAAGCCCGTTCAGGCGAACATCTCTAGATTCCACTTTGAAGCTTACTGAAGGAGGGAGTACGAAACTGCTGAGTTGATTGGTTGCGGGGGTAGGATTTGAACCTACGACCTTTGGGTTATGAGCCCAACGAGCTACCGGGCTGCTCCACCCCGCATTCCCAATATAGCTCTGTTACAGGAGTGAGTCAACCCTCCGGCACCTTCCGCATGGCTTCGTCATGCCAACGGGAGCCTCTCAGATCGGGTGTCAGTGTCGGTCTAAGGTGATAGCCTTTGCGCCTATGCGTTTCGCGTTGCAGCCCAGTGCTTTGTCTAGGCGCCGCTTCTGCGGTGTGGCAGCGGGTATGTTTCTGCTGCGTGGCGCGGCGTTGGCGCTGCAGGACAAGCCGCCTACGGAATCAAGCGAAAACGTGCACTTTAATGTGGCCGAGTACGACCGCGTCCACATTCTTGCAAGCGCAGCTGAAGCTCTGCAGAAGCAGCCGCGAACGCTGGCTGCGATACCTGCTCCCGTGAAGAGCGCGGAGCTCAACGTGTACTACTCCGAAGATACGGAGTGGTGGCCGAAGGCTGGCGACGAGGCTGCACCCTACGAGTACCGCCCCGGACGCACAAATCCGCAGGCCTTCACCGAACACCGTGACGCCCTGGTCCAGATGAATGGCTGCGTTTCAGCGTGCGTGGCGGCGTGGCGGCTGACGGGGGAGGAACGCTACGCGGCACACGCCATGCTGCATCTGCGCGCGTGGTTCATCAGTGCCGCGACACGCATGCAGCCGCAACTGGAGCATGGGGCAAGTATCCCCGGCAAACAGTACGGCACACCACGTGGCGTGGAAGAGACGATTATGCTGGCCGAGACGGTGCGCGCTACATCCTTCCTATGCGCCTACAACGGGGTCGCAACAGAGGCAGAAGCGAGTGCGCTACGGGAGTGGTTCGGAGCATTTGCTACATGGCTGGATGAATCGAAGAAGGGCTTCATTGCACGCGAAAGTAAGGATCGGCTGGCCATTTGCTGGACTCTGCAGGCCGCGGAGTGTGCTCGATTTGCGAAGAAAGATGCGCTGCTGCTGGCGTGTTCGCATCGATTCCGTGACAAGCTGCTGCGGCAGATGAATTTCGACGGCCAGTTCCCTGCCGAACTGCATCGCCCGGATGCGTATGCGGCTTCGATCTTCACACTGGACTGCATGGCCGTGCTGTGCGAGGTGCTGTCGTCACCGATGGACCGACTGTGGGATTACAACCTGCCGGATGGCCGGGGTATGCGGTCTGCGGTGGCATTCCTGTTCCCCTCATTGGAAAGCCGCGCAAACTGGAAGCTGCCTGCGGATGCCGAACACTTTGGCGACTGGCCCGTGCGCCAGCCCAGCCTGCTGCTGGCAGGGCGCGCTTACGGCAGGCCGGAGTACCTTGCGGCCTGGAAACGTCTGCCCGTGGAACCTGGTTCAGCGCAGCTGCTGCGGTACTTCCCCGTGCGCCAGCCTGCGTTGTGGACCGTGCGTGCGCCTGCAGCATAAATCTGTTCAGGCACGCTGCAAACCGAACCGCAGGAATCGTTTAGCTTTGACTGCATGACCTTCCTGTTTCGTCGTGCCGCGGTTCCGCTCGTCGCAGCGTTGTTCAGCCTGCCCCTGACGGCGCAACTTGCGCTGTTGCCCGCGCCACGTGAATCTGCTGCAGCAAAGGCACTACCCCTGCCCAACGGTGTCAATGTAGTTTGCACCGCATGCAATGCGGACGACAGCTTTGCAGCAAGCGAGCTGACGCAGGGCCTGGTTGCGATGGGCGTGCCCACCTCCAGTAGCGCGCAGGCACACATCACGCTGCTGCGGTCTGACAGCACCGCAGGCCGTGCAGCGCTGGCTGCCGCGCACATCCAGTTCACACCGGAGATGCGCGACGAAGGGTATGCCGTTGTGGCGGACGCAACTGGCGTCAGCGTTGTTGGCGCGACGGCTGCCGGGGTCTTTTACGGAGCCGCAACAGCGCGGCAACTTGTCAGCGGTTACGGGTCAAACGCAATTCTGCAAACGGCGACCGTGCGCGACTGGCCTGCGATGAAGTACCGCGGCCTGCACGACGATCTGTCTCGCGGTCCCGTGCCAACGCTGGACTTTCAGAAGAAGCAGATTCGTACTCTTGCGGCTTACAAAATGAATGTGTACTCGCCGTACTTCGAGCACACCATGCAATACGCTTCCGAGCCGCTGGCGTCGCCACCTGGAGGTTCTGTCACACCGGCCCAGGCGCGGGAACTGGTCGCCTACGCGGCGAAGTACCACGTGACCATCATCCCGGAGCAGGAAGCTTTCGGGCACCTGCATTACATGCTGTCGTACGACACCTACGCGCCATTGGCAGAGACACCGCACGGCCATGTGCTTGCGCCGGGGCAGCCGGAATCATTGGCATTGACGAAGCGCATGTTCACAGAACTCGCAGCCGATTACCCAAGTCCGTTGCTGCACCTGGGAGCGGACGAGACGATCGAGCTGGGCAAAGGACAGACGAAGGCTGCGGTGGATGCGCGCGGCCTCGGTCC
>JBPBPZ010000372.1:0-47097 GCA_050954525.1 Janthinobacterium lividum
CGCGGGCGCTGCAAAAGGTCTGGTCGCAGCTTGGGCGAACCCGTTACGACCTGGTCGCGACGCTTTACTACGACCGGCGGTATCGCCTGTTGTCCCTGCCGGTAGTGTCGAGGCGGCACATTCGGCTGCAGAAAGACAGCAGAAACCTGCAACTATTGCACGGTCGGCACCATACCGATGAGTTTGCGCGCATTCTGCTGTCGGCATCGCGCGCCGCAGACACTGGTCCAGCACCGCACAGCCTGGCCCCCCTTCGACCAGAAGGTTTACCGGCTTCCCCCTTGGGCTTGTCCTCACAAAAGCGCGTGACGCTGACACCTGGCGGTGCACGCAACGCCCTTCGAGATGACAGGCTGCGGCGCTGGCAAACAAGCCATTACGCGGAACTGGCACGGCTGCTGATCCAGACAGGCCACGAAGTCGTGTTGACGGGGGGCCCAGGCGACCTGTGGGTACGCGAAGCGTTTGCTGACCTGCCCTGCATCGACCTGATCGATCAATTGACCCTGCCGCAGCTGCTGGCCCTGTTTGACAGCAGCGACGCCGTGGTGACACACGATAGCGGCCCCTTGCACCTGGCCGGCGTTACGTCCTGCGCCCTGCTAGGCGTTTTTGGCCCGGTCGACCCCTGGATGCGTTTGCCCAGGAGGCCAGGTGCGGTGGCCCTGTGGGGCGGCGAGGGCTTTGCCTGCCGACCCTGTTACGACGGGGCTTCCTATGCCGATTGCAAGGAAAATCTGTGCATGGCCCAGATCACCCCAGAGTTCGCCTTTGACACACTGCTTCGAATGCTGGACCAGAAAGCCGCCGGTGATCTGCAGCCTCCGGCAGTTTTGCTACCGCAGTCCACGGCACCGCTAGTTTCCATCGCCACTGTTTCGGAGCCATCATGAGCACACCGGCTGCACGGTTACGGCCTGCCCTGTTCCTGGACCGTGATGGAGTCATAAACGTCGACACGGGGTTCGTATACCGCCCGCAGGATTGCATTTTGATAGAAGGCATAGCGCCTCTGGTGCGAACTGCGAACCAGCTCGGCTACTTTACCTGCGTGGTCACCAACCAGTCCGGCATCGGCAGAGGTCTGTATACCGAGCAGGACTTTCACAGCTTTATGCACCACATGCGTCAAGAATTAGGCGTCCTGGGGGCTCGGATTGATGCGGTCTACTTCTGCCCGTTCCATCCGGAACATGGTGTGGGCGTCTACCGGCGCGAGAGTGAATGCCGTAAACCCGCCCCCGGAATGTTGCGGCTCGCGGCGCAAGAACACAGGCTAGACCTTCGACGATCCGCCATGGTGGGCGACCGGTGCAGCGACCTGGTTGCGGGCGAAGCTGCCGGCGTCCAAACGCTATTCCTTTTCAGTACCGCTGAAAAGAATTCTTGTCATGTCACGATCCCGTACAATCGCGTGAACAGACTATCCTTGGTGCAACAGCACCTTTTAACAACTTCTGTAGCGTCTTCGGGTTAACTGCCGATAGCAACCGTGACGTTTGCCTGTCCGATCAGAGTGCTGAGCGTACCGGTGTCAGACGTTCGTCGGAACACAACGCGTTCTGGTTCTCAAACCGGACGGTACAAGCGTACAGTTGCCATGTACGCCAGGGAGTGGATGTCTTCCAACGAGCAAAGTTCCGGTAGCTCACCCACTCTGCTGAGCTATTCAGCGGGCGAGTATTCCATTCCGGCAAGCCGACGTCCAGCAGTTCCAGTCCCTACGCGTCAGTTTTCTTACGCCGTTTTGAAGCGCGGCTTCGATATTTTCATGATCCTGCTCTCGGCACCGCTTACGATTCCGCTTTGTCTCCTTCTGGCGTTGAGCGTTGTACTTAGCTCCCCTGGACCGGTTTTCTTCTCGCATCGGCGTATTGGGCGCGGCGGTATCTTCTTTTCCATGTGGAAGTTTCGAACCATGTGCGTCAACTCCGCGGAGGTTCTGGAGCAGCACCTTGCAATGCATCCAGAGGAGCGAGAGGAATGGAATCGATGTCACAAGTTGCGGCGTGACCCGCGCGTGACCCCATTTGGCAAGTTTCTACGGCGCTCTTCGCTTGATGAGCTTCCGCAGCTATGGAATGTGCTTGCCGGGCGCATGTCACTGGTAGGGCCAAGGCCCATCGTTGCTGCCGAAGCGGAGAAGTATGGTTCCGACTTTGCTTACTATCTGGCAGTCAAGCCAGGGCTCGCCGGTTTGTGGCAGGCTTCTGGCAGAAGCACTCTCACGTATGACGAACGGGTGGCGTTGGACCGGCGCTACGTGGAACAGTGGTCGCTGCTGCGCGACATCTACATCCTGTTGCGCACTCTGACTAAAGTCGTGAACTCCGACGGCGCATATTAAACTGAGTTGTGCCCCGCCTACGAGTTGCAGTTCTACACCACTGGTTCGTTACGCGGGGCGGCGGGGAACGCGTAGCCGAATGTATCGCGGCGCTGCTACCCACGGCAGACATCTTTGCCCTGATGCAGGCGCCGGAGGGCATCCCCTCATCGCTCTTGGGCCGTACCATTCAATCCTCCTTTCTACAGAAGCTACCTTGGGCAGCCCATCTGCATCGGGAACTGATGCCTCTGTACCCTGAGGCAGCCCGGTCTATCGATCTGACAGGATATGATCTGGTGGTTTCTTCTGATTCCGGCCCGATCAAGGCGGCAAACGTGCCGCCGGGCACACCCCATCTTTGCTACTGCCACTCTCCCATGCGGTACCTGTACGACGGCTTTGAGAGCTACAAGGCGTCCATGACCCGGGTGAAAGGCTTGCTGTTTGCGGGGCTGGCACCAAGGGTCAGGCGGGCCGACTTGCAGGCAGCCCAGGCAGTCACTGCATTCATTGCAAACTCGCACTACGTGCAGATTCGCATCCAGAACACGTATAGCAGGGCATCCCGTGTGATCTACCCGCCGATCGACGTTCAACGGGCCCGCCTGAACCCACCCGGACCTCATTACCTGGCAGCCGGACGCCTGGTTCCTTACAAGCAGACAGTCTTGCTGATCCAGGCCTGCAAATCTTTGGGCAGGCAGTTGCGCATTGTGGGCACCGGTCCAGAGGAGATGCACTTGCGACAGATCGCCGGGCCTGAAACCACCTTCCTAGGCAGCCTTCCACAGGAAGCCCTTTGGGACGAGTACAGTCGCTGCCGCGCACTGCTGTTTGCGGCCGACGAAGACTTCGGTATGGTTCCGCTGGAAGCACAAAGCTGCGGCAGACCTGTCATCGCCTTTGGAGCCGGTGGATCACTGGAGACCGTGCGTGGTGATGAAAGCGACCCACAACGGACCGGGCTATTCTTCGCGGAGCAAACGGTGGAATCGCTTGTCGAAGCCATGCTTCGTTTTGAGCAGCAGGAGGCGAGCTTCCAACCCGCTGCAGCGCAGGCACACGCCGCACAGTTTGCGGTGCCCGTGTTTCTTGAGAACATGAGGGAAGCGATCCTTGAAATGATGCCCGGTGCCGCCGATGCCCTGGCAGACGTGGATCAGGCGCTCAAAACAGTTCTGTAGAAGGGCCGGAGAGACGCCAAGCCATGCAAGCAATGAGCGACCTGCTTCGAACCACACTTGGCCGTAGCCTTTCTACGCTGTCGCCGTTGGACCGGCTGGGCGCTGCGTGGCCTGTGGTTGCGGGTCATGCCATTGGTGAACGCTCTCATGTCGCCGCGTTTGATAACGGAACCGTGACAGTTGTTGCTGAAGGTGCAGGCTGGATTCGGCAGCTTAACTTTATGGCAGACCAGCTCCGATCGGACCTGGCCCGGGTCAGCCGGGTTCCGTTGACCGATATACTCTTCATATCGCCCACGGAAGACGATCCCGACCGCCAGAGCCAGCAGACTGGGCGTTTATAAAGAGGTACATGAGCCATTCCATTGCAGATCCGAATGCCAGCACTGCCGAACCTGGGATTGCCACTGTCACACTGGAAGACGTCCGGCACGTAGCTGCACTCGCTAACTTGCAGCTGCTCGCGGACGAAGAGCCACGCATGCAGCGCGACCTGAACGCTATCCTGGGCCACATTGCCGCGCTCAGCAACGTCGACACGACTGGAGTGCCGCCCATGGCGCAGGTAAGTGAGTTGCTCAACGCAGCCCCTGCGCCTGCAGGAGCCAACCTGCGACAGGATGAGCCCAGGACCTCTGTAGACCGCGCAGCGGTGATGCACGAAGCTCCTGAAACCGACGGTCGCTTTTTTAAAGTGCCTAAAGTCATTGAGCGCTAGGCGATCACGGAAAGAACAGAAATGATTCAGGAACGCCGTACAATTCGAGACCTACGCGCCGCCATTCAGGAGCGCAGCACCACTGCCACAGCACTGGCCACCGAGTACCTGGAGCGCATTCGCACGCACGACCAGGTGCCCGGCGAGGAGATCAACAGCTTCCTGTCTCTGGCTGTAGACCGTGCCCTGCAGCAGGCGGCCAAGATCGACGATCTTGCCCAAAAAGGCGATGCCCTGCCCGTTCTGGCTGGAGTTCCCATCGGCGTGAAAGATGTTCTGGCCATGCGCGGCGCACCTGCGACCGCTGGATCGGCCATGCTGAAGGGGTACCATCCGCCATATGACGCAACCGCCGTTGCCAGGCTGGATGCCGCAGGAGCCACGCTGCTGGGCAAGCTGAATTGTGACGAGTTCGCGATGGGTTCCTCCAACGAGAACTCTGCCTATGGTCCGGTACGGAATCCACGTGCCCTCGATCGCGTTCCGGGTGGATCGTCAGGCGGATCCGCCGCAGCCGTTGCCGCAGACTTTTGCGTTGGGTCCCTGGGAACAGACACGGGTGGATCCATCCGCCAGCCTGCCGCCTTCTGTGGAGTTGTGGGCGTTCTGCCGACCTACGGGCGGGTTTCGCGGTACGGGCTGATCGCCTTCGCCAGTTCGCTTGACCACGTCGGTCCCCTGGCAAACTCGGTTGAAGATGCCGCCGTGTTGCTGCAGGTGCTATCTGGTGCTGACACGATGGATGCGACCAGTGCTTCCGCCCCGGTCGAGGATTACGTTGCGGAGTCACAGAAACCCGTACACGGTATGCGGATCGGCATGCCTAAGGAGTATTTCGCAGACGGTCTAGATCCCGAGATACGGCAGGCGGTAGAGCAGTCGGTGAAACAGCTGGAACGCGACGGATGCACCGTGCAATCCGTAAGCCTGCCGCACACGCAGTACGCTGTGCCTACCTACTACGTGCTGGCCACGGCAGAGGCTTCCAGCAACCTTTCGCGCTTCGATGGGGTTCGGTATGGGCATCGCACGCCCAATCCTGCCAATCTTTCCGCCCTGTTTCGAGAGAGCCGTGAAGAGGGGTTTGGCGCAGAAGTGAAGCGCCGCATCCTTCTGGGTACCTACTCGCTCAGCGCTGGTTACTACGACGCCTACTACCGCAAGGCACAACAGGTACGCACCCTGATTGCGCGGGACTTTTTGTCGGCGTTCGCCCAAGTGGATGCCATTGTTACGCCGATGACGCCCACCCCGCCCTGGAAGCTGGGTGAGAAAACGGACGATCCCATCAGCATGTATCTGGCCGATATTTACACGGTTGCGGGCTCGCTGGCGGGCATTTGCGGAATTAGCGTGCCACAGGGTGGAACGTCAGCCGGCCTGCCCATTGGCGTGCAGGTGCTGGCCGGCCACTTTGCCGAAAGCAAGCTGCTGCGGGTGGCGCAGGCCATGGAAACGGCACATCAAAATCAGGTGCACGTTTAGCAGCTACTCTCACGCAACACTTTCCAAGGGCCTGTGTTCTCACTGTTGCACGATGGAGGTGCAGAGATGACGATCACCAAGACGATTACGAAGTGGCTTACGGGCGCTGCCCTTGCAGTTGCCCTGTTGTTTGCGGCACCGCACCAGGCTGAAGCTCAGCGCATCGGCTTCGGGATCAGCATTGGGGGCCCAGCCTATTACGGCGGCTACTACGGTCCTGGGTATGGCTACGGTTATGGCGCTCCCTACGCCTATGGCGTGGGCTATGGCTACCCCTACTACGGCGGATATTACCGTGGTGGATACTACGGTCGTCCGTACTACGGTGGCGGCTACTACCGTGGTGGCGGCTATGGTGGGTACGGCCGGGGCGGCTACGGCGGATATGGCCGGGGTTACGTTGGACGCGGTGGTTTCGGTGGCCGCGGCGGATTTCGCCGGTAACTGATGCCGGTAACTAATCTGGATTAGAAATTAAAGGCCGGTGCGACAACGCACCGGCCTTTTGTTTGCCCAAGGGCCGCTCTCTACAGATCAGGCGCTCAGTTCACGCGGGAGAAACGACGCGGTAGTAGCGCTCCTGCGGAGCGGCACACCCACGGCATAGCACATGCCCGTCAATGACTACCTCGCGCCGGTAGTTGATGCCCTCTCCACACGACGCGCAGGCCAGACGGCCACCCTTGTAGCCGGGAAACTCATTGGGTGGCAGTGTCACTTCAATCGATTCCACGCTGAACAAGTCCTCATCGCTCAGCTCGCGATAAGCCCGCATCTGTTGCTGGTTTTTGTCGAGTACGTCTGGAAATCGCTCACGGGCCAGCTCGCGCGAAGTTTCCCGCGCGGCCACGCGTACTCCGCCATAAACATCCGAGCCTGCCGCCCTTTGCAAATCCACAAAGGTCGCAGCCATCTTGCCCCAGTCCACAAACTTCAGGGCACGCTTACCCAGTCGACATCCCGTAACCACTCCAATGGCATCGGTGGCGCAGCGGTCGATTTCTACAAACGTGACCAGCCGCTTCCGGTCGCGACCGCGTGGCTCGGCGACTCCCAGCAAGTTGCAGGCGTGAATCGCCATCCGGACGCCCAGTACCTGCCCCGCGCAAAGGTGCCCGTGAGCCGTTGCGGCATCCAGCAGCAACGCGTCCAGGTCAAGGGGGGAAATGTTTGGTTCATCAGTTGTCGTCATCGCCACCCTCACCATCTTCTACCAGCAGCGAGGATGTGCCCACCACGTTGAACTGGAGCGGCTCGCCACCCGTGGCACGCAGCGTCACCCGCATAGGTTCGCGCTGCCATACCGCAGGCGCGCACACCGGGCGAATGCGTTCCGGCTGCGGCCAGGGTGCCAGCACCTTTTGCAGGGCCGCTCGGCGGGCGCCGATCTGCCATACTTCCGCGGAGAGTCCGCCGCCCTTCCCAGCAGTATGGATGCCGCAGTAAGCGGCGTAGTCCCGGTACCAAACTACATCGCTGATGCTGCTGTCGAAGTCTGGCAGGTGCAGCGAGGTCACGCGGCCAGTAACCCGGTCAATCAGAATCCATGGGCCGGGCTGCCATACCCAGCGGCCTGTCTTTTCACCGGGCAGGGCGTCATTGATATGCAGCACGCGGCGGGTTGCATAGCTGCGTTCCGTGACGTCGTGCTGGTCGCCGGTGGTCCATTCCCGCAGCTTGTCATCCACATAAAGTCCGCGGACGCGCAGCGTGCCTGCTTCGTCTTCCTTTGATTCGCGCGCAACATCCGCAGCCACAAACGGAACGCGTCGAACCGGTCCCAACACCACGGTATGCACCTTCGGCGCAGCCGCGCAGCACGGCAACACTAAACAGAATGCACCGATTGCGACCCCAGCCTTTGGAAGAAACATACGCGCTGAGGGTAACGTGCGCACAAGCCAAAGGCAACCCCACAGCGGGCGTTGGCACAGAAATCCGAATGAGCCACAGACGCTGTGTATTCACCTGGATTCCACCCCCGTACCGGCAAGACTTTCCGCGACAGGGAAGAATCTGCGCGGGCAAAGAGCAGGGTAAGATGCAAGGAGACATCTCTGCGCGACGGCTCGGACTTCCGCCCGCCCCCCGCCCGGATCTCAAGCCGAAAGGACACCCAAGAAGCTCATGTGGAAACCCAACACTCCCGGCTCCGGTAATGCCACTCCCGCCACTCCCGAACCCATTCGGCCGACCCCAGCCGCCGCCAGCACACCTGCATTCGAACAGCCTGCAAACCGCACCGCGACACCGCAGCCCGCTAATGCAACAGGCGAACAGGCTACCATCGGCAAAAGCCTGATGATCAAGGGCGAAGTCACTGGCTCGGAATCGCTGTATATCGACGGCCGCATCGAGGGCACGATTACCCTGCCCGGCAACCGTGTGACCGTGGGCCGCAACGGCCAGGTCGCCGCGAATATTTCCGCGCGCGAAATCGTCGTTCTGGGCAAGGTCCGTGGTAACTGCCAGGCCAGCGACCGTATCGACATCCGCAGCGAAGGTTCACTGACGGGCGACGTCATCGCGGCACGCATCTCGATCGAAGACGGTGCCTTCTTCAAGGGCGGCATCGACATCCGCAAGCCCGGCGACAGCAAGGGCGGCGCTCCCGCTCCAGCAGAGCAGGGCCAGTTGGTTGCGGTCGAATCCGCTTCGTAAGATCACAATTGTGAAAGGGCAGGCCTCGCACAGGGGCCTGCCCTTTCTGCTGGGTGACTACCGCGAAAATGAATAGTTCACACGGATCGTCGTATTAACCTCCTGCGCTACGCCGCCAACAAGGTAAGGCGTGTACTTCCACTGTCGCACCGCATCCATGGCAGTTTCTGTCAGGTCAGGTGACGGTGAACTGATTACGTCAAGCTCTTTGATTGTGCCTTCTTTGCCAATGGTCGCACTCAGGAAAACTGTGCCGCTTATATGGTTTCGCTTGGCGGTTTCCGGGTAAGTAGGCGCTTTCTTCTTGAGAACGCGGCCCGCGATCACTTCTTCAGGCAGTTCGACTTCTGCGCGACTCAGGTCGGAAGTGTTGGGCGGCAACACGAAGTCGGCCTCGGAGAGGTTACTCGCTGCTGCAAAGCTCGTCACCTGCAGCGTTGCGCGTAATTTTCCGGCCTGGGTAATCTGGATTTTCTGTGCGATGGTGTGATCTCGCAATCTGGCCAGGTTGTTGTAGACCACCGCAAAGTCGTAACGTTCCTGCCGGACACGGAGCGTGTGCGTTACCGGATCAGAACAGTAAGCGGTTGCCGGACCATCCTCAGTAGCCGAACTCTTTACCGGCTCGGCAGCTTTTACGACGATGCAGTCCAACATGCCTCCATTCACCTTGTACCCGTGGTAGGTGAGCCTGCTGGCTTCTGGAAGGGACCTTCCTTCGGGAACCGCATCGAGCAGCGCGGCAACTATGCGTCGCTGCATAAAGGAACTCGTAAACCCCTCATCCTTACCTCGCACAGAGCCATTACGAACTGTCTGTTCGCTGCGATGACCGCGGAATGTAATGGCACGGCGTGCAACACCAGGCTGCAGCCAGACCTCCTCCAGTGTTCCCTCGCCAGCTGGTTTGCCTAGGTAGTCGTAGGTGGCGAAGGTTGCCGACAGCCGGAAGGGTGCTGCGCCTTCCGTCTCGATTCCTGCTATCGCACTCACCTGTGCCAGGTTGTCGCGCATCTGCTGCGGGGTGGGTTTCAGCAGTTGGGCTCGCGGGACAGGGCAGTTAAATGCCAGCAGAGCAAGCGCAAGAAGGGGCGCGATGGGCAAACCAGAGTGATGCTTCATAAAGGAATGCAGCCATGCTAGCCGGTCACGGAAAGGTGAGGCAAACAAAATGCAGTCTTCGGTGTTCCTATATGCACGATGCTTTTTGCCTGGATAAATGTAGTTCGCAAGAGCCGGTTGCAATGGCTGCTGGTGTTGGCGTGGGGCAGTAGCCTGCTCGCGCAAAGTCCCCGCGCAACAGAGATCGCCTACCCGGCGCAGATGCAAAGTGCCATCCCGCAGGAACCGGTACGCATGCAGCCGCCCTCTTCCCTGGTGCAACCTGCGCTTGATAGCGTGGTGCGCGCAGGCAGTGGGGTCGACCTGAACCGCTGGAAGGGTCCCAGCGCGGTGCGGGAAGAGGTGGATGCAAACCTCGCCTCCATGCAGAAGGATTTGCAGACCACGCTGCCGCCGCTGCTCTCCGTTGCGGATGCGGCACCTGGATCTGCGGCGGCTTCGCTGCCTGTTCTGCTGAACCTGGACGCGCTCTACAGCGTTTTGCTGCGTGTGACCATTGCCTCGCGCACGGGCGCACCGCGGGACCAGAGCACAGCGCTGGAGCAGGCGGCTACTCTTCTGGACAGCGCCCGGCGTGATCTGGGCGAGGCTGTGCTGGGCAACGTACGGATGCTTGAAAAGCGGAACGCCGACTTGCAGGCCGCGGTGCAGCAGAATTCCCCCGTGCCGGCACCGGCGGTGGCACCAGCACCCGCTGTAGCGAAGCCGCCTGCACCTGCAGCCAAAAAGAAGAAGCGACCCGCAGTCGCAAAACCAACTGCTACGACGCCTGCGCCCCAACCTGCACACTGATTTGCAAGGCGGTTCGAAACTTATTCGAAGAGCGTGGGCCGGTCATACTGGCCCGCCTTGACCGGCATGGGGATGCCGAAATGTTCGTACGCGCGACGCGTAGCTACCCGACCGCGTGGAGTGCGATCCAGGAATCCGATCTGCATCAGGAAGGGTTCGTACACCTCTTCCAGGGCATCTTCCTCCTCAGCCAGGGCTGCGGCCAGCGTGTTCAGGCCGACCGGTCCACCGTCGTACTTTTCGATGATGGTGCGCAGCAGCCGACGGTCAAGCTCGTCAAAGCCGTGCGCATCCACTTCAAGCATCTGCAGAGCAGCCTGCGCCGTGGGCAGGTCGATCACACCCGCCGCACGCACCTGGGCATAGTCGCGTACGCGCCGTAGTAGCCGGTTCGCAATTCGTGGTGTTCCGCGCGAGCGCATGGCAATCTCCGCTGCGCCATCTGCGTCGATGCTGACGCCAATCACCTCAGCAGAGCGCTCCACGATGTACCGCAGGTCATCATCGGTGTAGAACTCCAGCCGCAACAGGATGCCGAATCGTGACCGCAGTGGCGAACTAAGCAGGCCTGGGCGCGTAGTGGCCGCGACAAAGGTGAATGGCCGAATCTCCATGACGTGCGTGCGCGCCGCCGGTCCCTGCCCGATGATGATGTCGAGCTTGTAGTCTTCCAGCGCGGTGTATAGCTTTTCTTCCAGCACCGGTTGCAACCGGTGAATCTCGTCCAGAAACAGCACCTGCTTCTCGCGCAGGTTCGTCAGGATAGCGGTCAGGTCGCCCTGGATCTGCAGCGCGGGTCCGCTGGTCTGCTGGAATCCAACATTGAGCTCATTAGCAATGATGGTCGCCAGCGTCGTTTTTCCCAGTCCCGGCGGGCCGAACAGCAGGACGTGGTCCAGCGCCTCGCCACGATTCCTGGCGGCTTCCAGTGCAATGGCAAGCTGCTCCTTCGCCTTGGCCTGTCCGATAAACTCGCGCAACTGCGTGGGCCGCAGCTTCAATTCGAAGGCGGCGTCCTCGCCCATGCTGCTGGCGCTCACCAGCCGTTCCGCGTCGGCGCTTGCTGGCGTGCCTTTGCTGTCAAAGCGCTTCTTGTTCAGGAAATCCATCTCAGGCGATGGTACGGCGAAGACTCGCAGCCTGCAATCCGCCCTCAGGGACGCAAAGGACAAACCCGAAACCAGCGCATAGGACTCTGGTGCGCTACGGCGCTTCCATCACCTGCTGCGCCGCGCGCAAACCACTACGCAAAGCGCCGTGTACCGTGCCCCAATGGCCACTGGTGTCCGTGTGTTCGCCTGCGAAGAACAGCGTGTTCTCCGCCGGCTTGGTCATTTCCGCCGACGCATCCGCGCCACCCACCGCTACCCAGGAGTACGCTCCCAGCGCCAGCGGATCGCTGGCCCAATTGTGGCGATGGTGCGATGCCATTTCACCCAGCACCTGCTCCTGCGTGAGCTCGAAGATGCGGGCCAGATCGCCGCAGACGATGTGTGCAATGGCATGGTCGTCCAGACCGTCAAAAGCCTCAGACGATGGTCCACCGCTCCACGCCGTCAGCACCGGGTCGAGCGACGGAAAGCCGCTCCAGAACACGTTGAAATGCGCACCACTTACTCGCTCCGCCGCAATTAGAAAACCGAGCTTCTGTAGAGTTTCGCTGGCGACGTGGGGCAAGTCTGCCCACCACCGCCGCTTGAACACGAGGCTGATGCGGCACACCTGGCCCATGCGCATGTGCTGCGCCTGCTGAAGCACATCGCCCGGCGGCGGTGTGAATTGCACGGTTCCGGCCTGCAGAACGCCGAGCGGCAAGGTGACGAGGGCAGCATCGCCATGGACAACCTCACCAGAGGCCAGCACCACACGTACGCTTCCCTGCTGCCAGACGATCTCGTTCACAGGGCTGTTTCGCCGCAGGCTGCCACCCGCAGCTTCGAAGCGCCGGACTAACGCGTCGGGCAGGCCCTGGTAGCCGCCGCTCACGTGGAAAGACATGTCGCCGTCGATCTCGTCTTCGGCATGCTGCTGCACCGCAAGCGAGCGCACCGAGATCGCCGTGGCATCTGCCGCGTTGAAGCCTTCCACATACCCCGTCGCAGACGCGGCCCCCTCAGCAGAGTTGCCGGTCAGCGCCAGCCATTCCGCAAAGCTTTCATCTTCGCCGGGGTGCGCCTCGCTCCACGCCGCCATCTGTTCCATGACAGGAAAGGGGCTGTCGTCGCTGCTCACGTCCTCATCGGTTTCGGCATGGAGGCTGCCGTCCGGCGAGAAGTGGATCATCTCTCCGCCAAGTTCGTAGGTCTCGATACCAAGATCATCGATCAGGCCCAGCAGTTCCGGCGGCTTGCCGTGGACAAACTCTGCGCCAAGCTCCACCGGCACGCCGTTTGCCTGCACCGTGCGAATGCGCCCGCCCACACGATCGCTCGCTTCCAGAACGGTGACGCTGCAGCCTGCTTCCACCAGCTTGCACGCGGCGGCCAGACCAGCGATGCCGGCTCCGATCACAACAATGTTCTTCATAGAGACGCCGCTTCTTCCGCTTGCTTGTTGGGCGTTTCGCTGCGGCTCTTCAGCAACTCGCGCAGCAGGTTGATGGCTTCGCCCCGCGTGTGGATCGTGCCTTCCAGTTGGGCGTCTTCTATCTCGCTGAGCAGTTGTTTGAAGCGTGGGCCTGGCTTCAAACCGGCGGCAATCAGGTCGCGGCCGGTGAGCAACAATGCGGGTCTGTGGTCCTGAACAGGAGCGGCTTCGAAGTGCTTTTTTGCGTAGTCGTACATGCCCAGCAGGTTGTGCGAGGCGGTGACATCCAGCCAGTGCAGATCGAGGTGCTCTGGGAAGTCATGCAGCCGAAAGAAGCGCTTCAGCGTGCTTTGTTTCATGTTCTTCACGTCGCCAAAGCGCATGTGGTTCGCGACGAGTGCGACGATCTGTTCCGTGTCGTCGTTTGAGAAGCGCAGCCGGTTCAGGATGTGCCGCGACATGGTGGCACCCACCTCGGCATGGCCGCTGAAGCGGATGCGCGGCCTTGCCTCAGAAGGATCAGGCGTGCGATAGGTGGGCGGCTTGCCCACGTCATGCAGCAGCGCCGACCACGCCAGCGTAGGCTTCGCGCCCGGCTTCAGCTTCTGCAGCAGCAGCAACGTGTGCAGCCACACGTCACCTTCTGGATGCCACTCCGGTGGCTGCTCTACGCCCTTCATGGCTGCGATCTCCGGCAGCACGTGCTGCAGCAAACCTGTCTGATCCAGCAGTTCAAAGGCGAGCCGGGCGCGGCCCTCGGTCAACATCTTCGTCAGTTCATGACGCACGCGTTCATTGCTAACCTGGCTGATCGTGTTGGCCTGCTGCTGGATCGCCTGCAGGGTCTGCGGATCCATAACGAAGCCGAAGCGTGCCGCAAACCGGACCGCTCGCAACATGCGCAGCTTGTCTTCGCGAAAGCGCCGCTGGGGATCGCCGATGGCGCGCAGCACACCTTCCGCCAGGTCTTCCTGCCCGCCAACAAAGTCCAGCACGCGGCTGTGCAAGTTCTCCCCTGTCAGTCCGACAGGGGCGAGCATCATGCCGTTTACGGTAAAGTCGCGACGCTGCACGTCCTGCTCTGCAGTGTCTGAGTAGCTGACTTCGTCCGGCCTGCGACCATCGGTGTACTGGCCGTCCGCGCGGAAGGTTGCGACTTCCGTCTGCACCTCACAACCTTCCTTCTTGTTTGCCGTGCAGACGATCACTACGCCAAAATGCATTCCGACGGAGAAAGTGCGGTCAAAGCCCATCAGCACCTTTTCCGGCGTCGCGTTGGTGGCCACGTCATAGTCCTTCGGCGCAATCCCGAGCAGCAGATCGCGCACGCATCCACCGGCAAAGTACGCCTGGAACCCCTTCGCGCGCAGGGTTTCGACAATGTGCAGAGCGGCTTGAAAACCTTCGGTCGCTTCAGCGGTACTTAGATCCTGTTTCATCGTGTCCTATCCTATTGGGATGCGCTCCCTCGCGGATGGAACCGGCCTGATCCTCGGTATCGAGAGTTCCTGCGATGAAACAGCAGCCGCCGTTGTGCGCAGCGGACGCGAAGTGCTGAGCAATGTGGTCGCCTCGCAGATGGAGATGCACGCGCTGTACGGCGGCGTGGTGCCGGAACTGGCAAGCCGAGAGCACCTGCGCAACATCGTTCCCGTGGTGCGCGAAGCCATGCGACAAGCCGGTGTTGCCCCCGCCGATCTCGACGCAATTGCCGTCACGTCCGGCCCTGGGCTGGCCGGTGCATTGTTGGTCGGCATCTCGTTCGCTAAGGCGTACGCGTTCGGATTAGGCAAGCCGCTGATCGCGGTGAACCATCTGGAAGGGCATATCCATGCAGTGCTGATGGAGATGCGTGCCCCACGTCTGGAAGAGACCTGGGCTTCATCATCCGTTGGGATCTCCAAACCCATACCTCAAGATCAAGACATGGGGCACCCTCTGCTGGCGCTGGTGGTCAGTGGCGGGCACACGCACCTCTACCTAGCGCGACAGATCAACGGGGTGTGGACCTACCGCAACGTAGGGCGCACGGTGGACGACGCCGCGGGTGAAGCCTATGACAAGGTGGCCAAGCTGCTTGGCCTGGGCTACCCCGGAGGACCGTGGATCGACCGCCTCAGCGCGTTTGGCAACCCGAAAGCCGTGCCGTTCCGCTTTACGGAAATCAACCGTGGCACGGCGGACCAGCCTACGTTCGACTTCTCGTTCAGCGGCATCAAGACGGCTGTTCTGCGGTACGTGGAAACCCACGGCATGAAGCCGTCCATCGAGCTTCGACGCGCTGCGCTGGCGAAGCTCGACAGCCCCGGCCTGGACCCAGTCCGGGCACTCTGCGACGCGCAGATGCTGGACCTCATCGCATCGTTCCAGCACGCGGCAGTGGGCAACCTGATGCGGCAGACACTAGCCGCGGCAGCACACCACGGGGCGCGCAGCATCGTGGTTTCTGGCGGGGTCGCCGCTAATCGTGAACTGCGCACGCGCTTCGCATCGGAAGCGTTGCAGCGTGGACTTGCCCTGCACTTTCCAGCTATTGCACTCTCCACCGACAACGCCGCCATGATCGCCGCGGCAGCCTGGCCAAAGCTGCTGCACGGCGACTTTGCAGACGCTTCCCTGAACGCTTCGCCGCAGTTACGTCTGGGTGCTGACGCGCCCGCGAAAGCCCTCGGCTAAAATCAGGTCTGGGACTGCGGCGGCAGACTGCGCAACACGCGCAAGGCTCCGGGCGCGCACGCAAGTCACCGTTCTCAAGGACAAAACGGCCCGGATGGCGATCGAACTCTTCAACACCCTGGGCAGCCGTGTGGAGCCCCTGACCGCGTCCACGGACAACACGCTGCGCATGTACTGCTGCGGCCCCACCGTCTACGACTACGGCCACATTGGCAACTTCCGCACCTTTCTGCACATGGACGTTCTGCGCCGTGCCGCGCGCCTGAAGGGTTTTGCCCTGAAGCACGTGATGAACATCACGGACGTGGATGACAAGATCATCCGCAACGCCGCGACTGCGGGTGTGCCCATTGCCGAATACACCGCCAAGTTCGAGCGCGCCTTTTTTGAAGACATGGACGCCCTGCGCGTTGAGCGCCCCGAGATTATCGCGCGCGCCACGGAAAACATCGGCGAGATGGTTACGCTGATCCAGCAACTGGCCGCGCAGGACATCGCCTACAAGGCCGAGGATGGATCGTGGTATTTCCGCATCGCCCGCTTCCCTGATTACGGCAAGCTGTCGGGCAAGGACCTTGAGGGCATTGAGGACGGCGCCCGCGTCGATGTCGACGAGTACGAGAAGGACACTGCGCGCGACTTCGCCCTTTGGAAAGCTGCAAAGCCTGGCGAGGCGTCGTGGGACACCGCCATCGGCACCGGTCGGCCCGGCTGGCACATCGAGTGCTCCGCCATGGCCATGAAGCACCTGGGTGCAAATTTTGATCTGCACGGCGGCGGCGAAGACCTTGCCTTCCCACACCACGAGAACGAGATCGCGCAGAGCGAGTGCGCCAGCCACACAACCTTTGCCCGGCACTGGTTCCACGTGCGCTTTCTGCTGGTGGAAGGCAAGAAGATGTCCAAGTCCGAGGGCAACTTCTACACGCTCCGCGACCTCCTGCTAAAGGGTTATCGCGCGTCGGCCATCCGCTTCCTGCTGCTGAGTGTTCCCTACCGCCACCAGATGAACTTCACCTTCGACGGCCTAACGGAGAGCGCAAATGCGATCGAACGCCTGCGCACGTTTGCCCGGCGCATGGAAGCTGCAGCCGGGGACGCGGCGCTGCCGTCGGAACTGAACGAAGATCTGGAGGCGCTGGTCACAGGCAAGTTCAACGGGTACCACGCGGCACTGGAAAACGACCTGAACACTGCGGAGGCGCGTGCCGCCGTCTTCGACGTGGTGCGTGCGGCAAACATCGCACTGGATAACGGCTCCATTGGCCGGGGCAATCTCGGTCGCATTCAGCAGTTGCTGGGCGACTTCGACGCAGTGTTCGACGTCCTGGTCGATCGCGATGCCGCCGTCTCACGCGGTGCCATGGAGTGGGCGCAGGCCGAAGGCCGTGAGGATGAAGCTGCCCCGGAGATGCTTGCTTCGCTCAGCATCAGCGATGAGCAGGTAGAAGCTCTGATCGCCGAACGTACGGACGCTCGTAAGCGCCGCAATTTCGCACGCGGCGACGCCATTCGTAACGAGCTCGCGGAAAAGGGCGTGTTGATCGAGGACGGAAAAAACGGCGTGACCTGGAAGCGGAAATAGCCAGGTTTGGGAACATTCAACTCGGGGGGAGTCGAATCGGGTACCTCAATGCGAATTGCATTCTCGCATTTACGAATCCGCCCTCTATACTCCGGCTTGAGATCAGTGACAGCAGAGGCGTGTACACGCACGTTTAGAGGAGCAAGACCATGGCAGCCACCACCATCAGCGTCGACGAGTTTCAGGCACTTGAACAGCGTGTCATGCGAACTGTGGAACTCATCCGCACCGAGCGTGAAGCCCGCGCCAGCGCAGAAGCCGAGGTTGCCGCGATGAAGGAGCTCCTTGACGTGGCGTCCACGGAGAACTCTTCGCTTACGTCCGAGATCAATGCCATGAAGCAGGAACGTGAGCAGGTTAAAGGCCGGGTAGACGCCATGCTGAAGCAACTGGACGACTTGATCTAACCCTTACAAGACACCAAACCACGCGGAAGGAATCCTCCCCCAGGATGAGCAACAAGGCAGCAAACAGTTCCGTTTCCGTGGAGATCTACGATCAGACATACCGCCTCAGCGGTGTAGATCCCCAGCACATTACAGCTCTGGCCAGCCTGGTCGACGACAAAATGCGTGCCGTGTCAGCGCACGGTGCAACTGTAGACTCGCTGCGCGTGGCTGTTCTGGCAGCGCTGAACATCGCTGACGAGTTAACGGAGCTGCGTGCCCGGCACCACGAACTTCTTCGTTCGCTGGACAACAGCGAAAACGCCGCACGCCACCGTGCGAACTCCCTGTCCAACATGCTGGACGAGGCGTTGAGCGAAAACTATCGGGACCGGGTCGCGGTCTAGTGACAGATCTGCCGAATCTTCTTCTCCAGACGATCACTCTCGTGTAGCCTCGCGGTGTGAAAAACAGCACGCGAGTTCCTGCTCTGTACTTGCTTCTTGGCTCCTTTGTTCTGCTGCCCTTGCTGGTCCGCGGCCAGTCGCGGCCTGCGTATGAGAGTGACCCTTCCTTCCAAAAGCTGAAGCTGGAAGCTCAGCGGGATGCACGCGACGGGTCGCTTGCCGGCTTCGTGGCAGATCAGTGGAAGAAGGCAAACAGCAAGGCCGGCGGTCACTGCATGGAATGCTTTGAGGGTATGGTCACGGCTGAAATGCGCGTGCGGGACACCAAACGTGCAGTGCAGTACGCACACGACATGGACACTGCGGCGGAATCGCCGGTCGACCATACGCGTGCAAAGTTGCTGCTTGCCCGCGCGGTGCTGGCTGGTGTCAATAACAAAAAGCCCGACACGCACCTGCTGGAAGATGCGCACACAGCGCTGGCAACTGCCCAGCCTGCAGCGCTGGCCGCATTTTTCTACGATGGCCGTGTACTCTCCCTTCTCCATCGAGATGAGGAGGCGACCAAGGCTTTCCAAACCTACGCAGAGAAGACCCGCAAAGACGACGTGATGCTGACACGGGCGCAGCACTTTGCCGCCAGACCAGAACTCGCCAGGCAGGACATGGCTCCGGCAATGGTTCTGGCCACGCTTAGCGGCAAGCAGTTCAACCTGGACAACATGAACGGCCGCGTCGTTCTGATCGACTTTTGGGCAACATGGTGCGGGCCCTGTAAGCAGGAGCTGCCACACATGAAGAAGCTGGCGGAACAGTACGCAGGTCAGCCCTTTGAACTCATCAGCGTGTCATGGGACAGCGACGAAGCGAAGTGGAAAGACTTTGTTGCAGCAAATGGTATGACCTGGAACCAATATCGCGACGCAAATCATTCGCTCTCAAACGCATTCGGCATCAATGCCATTCCGCATTACTTCACGATTGACGCGAATGGCACGCTGGCGGCTGAAAATCTCGGTTCTGGTTCCAACATCGACGGACGCATTAAGAAGCTTGTGCAGCAGGCACGGGAATCCTCACCTACATTGACGGCTGCAGCAACAACGCTGCAGTAGCAACACGGGCGCAACGGGCGCATCAGGTTCTGGGTCAACAGCTGGCATCTGACGTGTACCTGTAGGCGCGCAACGACGCGTGCCTTACAGACCACCTTGCAAACGGCCAAGTCGTCTGCTTTGTAGCACCCGCAAATCGGGTCAGAGGCGAATGATGTCTGTGCTTACACGTGTGTTTGTTGTGGCTTCGCTTGCCTGGGCTACGGGTTCCGCACAGCAGGTGCCCCTGCCAACACCCACCTCTCGCAGCATGACGGTTCATGTAGAGGTCGCGGCGGACAAGGGCCCACCGGTCAAAGGGCTAACGCAGCAGAGCTTCAAGCTGTTAGACAACAAGGTCGAGCGCCCCATCACATCTGTGAAGGAGGTACAGGCTGGTAGTGGTCCTGTCAGCGTCATTCTTGTGGTTGATGCTGTAAACCTGCCTTATACGCGGGTGGCTTACGCACGTGCGCAGGTGCAGAAGTTCCTGAAAGCCAACGGTGGGCACCTTGCCCAGCCCACCACCATTGCCATCGTCACCGACAAGGGCGCACAGATCCAGAAGGGCTTCTCGACCGACGGCAACACACTCAGCGCGGGGCTTGGCCAGTTTGACATTGGTTTGCGCGCCATCCGGCGGGACTCCGGCTTCTGGGGCGCGGATGAGCGTGTTCAGATTTCGCTCAAGGCCCTGCGCGAGATGATTGCCTACAGCGGGAGTCTGCCTGGTAGAAAGCTCGTGATGTGGGTATCGCCTGGCTGGCCGCTGCTATCCGGCGCGAACATTGACCTGGACAACCGGCAGCGGGAAGGGATCTTCAAGGATGTGGTGTCTCTGTCGGGTGCCATGCAGCAGGCGAACGTGACACTGTACGACGTGGACCCGCTGGGTCCGGAGGAAAGCCTGCTTCGGTCCGATTATTACCGGGCATTCCTAAAAGGCGTGAGCAAACCGGGTCAGACGGACATTGCCGATCTTAGCCTGCAGGTACTGGCCATGCAGAGTGGCGGGCTGGTTGCAACCGGGAACAGCGACGTTGCGGGCAATCTGGCGAAGTACACAGCTGACGTAGAGGGCGGCTACGATGTGACCTTTGCAACTACCGTGCCAGAACGTGCAGATGAGTACCACCACCTGCAAGTGGAGGTCTCCACACCAGGGGTCATCGCCCGCACACGGGATGGGTATTACGCCCAGCCGTAGTCCCGTGTGCCTCTCTGCATACCTAGCGGTGCTGTAGTTCCCGCAACGGTTCGGCAGCGTGTCGCGTCTCGGCGCTTCCCTTGCGCATCGGCTGCGCTGGGGTTAGCATTTGCAACAGATCACCGGCCTGCAAAGCAGGTGCGGGAACAATGCCGGTTGAACCAATATCCATTGAACAGGGGTTTGGCTCGTAGACATGGTTCGGTGTGCAGTGTCCGCCAGTCCGGAATGCCTAAAGAACCACGGCTAGACCCCACCGCTTGACGCGGGTTCACCGGCACTTCCTTCACGGCCAAGCGGGTCGGTTTTCTCTTTTCCCCAGCGCTTCTGCAAGGCGCGCTGATTCCAACACATTACCTTTTTGTGGCTACACATCACTCCGCCGTGAGTGATGTGTAGCGCTGTTCGCCTGCGGGTATGGCAACCTGCAAACGGTTTTGTAGGGGTGGAATAGGACACGACGTGTGCACGGAAAACGCACACCACGGATTGCGCGCCTGGTTGAAGTCAAGCACCACCGTTCCCGGCTTTGACAGCCCGTTGCTCGGCGTCAGTGCGTCCAGAAAGCGACCACCGCCGTACGTCGTGGACCGGCTCGTCGTGTCTCGAAACACGAAGAACAGCGGCTTCTTTCGCGTGGCAATGACACTAGGTTCCAGTTGGAAGGTGTGGCCGTCCAGCGTAAACTCTGCAACGCCATACGACGCTTCTTCGTTCACCTGGCCGAGCACATTTGCCACCCGCAGAACGTGCGGTTTCGGCCACGGCTTCCACTGCGCCAACAGGCGGTAATGTGCGTCCGGCTGATACCAGCGCAAATCTTTGAACGCCAGCAGCGACGGTGCCTGCATGTCGCGACCTACCAGGAAGTAGCCGAACTTGTGACGAAGCACGAAGCTGACGCTGCCCACCTGGAACGTGGGCGAGGTGCCGTCCGCATCGAAGTTGACGGGACCACTTTCGACTGCCTTGCCTCCGATGGTGAACCCCTTGGGAAAGCCGCTGGCCGGCGCGAGGATCTGCAATTTGTCGTCTGCGAGCCGCACCCGGACAAGCTGAGCGGGCAGATGGTCAAGACGGACGGAACTCCCCGGGGCAGAGCCGACCGTCGTACCACCCGGCTTCAGCTTGTACAGGGCCACCATGTTCAGCGGGCTTTGGGGACCGCGCATGGAATCAGCCAGCGTGGAGCGGAACTGTTGAATCTCGCCTTGTTCGGCATCAGTAAGCGTCTGCGCGTGCAGACAGAAGGGGGCGGCCAGCAGCAGCACGCCCAGGCGGTGCATGTAACGCATCATGGATCGGTCCTTCGGGTACCACCGGCTCAGGGCCGTGTCGTCCCTCTTGTCCATCGTCCCACGTATCCTTAGAGAGATGCACCCGCACCTTGCACACATCGGCCCGGTCACCATCCCCACGTTCGGCGCGGTTGCGGCGGCGGGGCTTGTGCTGGCCATCCTGCTGGCGGCGCGTGGTGCGCGGATCGTTCGCATCAGCGAAGATGCAGTGTGGAACCTGTGCCTGTTCAGCGCCGCCGGTACGCTGCTGCTGTCGCGCCTAATCATCGTGGCGCAGGTACCCAAGTCTTTTCTGCACTATCCGATGTACATCCTGACGCTGCCCACAGTGACGAAGTACGGCCTGCTGGCGGCGGTGCTTAGCGGCATTGGGTATGCGCTGTACAAGCGGCTGCCTCTGCTGCGAACGGCCGATGCGCTTGCGCCCGCAGTGCTTCTGCTGCAGGCAGCGCTGCACCTGGGCGGCCTGTTCGCGGGAGACGACCTCGGTTCGCCCACACCGCTGCGCATAGGCCAGTGGATCGCGGGTGATCGTGGCTACCACCCTGTGGCGCTGTACTCGGCCGTGCTTTCGCTCCTCGCGGCTGCCATCGCCTTTGCCTTTTTGAGGCTGCAGCGTCAGAGCGGAGAGACGTTCGGGCTCGGTCTGACGCTTGCCGCGCTTATCCGCTTCTTTGTCGACCAGTTTCGACCCGACTACGTTTTGCCCGACGCCTTTGTCGGTAACTTTCTGCGCGTCGACCAGCTTGTCCTGATTGCCCTGGCAACCGCAGGTATCTGCTTTTTCTTTCAACGAGGACGTACCCATGCCCAGTAAAAATATGATCCGCAAGGGCAAGCGCCGCCAGTCGGTCAAGGCCGATTACCGCGTTGCGCGCGATGCCGTGAATGACGCCCAGGCGACTGAACTTGCCGTCGCAAAGGCCCAGATCTACGGCGAGTTCGAGGCAGCCGCCGCTATTGTCGCGAAGCCTGCCGTCCCGAACACCGCCGTGCCCGACCGCCCCAAGCGCGGCTACCAGAAAAGCGGCAGGCGGCAGCAGCGCCCTCTCACGCAGCCAGAGAGCTCGCCCGTTTCTGAAATGGATGAGGATGACGAACTCCTGGTCCCGACGCCGGCGGCCATGCCGATCGGTGCGCGCAAATCCTGGATTGCGGACCCGGACGCGCGTGGGCAGCGGCTCGACCTTCACCTGGCAAAAATGCTACCGGACATCTCCCGCGCCCGTGCGCAACTCCTGATCGATCATGGGCAGGTGCAGGTCAACGGCGTCATCGGTAAATCCAAGGGCAAGCTGCAGGGCGGCGAGACGATTGTTGTCGAAGGCGATCCGCAGCCCACGCCCCTGCGCGCCCATGCCGAAGACATTCCGCTCAGCGTCGTCTACGAAGACCGGCACATGGCGGTGATCGACAAGCCCGCCGGCATGATGGTCCATGCGGGCAGCGGCCTGACGGATGACACACGCTCCAGCGGAACCTTGGTGAACGCGCTACTGCACTACTTCAAGGACGACCTCAGCGAGGTAGGCGGCCCGCTGCGGCCCGGCATCGTGCACCGTTTGGACAAGCAGACCAGCGGCCTGATCATGGTGGCGAAGAACGATGTCGCCCATCGCGCCCTGGCGGACATGTTCTCAGAGCGGGCGCTGGAAAAGCGCTACATCGCACTGGTTCATCGAAGTGTGAAGAGTGAGCGTGGCCTGATCGACCTGCCCATCGCGCGCGATCGGGTGCGCCGCACACGCATGACCACGCGTACCGCCAACCAGTACATGACCACGGCCAGCCATGGTTCGCCCAGCCTGCGCCATCCGGACGAACCCGATCCCTCTACACGCAGACGGCCCAACGATCCACGTCCAGCGCGTACCCACTACACGGTGCTGGAGCGCCTGCACACCACCGCCGGTGACTTCACGCTGCTGGACGTCAAGATCGAGACCGGACGCACCCACCAGATCCGCGTCCACATGCAGTCGCTGGGCCACCCGGTAGTGGGCGACACCCTGTATGGTGCGCCTTCACGCATCGCCGGGCTGTCACAGGACAACAAGGACGGGCAGGGCCTCACACGCAACTTTCTGCACGCCGCGCACCTGCGGCTGGACCATCCCATTACGAAGAAGCCGCTGGATTTAGAGGCTCCCTTACCGCCGGAACTTGCCACGCTGCTCGACCAGTTGCGCGATCTGGAATTACCGAAGTAGACCCGACGAGCGCGTCGTAGGCAAGGGTTGGTAGACTACGCCTGACATGGCCGTACTCCGCACACTGCTTACCCGATCCGCCGCCGCGCTCTTTCTGACTGCCTCATTGGGCATTGCATCCGCGCAAACAAAGCCCGCTGCGCCAGCACTGCCGACAGCATCCACAGATGAGCTGCCACAGCAGACAACCCCAGTGGCTTCGCCCGTATCCGCGGCTTCTCCCACGGCCACGGCGCAGGCGCCGGTCGGAACTGAGAGCGCAGCGCCCACCATCCGCACCTTTGTGCCGGAAGTGCCGCTGGTTTTCACCGTGACCGACAGCAAAGGCCGGTTTGTGACCGGCTTGAAGCAGGAAAACTTCGGCCTGCTGGACGATGGCAAGCGGCCGGAGCGCATCATCTCCTTTACGCAGCAGGCAAATCTGCCGCTGCGCATCGGCATCCTTCTGGATACGTCCAATTCCATCCGCTCGCGCTTCCAATTCGAGCAGCAGGCAGCGACGGAGTTTCTGCTGCAGGTGCTGCGGCCCAAACAGGACGCTGCCTTTGTGCTTGGCTTTGACGTGCGCCAGGACCTCGCGCAGGACTACACCAACAGCATCGACAAGCTGAGCACAGCAATTGGCAAGCTGCGGCCCGGCGGCGGTACGGCTTTCTTCGACGCGATCTATCAAACCTGCCGCGACCAGATGCTGACGGTCCGCTCGAACGAAACGCTCCGTAAAGCGATTATTGTGGTTTCGGACGGTGAGGATAATTACTCGCACGCCTACGAGCAGGATGCGATCAAGGAATGCCAGCGCGCAGAAACGATCGTCTATACGATTTCCACGAACGTCTCACCGTCCAAGGACAAGGGCGACGAGGTGTTGACACGCCTCAGTGAAGCCACTGGTGGACGCGCGTTTTTCCCGGTCAAGATTGAGGACGTTGCACAGGGCTTTCGTTCCATTGAAGAAGAGCTGCGGTCACAGTATTCTCTGCGCTACCGCCCCGCAGACCTGAAGCAGGATGGAGCCTTCCGCTCGATCTACCTTGTTGCAATCGATCAGCGGTTCCACGTACGCGCACGTAAGGGCTACTTCGCACCTCGCCCGCCGCAGTGACCTAGCTCAACTAGTCTGGTGGCATGATGACCTGCCCGAGAACTAGTGACGCTAACGACTCGGAGCACATATCGTGAAGCCCGGCCGTAGGCTTGCTGGTAGACAGATCATGTGAGCGGAACGAGCTCGCCCCTGCTGAGCTTGCCAACGATCCGAGCGTTCTGCATCCGAAAGTTCGGTGAGGGATGGTGGCGCCGACCTCATCGGCCTCCCGCAAACGTCGCATAGGGTCCCAGGTGCAATTCCTACCGGCTGCATGGCTCCTCCAGGTCTGGCGTGACGCAAAAGCTACTTCTTCGCTACCGCCTTGCCAGTAGGCAACTGCTTCGCGTCGGTAAAGCGACGCGTTCCCAGCGCGCACAGCATTTCGACACCAAGGCTCAGACCGCGACGGCCTTCCTTCGAACTGACTTTCTTGAACAGTCCCCACATGGTAAGAGGTTCGTCCGGTGTCTTCTTGCTGGCGGTGCTCATGGACGACACGATGCAGCTCATCGCCTCGGGCTCAATGGCTCCAAGCAGCTTGCCGACACTGACCAGGTTGCGCAAGGCGTCGACACTTTCCTGCACGCTGGCGGCCTCTGCCAAGTGCCCGAAAATATCGTTCTTGGCATGTACCATGCCGTGCAACAGGTCCAGTATGCCTTCATCATGCGCAGTCTGCAGCAAATCGTACGCAACCAGGAGCGCTTCGGCATGCGCGGCTGGGGCAGCCTCCAGCTTGCGCATAAGTCCCTGTTTCGGATCGTACTGTGCCGGTGTGAACTTGATCGGATTCGCCATGCCGCTCCTGAAAACTAAAGTTAGTGCCCGCTATTTACTAGTTGAAATCGTGTAAGTCGAAGGCGAACTTAAAGGACAACTACAACTTAGGACTCAAACCGAACACCGTCCTACGTTGTGGTCGAGTTGATCTGAACCAGCTTGTCCGCTGGCCGCGTGCCGGGAACGGCGTAATCCGTCCGAGCCCACTTGCGTTCCACCTCGACACCCTGCTGCGGCGTACGCTGCCCGTTGCGGAAGTTTTCCGCGCGCAGGGGCGAGCGACCCTTGGGTTCCAGGACCCGGAATCGTACTGCCGTTTCCTTGTAGGCGGGCGTATGGGTGGCACGATCGACGTGCGCGCCGGTCAAGCGATTGACTGGCTCCTCCACTGAGTTCATGGGCATGTAGAGCTGCTTGCCCTGCACGCGGTCCGTCACCAGGACGCGTGCGCGGATCACACCCCACTTGCTCTCTACCTCGACCTTGGTACCACTCTCTAGGCCGCGTTCCTCGGCAAGTTCCGGCGACACCTCGACCCAGTTGAGCGGCGTGATGCGCTTGATGCCGGGTACCTTCAACGTCATGGCACCCTGCTCAAAATGTTCCAGCAGGCGCCCATTGTTCAGGTGTAGATCGTATGTGTCTCCGGCTTCTTCGCTTGGCGCGATCCATTCCAGCGGGTGGAACATCGCCTTGCCATCCGGAAAGGGGAACTTGTCCTTGAACAGGATTGGTGAGTCTGTACCGTCCTTCGCAACCGGCCACTGCAGGCTCTTGAAGCCCTCGAGTCGCTCGTAGTTCACACCTGCGAACATCGGCGTCAACTCTGCAATTTCATCCATGATTTCGCTGGGATGCGTGTACTTCCAACCGGCTCCGAGGCGATTGGCAATCAGTTGCAGAATCTCCCAGTCCGGCTTGGAGTCACCCAGCGGATCCATGGCCTTGTACAGCCGCTGGATGCGCCGCTCCGTGCTGGTGAAGGTGCCATCCTTCTCAAGCGCGGGCGAGGCCGGCAGAACGACGTTGGCGAACTTCGCCGTCTCTGAGAAGAAGATGTCCTGCACGACGAGGAATGGGATCTCGCTCAGCGCGCGGCCAACGTCGTTGGCATTGCCGTCGCTGGTGATGGTGTCTTCGCCCTTGATGTAGAGCGAGTGCAATTTGCCCTGGTGGATTGCCTCCATCATCTCGTGATTATCGAGACCTTTGGATACCGGCAATGACACCTGCCAAGCCGCCTCAAACTTGGCTCGGGCGGCCTCGTCGTCCACGTGCTGGTAGCCGGGCAGCAGGTTCGGCATGGATCCAAAATCACTGGCACCCTGCACGTTGTTGTGGCCACGCAGGGGATAGGCTCCCGCACCATGACGACCGTAGTTGCCCGTCGCCAGAAGCAGGTTCGATAGCGCAGTGGATGTGTCCGAACCGCCGCAATGCTGCGTGACGCCCATGGCCCAAAGAATGCAGACGCCGTCCGCATCGACGATCTCCTTCGCCACCTGCTTCAGCACATCGATCGATACGCCCGTGACCTTCTCTGCGTGTTCCAGCGTGAACGGTTCCAGGCTCCGCTTGTACTCGTCAATCTTGTTCACACGGTCTGTGAGAAACTGCTTCGCTTCCCATCCCTGGTCAAAGATGTACTTCGTAATCGCAGAGGCCCAGACCATATCTGTGCCGGGATTAGGGCGGAAGAAGATGTCGGCGCGCTCTGCCATCTCGTGTTTGCGCAGGTCAGCCACGATCAGGCGCTGACCGCGATATTTGTGCGACCGCTTGACGCGCGTGGCCAGCACGGGGTGGCTCTCCGCCGTGTTGGTTCCGACCGCAAGGATCAGGCCGGCCATCTCAATGTCGGCGATTGAACCGGAATCACCACCGGTCAGAACCGTGCGCTCCAGACCCTTGGTCGCGGGCGTCTGGCAGTAGCGGCTGCAGTTATCGATGTTGTTGGTTCCAATCACTGCCCGCGCCAGCTTCTGCATCAGGTAGCTTTCTTCATTGGTGCACTTTGAGCTGGCAATGAAGGCAAGCGCGTCAGGACCATGCGTCTGCTTGATCTCCGAAAACTTGCTGGCGATCAAGGTCAACGCCTCTTCCCACGAAGCTTCGCGGTAGGTGCTGTTTTGGCCGTCATCCACGCGGATCAGGGGCGTGTGCAGCCTTGCCAGCGAGTTGGTGTAGTCGTAGCCGAACTTGCCCTTGACGCACGTGGAAATTCCATTCGCTGGACCTTCCGTCGGCTCGATTTTCAGGATATGGCGATCACGCGTCCACACTTCGAACGAGCATCCAACACCGCAGAACGTACACACCGTCTTGGTGCGTTTCACGCGGGCTTCGCGCATCTTGCTTTCAATGTCGGACAGCGCAAGGATCGGCGGGTATCCCGTCTCCGGCTCTACACCCTTGACTATCTCGATCATGTCGTCCAGCACAACAGCGGGCAGGTTGGTCAGGTAACCCGCATGCTGCAACATACCTTTCTCCATCAGCGCATTACAGGGGCAGACCGTGACGCAGTGGCCACAACTGACGCAACTGGAACCGGCAATCTGTTCGCCGCCATCCCACAGAACGCGCGGGTGCCGGTCTTCCCAGTTGATGGTCAAGGTCTCGTTTACCTGCACGTCCTGGCAGGCTTCCACGCAGCGTCCGCAAAGGATGCACTGGTCCGGATCGTAGCGGTAGAACGGGTTCGAATGGTCCTGCTCGTACGGCTTTTGCTGGTAAGGCCGCACCTGGTGCTTAACATGCATTTCGCCAACAGCGTTGTGGATGGTGCAGTTGCCGTTGTTGTTGTCGCACACCGTGCAATACAGGTCGTGGTTCTGCAGAACGCGGTCCATGGCCTCGCGCTGGGCGATGTCGGCCTTTGGACTGGTGGACGATACACGCATGCCCGCATACACCTCCGTAGAGCAGGCACGCACCAGCCGCCCGTCCACTTCGACCATGCAGGTATCGCATGTTTCCACCGGTCCCATCTGCTTCATATAGCAAAGCTGCGGAACCGAACGGAAAACGCCCGCATGATTCTCACGCGAGGAGTTGGGAGACGTTCCGGGGTACTTCTCCGGAGAGGATGAATGGGCATCCCCCAGGTGCGGGTCTTCCTGCAGGGCGCGACGCTCGTTTGCGCTCAGCACCCTGTCCTCGGTATGGAAGCCGGCATCCGCAATGGAAAGGTTCGCCAGCGCCGCGGCGCGATTCAGCACCTCTACCAGAAGTTCGCCTTCGCCTACGGGAACGGCGCGGCCATCGACGGTGATCTCTATGGTGTGTGGAACGTCCAGGGGAGTGTTGAGCAAACGCTTCTGCGGCATACCAGTAGGATGCCACCAAATCGATGAACAGCGATGTCACTGCCGAACGGCATCTGAAGACAGCGCAATGGCTTCCACAGGGCGCAACTTGGGGCGGATCCACATCGGCATCTCCGGCTGGCGATACAAGGGCTGGCGCGGCCAGTTCTACCCGTTAAAACTGCCGCAACGCAGTGAGCTACAGTTCGCCGCCGGGCTCTTCAACTCCATCGAGATCAATGGCACACACTACTCCTTGCAGAGGCCGAACAGCTTCGAACAGTGGCGCGAACAGACGCCGGATGACTTCGTCTTCTCCGTCAAAGGCTCGCGATTTATCACGCACATGAAGAAGCTGCGCGGCGTGGAGCAGGGCCTTGCAAACTTCTTTGCGCAGGGCTTGCTGGCGCTGGGGCCGAAGCTTGGACCGATTCTTTGGCAGGTGGCTCCGCAGTTCGCCTACCAGGAGGAACGGCTCGCAGAGTTCTTTGAGCAGCTACCTCGAACCACCGGCGAGGCTGCCGCCCTGGCGTTGGAACATCATCCGCGATTGAAGGGCCGCGTTGTAACCGAAGTGCTAGTGTCACAACCGCTGCGGCACTGCCTCGAGATGCGCAACGACAGCTGCGTCTGCCCGGAGTTTATTGCGCTCTTACGCAAGCACAACATCGGCCTTGTGGTTGCAGATACCGTGGAATGGCCGCTGCTGTTCGACCTGACGTCCGACTTCGTCTACTGCCGCCTGCACGGTTCGGAGGAGCTGTACGCCTCAGGCTACGGCGACGATGCACTCCAGACCTGGGCGGAGCGCGTCGTGCGCTGGGCTCGCGGCCAGGAGGCTGAAGACGAGCCTCCTACCAGCAAACTGCATGGACACCACGCCAGCCCGGCACCTGCCAGAAAACTGAAAACGCGCGACGTGTACGTCTACTTTGACAACGACGCCAAGGTGCACGCGCCGTACGATGCGCAGGGATTGCGCGAACGCGTGGATAGGCTGCTTGCGATCTGAAAGTCGCCAGGGTACGCGGAACCTGTCGTTTTCCACCAGGCAACATCTCGCGCCAACGCCCCCGGCCCGTTGAAAAGATTGCATCCTGGCGCATCTCAGCTATCAGCAGCAAGCGAGGACAGGCAGTGAGACAGAATCCCACAAGGCGGACATTCGTGATGGAAGGCGCAGGCGCACTGACAGCACTTGGCATAGGCAGCGCAGCAGGTGCGCAGGAGCCGAAAGGCGGCAACGCGGGCGCGAACGAGCAGGCGCGCATCGACGCACAAACCTGGCCCGGTGAAACCTGGAATGCTCCCCTGAAGGGCAAGGTTGCGGTCATCACTGGTGCGGCCCGTGGAATCGGCCGGTCGATTGCGGTTGCCATGGCTGCCAACGGCGCAGATATTGTCGCCATCGACATCAACACAGCGGTGTCACCCATCGTGCAGTACATCGCCGCTACGCCTGCCGATCTTGAGGAAACGGGCAAGCTGGTGCGGCAACACGGCCGGAAGTTCCTGGGCATTACGGCCGATATTCGCGACATCAACTCCCTGCGCGCCGCGGCTGAAAAGGCCGTGCAGCAGATGGGCCAGATCAACATCGTCGTGGCGAATGCCGCTATTCAGGCGTTTACTCCCTTGGTCGAGATGGAAGATCACGACTGGCATGACGTCATCGACAACAACCTGAACGGCTCGGCCAACACGCTGCGTGCCTTTGCGCCTGTGCTCATCAAGCAGGGCAAGGGTGGACGCATCATCTTCATGTCGTCCATGCAGGGGCGCTACGGCACCAAAAATGGGGCCGCTTACTCCGCGTCCAAGTGGGGCATTGTTGGCTTGATGAAATCTGCCGCGCTGGAGCTTGGCAAGTACAAGATCACGGTGAACACCATCGAACCTGGCCTGATCGACACTGCTATGACCCGCAACGACAAGCGCTGGAGCCAGACCGTGGGCGAAACCATGACGACGCCTCCCCCGGAACACCCTTCGGAGCAGGAAACGGCCAACGCACGCCTGCCCAAGACGCCGCTAGGCGTGCCCTGGCTTACGCCGGAGCAGGTGGCACCAGTTGCTGTGTTCCTGGCCAGCGATGCCGCAGCCATGGTGACGGGTGCCACCTACGACGTAAACGGCGGTGACAGCGCCCACACCACCTAGACCCACGCTACCAAGGGAAAAGCCCGGCTGCTGATGAGCCGGGCTTCCGTGTTTTTCTGCGTCGGTTTACGGAGCTGCCATGAAGCGGTGCTTCCCGCCAATGCCAGTGAGCGCGTGAATGGCAGCGTCCTGCCAGGCGGTCAGTTCCTCGTCGCGCAGGGTTCGCTCAGCTGATTGGAAGATCATCCGGAGCAGCAGTGAGTACTCGCCCTGTGCCACAGACTTGCCCTTGGGATCGCGGTAGATCTCGATTGGCGCGACCGACAACATCTCGGGGATCGCAAGGCCGCGCAGGGCGCTCTCCACCTGGGACCATCGCACCGCGTCCGGAAACAAGAACGACAGATCGCGTTCCACAGCCTGGAAGCGTGACGGATCCTGCGCCAGGGGCTGTCGCAACGCATGCTCAAATAAATGTGGCAGCAGCAATTCAGCGACGACAGCGGCTTCCTTCAGCTTCCGGCGCTCGCGTTCTTCCGCGGACAGTTCGCCGAACCAGCCCAGCGTGGTGTCTCCGAGCGTCACACGCGCTCCCCTGCCCGGCTGGATCCACGCAGGAAGGTTGTCCGCCGCAAACGTCACCCGGCTTATTGCAAACCGCGACAGCACTTCTTCCAGCGCGCCTTTTAGTTCGAAGAACAGGGCGTCGTTCGAGGGCACAAGCTTTGAAGCCGCCGCGCCGCCGTAGGCACCCAAGACGACGGAGGCGCGCTCGCTTACCTGCTCCGTTGTTCCCGTGAACACGTTGCCGTACTCGAACAAGCGCACCGACGGCACGTCGCGGGTGCTGTTCAACTGCAACATGCCAACCATGCCGGGCAGCAACGATGGCCGCAGCATACCCGCTTCTGCGCTGAGCGGATTGCCCATGGCTACGCCCGCTTCACCGGGAGCCGCAAACGTCGCGGCATCGCCTTCGCTGCAAAAGGTGCTGCTGATCGCCTCGGTCCAACCCAGCGCCAGCAGGGTGTTCCGCACCTTCGCCTCGGGCGCGGCATGCGGCAGTTCCACCACTCCACCGGAAAAGCTGGGCAGCGTGTCGGCAAAACGGTTGTAGCCGTACACCCGGGCGATCTCTTCGATCAGGTCGATCTCGCGTTCCAAATCAAGCCGCCAACTTGGCAGCGTCACCTGGTAGCTGCCCGGCTCGTCCGACGGGCGCAGATGGCACCCAAGCGCCTGAAGGTATTGCTCAATCATTTCCGGCGGAACCAGGCGGCCAGAGGTGCTCTCTTCCAGAGTTGTTCCGAGCAGCCGCTGCACTTCGTCAATCGAAAGCAGCACATGCGCGCGGTCTGTCGTACGCGCTTCTTTTTCAGGAACGCTAACGTCGGTCATAACGCCGACAGCCTCACCACCGCACGCCGCGATAACACCGCGCGTGACCAGCCGGTCCGCCAGCGCACACGCGCCCAGGTCGGCACCGCGTTCGTAGCGGTGCGATGCGTCGGTGTGCAGGCCGTGCCGCCGCGAACTGGCCCGGATGGCCGCCGGATCAAACCACGCCGCCTCCACCAGGATGTTCTTCGTCGCTTCGGTCACACGCGAATCCCACCCGCCCATCACGCCTGCGAGGCTCAACGCCTTCTTCTCGTCCGCGATGACGAGATCGTCCACAGTCAACACCTTTTCGCTGCCGTCCAGCAGCTTGATGCGCTCGCCCGCGCGTGCACGACGAACCACAATGCCGCCTTCGAGCGTGTCCAGGTCGAACACGTGCGTGGGATGCCCCATAGCAAGCCACGTGCAATTCGTCACATCCACAGCGTTCGAGATGGGCTTCTGCCCAAGCTGCGCAAACCGCTCTGCAATCACGCCGGTACTCTGCGACACAGCGACGCCACGAATCACCTGCGCCGTGAAGCGACCACACAGGTCTTCCGCTTCGATCCGCACCGGAAAAGCCCCGGCATCCTCACCTGCAGGAGCGGGCACATCGCACGCGAGCGACGGCAACTCCGCACTTACCGCGTCGCCGGTTTCCGCATGGATCACGCGCCGGTCTTCCAGCGTCAGCAGCGGCACGCCGTAGATCGCAGCAGCCTCACGCGCAATGCCGTAGTGGTTCATGGCGTCTACGCGATTGGTGGTTATGTCCATCTCGAACAGGTGCCCGCCACTGGCAAGCTCGTGCACACCTTCTACGGCGATGCCGCGCAGCGTCAGGTCTTCGGCCAGTTGCCGGTCGTCTACTTCAAGCGCGGGCAGGTACTCGCGCAACCACGTACTCAGTATGTTCATGAACGATCCTTAGCGAGAGTAGCGCTATGCAAATTGCGAAAGAAAGCGCAGATCGCCGGAATAGAACTGGCCAATGTCACCGACGCCGTACTTCATCATGGCGATGCGTTCGACACCCATGCCAAAAGCGAAGCCGCTGATCTTCTTCGTGTCGTAGGCGGGTTCCAGACCGTTTTCAATGCGGCGCGCATCGACTGCGGCGAAGACGGCCGGATCGACCATGCCGCAGCCAAGCAGCTCGATCCATCCGGAGTGCTTGCACTTCCTGCAGCCCTTGCCACCGCAGAACGGGCACGAGATCTGCACGTCCGCACTTGGCTCCGTAAAGGGAAAATACGACGGAAAGAATCGCGTCTTCACCGAAGATCCGAAGAAGGCCTTCATGGCGTGATCCAGCGTACCCTTCAGATCGCTGAAGGTAATATCCGTATCAACGCACAGGCCTTCGACTTGATGAAAGATGGGCGAATGGGTCGCGTCGCTCTCATCATTGCGGTGCACCTTGCCCGGGATCACAATGCGTAGCGGCGGCGGGTTCGCCACCATGCTGCGGATCTGTACGGGCGAGGTGTGTGTCCGCATCAGCAAGCGCTCGCGCAGCGGCTTCGTTTCCTGCCCGGCAACGACCAACGTGTCCTGCGTGTCGCGCGCAGGATGGTTTGGCGGAAAGTTCAGCGCCTCGAAGTTGTAGAAGTCCGTCTCAACCTCAGGCCCGACGCCGACGGAGTAACCGAGAGCGGCGAATACCGCAGTCATTTCGCGCATGGTGCGCGTCAGCGGATGCTCTACGCCGATGCTGCGGCGGATGCCGGGGAGAGATAAGTCGAAACTAGTCGCAGCTGGCGCAAGCGGCTTCGACGGTTCATTCGAAAGTGCGGTCTCGATCTCGCCTTTCAGTGTGTTGAAGCGCATGCCGAGCGCCTTCTTAGCCTCAGGCGGTGCAGACTTCAGCCAGCTTTCGCTGAGCAGCTTCAGGCGGCCCTGCTTACGCCCGAGCCATTCCAGACGAAAGTTCTCCTGCGCTTCTGCCGTAGCCAGTTGGGCGGCCGAAGAGCGCACCTCATCGAGGAGCAAACGAAACGCAGCGTCCAGCGAGGCGTCATCAAACGCCGTAAGTGGTGTGACAGTTTCCATCATGTGTCGTTCGTTAAGGATAAACGACGGCTGACACTACAGCGCAGACCAGACGATCAAGCCGCAGATTGCCCCTAAAAGCCAGCTTCGCCGATCCGTGATGGCATAGACCACCGGATCCTCGTGCAACTCGCCGCGGCTGGCCAGCAGCCATACCTGGCTGATCCAAAGGATTAGTACCGGTATCAAGAGCCAGAGGCGTGATGTGTGCCGGTACAGGTGCGCCGCATCCAGGTTGGACACGTACATGGTCAAAACCACAACGCTGGCAAAGGCGCTGCTCGTCCCGAAGGAGCGTAGCTGTTCCAAATCCCCGGTACGGTAGCCGCGGCCACTGGCTTCCGTTCGCCCTTTGGAGATCAGCAGTTCCAGTTCGGAAAAACGTTTGACATATGCCAGGGACAAGAAGAAGAAGACAGAAAACGCGCCCAGCCATGCCGAAACGATGACGCCCGTTGCGGCTGAACCCGCCAGGATTCGGACAGTATAAAGACCGCTCAGCACGACCACATCAACCAGGGCGAGGCGCTTGAGCACGAACGAATAAGAAAGAGTGGTGACGGTATATATAGCCAGCCACAACAGGAACTGGTGCGGAGCATACAAGTGCGCATGCGCACCCAGCGGCCCGCTCAGAGCGGCATAGGCGTAAGGCACCAACAGCGCAAACGCGACTGCCACCACGAAAAAGCTCACAACCACACCCACGCCAGCCAGCGGCGAAAGATCGCCCGCTGCAAAGGGTCGGTTCCGTTTGCGTGGATGGCGCCGATCCGCTTCAATGTCGAGCAAGTCGTTGATGATGTAGGTGGCGCTGGCGCAGAACGAAAGCGAAAGAAAAGCCAGCAGCGAAACCAGCAGGCTGCGCGGCGAAAGATCGTGTGCCAGTACTGCCGGCAAAAATACCAGAACGTTTTTAGCCCATTGGTGCAGCCGAATTGCCTTGAGCAGCACCTTGATCGGCGACTTGCGGTCGGTAAACTCGCGATGCAGCACCGTTCCGTCGCTCCGCAATGCCCTTTGCAGCTTGCGATGCGGATTGGCTGCCATGGGCGTGGCACTTGCCTTCAGCAGCGTGCGGTCGGGCATGGCATTGCCAATGTAGGTAAAACCTTCCGGGAAGCGTTGCTGAAAGGCCTGCAGCTTGTTGGCACCGGCAAGGTTATGGCTGCCATCTGACGCCAAAACACCGTCAAACAAACCGACAAAGGCAGCGACCTGCTCTGCAAAGGCCTGGTCCGCCGCCGTGGCCAGGTAAATTCGACGTCCACGCGCATGTTCTTCCCGCAGGTAAGCCAGCAGAGGCTGGTTGTATGGCAGGTGTTCCACCTCCACTACGGCGCGATCAGTGACTTCACGCTTGAAGCCGGCGCGACCTTTCCTGAGCCACCCCGGCCACTGCAGGGGAGAGGTCGGCTGCTGGCGAACAAGGAGTAAAACCGCGTCTACTAGCGTGTCGCTCTTCACCAGCGTGCCGTCCAGGTCAACGCACAGCGGTACTTCTGCAGCGCTGTCCTGGGCAGCGGAAGCGTACACCGCTTCCTCGCTTGTCTCAAATTCTTTGGTGCCTTCCTGCATGCCACTCCTGCTGTTCCTGCCTGAACCCTCAAGCGTTGTCATTATATGCAGGGACGGCTGCTGCGAATGCCCTGTAACGGACGTGTGTATCAGGTCGCGACATACAGGTGGTTAAAATACCTCGAAACCTCCTACCGGGCTGATCCGTCATTCCCTGTAATCTACATATGCGTGCAGGTCGATTCCGACCATTCAGCGCGATAAGAACCTATAAAAGCCAAGACTCAGGACGGTCCGCCGCAGACATGTTGTCACTTTCCAGCGAGCACGCTGCCTCTTCCTCGCACGACACGCCGGCGTTGCCGGAACACGCATCCCCTTCGTCGACCGGCCTTCCCAACGATGCTTCCCAGCACCCTGGAGACCAACACCCCGGAGATCAGGAGCCTGCCAAGCGTTCCTGGTTGCGCATCGCCATTCTTCTTCTGGTGGTCGGCAGCGCCATCGGGTTTGTTGTGTATCGCATCCGGACCAATCATCCGCAGCAGGCAGGTGGCCCAGCAGGCGCGGGTGGAGGTCGACGTGGAGCGGGCGGCGCGAATGCAATCACGCCTGTGGCGTTCGACGTAGTTACCCAGCGCACGATCCCCATCTCGCTTACGGCACTGGGCACGGTCACCGCCTACAACACAGTGACCCTGAAGAGCCGCGTGGATGGCCAGATCACGAAGGTCAATTTTCAGGAAGGGCAGCGGGTCCGCCAGGGCCAGTCGCTCATCGAGATCGATCCGCAGCCGTACCTGGCAACGCTCTCTGTTGCCCGCGGTAACCTGGCGCGCGACCAGGCCAACGCGGCTCTGGCCCAGGTCCAGTCGCAGCGCTACAACCAGCTCTACGCCGCTGGCGTCGTCTCCAAGGAATCGACACAGACCCAGGAAGCCACCGCGGGCCAGTCCGTCGGCACCCTGGCGGCTGACCGTGCTGCTATCCAGCAGGCGCAGGTCAACGTCAACTACACGCACATTACATCTCCCATCACCGGGATCGTCGGTCTTCGGCAGGTAGATGTGGGCAACATCGTCACGGCTTCGGGTGCCACTGGACTTGTCGTGATCACCCAGGTGCAGCCTATTTCGGTGATTTTCACGCTGCCAGAAGATCAACTGCCTGCGGTTTTCGAACACATGCGTGGCGGCCGCAAGCTGGTGGCTGAAGCATGGGATCGCGCCAACACAGTAAAGCTGGCCACCGGCTCCCTGCTTACAGTGGATAACCAGATCGATACCACCACTGGCACAGCCAAGCTCAAGGCGGTGTTCGGCAACACCGACAATGCCCTGTATCCGAACCAGTTTGTAAACATTCACCTGGTTTTGGAAAACCGCACCAATTCACTCGTCATCCCCGCCGCTGCGATCCAGACCGGTAACAACGGTTCCTTTGTGTATGTCATCGACCGCAGCCAACCCCAGACGGGAACGCCTGGTGGAGCAGGTGGCGAGAGCGGTGGAGCTCGTGGTCAGTCTGGCACGGCATCCACGGGTGCTCCAGCAGGCGGTGCGGGCGGCGGAAACACGGGCGCAGATGGCCGCGGTGGAAGGTCCGTCAGCAATGCTCCGGGAAGTGCGACCGCGGCTGCTACCGGCAGCAGTTCCACGGCTTCGACAGACGGCTCCTCCGCAGCCGCTGGTACGTCCGGCAACGGCGCTGCGGGCAGCGGGCGGCGCGGCGGAGCACAGACCAATTACCCGGTTCATGTCGTGAATGTCGTGATCGACAGCACACAGGGGACAGAGGTCATCATCAAAAGCGGCCTACAAGCCGGGCAGCAGGTGGTGACCGACGGGCAGGAGAAGCTGCAGAACAACAGCCGCGTAATTCCACGGCCATCGTCGGACATGGTTGCGGCGCGTCAGGCGCGGGCCAACGGGCCAGCAGCCAGCACCGGTCCGGCTGACCCTGCGGCGGGTGCTTTCAGCAACGGCCATGGATCGGACCAAGATGCTGGTTCCGGCGGCGCCGGGCGCGGACGCCGAAATCGCGGAAGCGATAGCGGCCCAGGCACTGGTAATGGAGCTCCGCAGGATGGCACCAACTCTTCCGGTGGGAACCGTCCCGGCAGGCCACATAACGGAGCAGGTACTACTGCCCAGTAAGGCGCAGGACGGGGCTTACCCCGTCCTGCTTTCGTTTGAGCGGCGTAGCTGCCGTGTAGTCCACTCGACCGACTTTGGACGAGTTCTACAGATTCTTAGAGAAGTCCTGATCAAGCAGCAGGCAGCCACGGTGGCAGCAAATGCAAGGCAATCTGTCCTAGACCGCCGCTGGCTGAAGGCACACGTAGTTCGGAGTCTCCGCCCATGAGCCCGTCGCGGCCATTTATTCTTCGCCCCGTAGCCACTGCCCTGCTGATGATCGCGCTTCTGCTTGCGGGCATCGTGGCGTATACCCAGCTGCCGGTCTCGGCCTTGCCCCAGGTCGATTACCCGACCATCCAGGTGCAGACCTACTACCCCGGCGCTTCACCGGCCGTGATGACCTCGGCAGTGACCGGCTCGCTGGAACGCCAGTTCGGCCAGATCCCCGGCCTCACGCAGATGACCTCCGTGTCTTCTGGCGGCGGATCCATCATTACGCTGCAGTTCAACCTGTCGGAATCCATCGACGTTGCGCAGCAGGACGTGCAGGCAGCCATCAACGCGGCCCAGGCGCTGCTGCCAAAGGACCTTCCCAACCCGCCGATCTATAACAAGGTCAATCCTGCAGACGCTCCCATCCTGACGCTCGCGCTTACGTCCAGCACGCTGCCGCTGACCAAGGTCGAAGATCTCGCAGATACCATCCTTGCGAATAAAATTTCGCAGCTCTCGGGGGTGGGACTCGTGTCCATTGCCGGCGGACAGAAGCCCGGCGTTCGCATCCAGGCAAACCCCACCACACTTGCCGGTTACGGCATGTCGCTTGAAGATTTGCGCACCGCGCTGGCGTCAGCAAACGTCGACCAGGCCAAGGGCAACCTGAACGGCGTTCACCAGAGCTACACGATCGGTGCCAACGACCAGTTGCTGTCTGCCGCGGATTACATGAATGTGATCGTGGCGTACCGAAACGGTTCGCCCGTCCGCATGTCTGACGTTGCAGTTGCCAGCGACGCCGCAGAAAACGCATTCCAGGCAGCCTGGATGGGCCGCCGCGCCGAGGGTGACGAACCGGCCTACACCCGTCCCGCCGTCATCATCAACATCCAGCGGCAGCCCGGCGCAAACATCATTGGCGTCGTGGACCGCATTGAGGCGTTGCTGCCCAAGCTGCAGGCCACCTTGCCCACGTCCGTCAAGCTGGAAACCCTGACCGACCGTACCGGCACCATCCGCGCCAGCGTCAAGGACGTGCAGTTCGAACTGATGCTGACCATCGGCCTGGTCGTCTTGGTTATCTTCCTGTTCCTGCGGTCGTGGCGCGCCACCATCATCCCTTCGATAGCGGTGCCGCTCTCCATCGTTGGCACGTTCGGCGTGATGTACATGCTGGGCTACTCGCTGAATAACCTATCGCTGATGGCGCTAACCATCTCGACCGGCTTCGTGGTCGATGACGCGATCGTGATGGTCGAGAACATCGACCGCTACCTGGAGATGGGCGACTCTCCGCTGGACGCAGCGCTGAAGGGGTCCGAGCAGATCGGCTTCACCATCCTGTCACTCACCATATCGCTGATCGCGGTGCTGATCCCGCTGCTCTTCATGGGCGACATTGTGGGCCGCCTGTTCCGCGAATTTGCCGTGACACTTTCCGTCACCATCCTGATGTCTGCCGTGGTCTCGCTGACGCTGACCCCCATGATGGCGGCCAAGCTGCTGAAGCACACACCCGAGAGTGAAAAGGGTCGCTTCTACAAGGTTTCTGAGGACTTCTTTAACTGGGTCATCGACCGCTACGCCGTGGGTGTGCGCTTTGTTCTGCGTCACCAGACCATCACGCTGCTGGTGACACTGGCGACCTTTGTGCTCACGTTCGTGCTGTACTCCATCGTGCCCAAGGGCTTCTTTCCTGTGCAGGACACCGGCGTGATCCTAGCCATCACCGACGGTCCGCAGGACATAAGCTTTCCCGCCATGAGCCAGCGCCAGCAGGCACTGGCGAACGCGATCCTCACAGACCCGGACGTGGACTCGCTCTCGTCGTTCATCGGAATTGACGCAACGAATAATACGCTCAACTCCGGCCGCATCCAGATCAATCTCCGCGACCGCGAAGAACGCACCACCAGCGCCGAAGCCATCATCCGCCGCCTGCAACCGAAACTGGCACAGGTGGAAGGCATTCAGGCCTACATGCAGCCGCTGCAGGATCTGACGGTCGAAAACAAGACCGCCCGGACCCAGTACCAGTACTCGGTAGAAGACGCGAACAGCACAGAGCTGGTGGAGTGGTCCGACCGCATTCTAAAGAAGTTCCGTTCCCTTCCGCAGCTTGCCGACGTCGCAACCGATCAGACCACGCAAGGCCTGGAAGCGGCGCTGGTGATTGACCGTGACACCGCGTCACGCCTGGGCATTACACCCCAAAACATCGACGACACGCTGGACGACGCCTTTGCGCAGCGGCAGGTGTCCACGATGTTCACCCAGCAGAATCAGTACCACGTCATCCTTGAGGTCGCGCCTAAGTACCAGGGCGATCCTTCGCAGTTGAACAACATCTACGTCAAAAGCGCGAATGGCACACAGGTGCCCCTCTCTGCCTTCACCCATTTTGAACAGCGCCCGGCCACGCTGGCCATTTCGCATGAGGGCCAGTTCCCAGCTGTGAACCTGTCGTTCAATCTTGCGCCGGGTTACTCCATCGGCGACGCCGTGTCAGCTGTACGCAAGGCGGAGAAAGAACTCGCGATCCCGCTCTCGGTCAACGCCAATTTCCAGGGCACGGCAGCTTCCTTCGAGGCATCGCTATCGAACGAGCCACTGCTCATCCTGGCCGCGCTGGTCACCGTGTACATCGTCCTCGGCGTGCTGTACGAAAGTTACATCCACCCCATTACCATTCTGTCCACGCTGCCGTCAGCCGGTGTCGGAGCCATTCTGGCGCTGTTTGTCACGGGAACCAATCTGTCGGTCATCGCGCTGATCGGCATCATCCTGCTGATCGGTATCGTGAAAAAGAATGCCATCATGATGATCGACTTCGCGCTGGAAGCTGAGCGCGAACACGGCAAGACGCCTGAGGAATCGATCTACCAGGCCTGCCTCCTGCGCTTCCGGCCCATCATGATGACGACCATGGCCGCGCTGCTGGGCGGCGTGCCGCTCGCGCTTGGATCGGGCACCGGGTCAGAGCTACGGCGTCCGCTCGGCATCACCATCATCGGCGGGCTGATCGTCTCGCAGGTGCTTACGCTGTACACCACGCCGGTTGTGTACCTGTTCTTCGATCGCATCGGCCGCAAGTACCTGGGCACGGAAGAGGCAGATCGCGAGTACGAAACTCACCTCCACGACAAGGAACCGCACTACGCGGCGGGCGATTAGCCATGGACCAGACCGCCACGAAGTCTGTTGCATTTCAGATGCAGAAGGCCAACGCGCCCAGGCATTGTCAGCCAGTCTCGCCCTCTAAGCGAATGCGTTGTGGGCTTGAAATCTCGAGGGAAGCCTTTCGCAGGATAGGTCTACATGGGGACGAACAGGGACTGGATCAAACCTTCGTCGCTTCCCGATCTCCACAGATCATCCTGACCACATGTGCTCCGTCCAACACCGTAAGGAACATCCGATGAATACCGCACCCGAACCTGGCGACAAGGCTCCGCACGACCATCAGCAACCTGGCGACGCAGCCCGGCTGCAGGGCACGGATCTACGAGGCGGCGACACGGCCCCGCGCGATCACGCATCGCGGCACGACGAGGCGCAGAACGCCGAACATGCTGAAGCGGAAAGCTCCCCGCTTGGCTCCTCCGGCGGGGTTCACTTTTCCGCTCCGTTCATCCAACGGCCCATTGCCACGTTTCTGCTGTCGTTCGCCATCCTGCTTGCAGGTGCTGTGGCTTACAAGCTGCTGCCCGTAGCTTCCCTGCCGAACGTCGAGTTCCCTGTCATTTCGGTGGGCGCTTCCCTACCTGGCGGCGATCCCGAGACCATGGCATCTTCGGTTGCCACACCGCTGGAGCGACAGTTCTCGCGCATCGCCGGCATCAACCAGATGACGTCGACCTCATCGCAGGGTTCGGCGAACATCACCCTGCAGTTCGATCTGAACCGCGACATCAACGGTGCGGCTCGTGACGTTCAGGCAGCCATCAGCGCGGCTCGGGCACAACTGCCGGCCAATCTGCCGATGAACCCGACGTACCGCAAGATCAATCCGTCGGAAGCTCCGATCCTGATCCTCACCATGACCAGCGACACGCTGACCGTGCCTCAGCTGTACGACGCCGCTGATTCCATCCTGGCGCAAAAGCTGGCAGCAGTGCAGGGCGTGGGACAAACGTTTGTGGGCGGCTCATCCAAGCCGGGCGTACGGCTTGAAGTAAACCCGAATCAATTGACGGCTTACAACTTGTCGCTGACGCAGCTTGCGGCTGCGGTTCAAACCGTCAACGTAAACCAGCCCAAGGGCTTTTTGAACGGCGAGAAGCAACGCTGGGCCATCAGCACGACTGATCAGTTGTTCGGTGCTGACGCTTACCGTCCCCTGGTCATTGCGACCAGCCGCGGATCCATTACCAACGCACAGGCCAGCAATGGACTGCCAAGCAGCGTGGCAACAGCCGCTACTGGCGTGGCGACGGCTGCAGCAGCGTCCACCGGGGCCAACATTGATTCGAGTAGTGGGTACACGTCTGCCCAGGTAAGTACACGGGCCTCGAATGTTGCCACCACAAGCACCAATGCAGCCGGTATCGTGCGCCTTGGCGATGTCGCTGAAGTAATCGACGCAAACGAAAACAACCTCAACTACGGCACTACCAACGGCAAGCCTTCGATCCTTGTCATTGTGTTCAAGTCGCCGGGTGCCAACGTCATCGAGACGGTGGATAACGTACTGAAGCAACTGCCGGTATTGCAGGCATCCCTGCCCGCGGCCATCAAGCTGGACGTTGCGCTCGACCGTACCCAGACCGTACGCGCATCGGTTGCAGACATTACCCACACCATGATCCTCACCATCATCCTGGTGATTCTGGTGGTGTTCTTCTTCCTGCGCGAAGTACGCTCCACCCTGATCCCATCCGTGTCGGTACCGCTGTCGATCATGGGCACGTTCGGGATCATGTACCTTCTGGGCTACACGCTGGACAACCTGTCCCTGATGGCGCTGACCATCTGCACCGGGTTCGTGGTCGATGACGCGATCGTCGTGATCGAAAACATCTCGCGCCACCTTGAGGACGGACTTTCACCCTACGACGCAGCCATGGTCGGCTCGAGGGAGATTGGTTTCACTGTCCTCTCCATGTCCATCTCGCTGATCGCGGTGTTCATCCCCATCCTGCTAATGGGCGGTATCGTCGGCAGGCTGTTCCGCGAATTCGCCGTAACGCTTTCCGTGTCCATCGGTGTGTCGCTGGTAGTTTCGCTGACCACAACGCCCATGCTCTCGGCCAAGTTTCTGCGCCCGCACTCCGCGACGAAACATGGCAGAATCTACAACCTTGGTGAGCGCTTCTTCAACTGGATGCACTCGGAGTACGAGCTCGGACTACGCTGGGTTCTTCGCCACCAGTGGCCGGTACTCATCATCTGGGTGCTCACATTTGCCTTGAACATCTACCTCTTCATCCTTGTGCCGAAGGGCTTCTTTCCGCAGCAGGACACTGGTCGTATTGGCGGCCAGATCCAGGGCCAGCAGGACGTCTCCTTTTTGCCGATGAAGCAGAAAGTGATCGACGCGGCAGCCGTCGTGAAAAACGATCCTGACGTGCAGAATGTCATGGCGTCCGTCGGCAGCAGTTGGGGTGCCGGATCTGCGAATCGCGGTCAGATGTTCGTTTCGTTGAAGCCGCTGGACGAACGCCCCGACCACGCCAACGCCGACCAGATTATTGCTCGTTTACGTCCGAAATTGTCTCGCACACCGGGCATGCAGGTCTTCCTCCAGTCACAGCAGGAGCTGCAGATTGGTGGTCGCCAAACTGCGACCCAGTACCAGTACACGCTAACCGGGGATTCCGTTTCTGACCTGAATCACTGGTCGCCCATCATGATGGAAGCCATGCAGAAGTCACCGGACCTGCGCGACGTTGCCACAGACCAGCAGGATCACGGTCTGGAGACAAAGCTGGTGGTGGATCGCGACACGGCATCGCGGCTTGGTGTCACATCGCTGGACATCGATCAGACGCTGTCCTCTGCGTTTGGTCAGCGGCAGGTATCCACCACTTACAAAACGCTGAATCAATATCACGTGGTCATGGAGGTTGCGCCGCAATTCCAGAACTCCCCGGAATCATTGCGCAGCATTTACGTGAAGGCCGCCAACGGGTCCCAGATTCCGCTTTCGGCCATCACGCACTTTGAAATGCAGCGCATTCCCCTGCAGGTAAACCACCAGGGATTGTCACCGGCGACCACACTGTCCTTCAATCTGGCACCCGGCGTGTCCCTGTCGCAGGCCACTGAGGTCATCAGCAATATCCGCAACACCATTGGAGTTCCGGCCAGCATCAGCGGCGGCTTTCAGGGATCGGCAGCGGCCTTCCAGGATTCGCTTTCGTCTGAACCCATCCTGATTCTGCTGGCGCTCACTGCCGTATACATCGTTCTGGGCATGCTCTACGAGAGCTTCATCCACCCGCTTACGATTCTTTCCACGCTGCCTTCAGCCGGTGTAGGCGCCATCCTGGCGTTGCTCATCACGCAGATGGATCTTTCCGTCATCGCGATGATCGGGATCGTTCTCTTGATCGGCATCGTGAAGAAGAATGCCATCATGATGATCGACTTCGCCATTGTTGCCGAACGGGAGCAGGGTAAGACCGCGGAAGAGGCTATCTACCAGGCTTGCCTGTTGCGGTTTCGTCCCATCATGATGACGACCATGGCAGCCATGCTGGGCGGCTTCCCATTGGCGTTCGGCACAGGTGTCGGCTCTGAATTGCGGCGTCCACTGGGCATCACCATCGTGGGCGGACTCATTGTGTCGCAGTGCCTGACACTGTTTACAACGCCGGTCATTTACCTTGTATTCGATCGGCTGCGTAGCTGGATTACCCGCACGGTCCACGGGACTTCGCGTAAGCAGAAACCGTCTCATGCACCGGTTCTGCAGCCCGCAGCGGGCGATTAGACCTACCTTTGCAAAACAAAAGCGGAGCCATTTGGCTCCGCTTTTGTTTTGCTGTAGCTCTTACTGCTGGGCTTGCTGCATCTGCTGCATGTGCTTGATGTGGTCAGCTACAGGAGAGGGCCGTGGCGGCAACTGCTGCGCCTTTTCCACCAGCATGGACCAGTCCTCCGGAACAACCAGTTCCTGGTCTGGCAGCGGCGTGCCCTCACTCGGTGACACCCGCACCGCAACGGTCAGGTTCGTATTAGCCGAACCCCGAAAGATGCCGTGCGTCGGCGGTACATCGCTGTAGTCCCGGCCAAGCGCCGTGCGGATGTGCCTGTCGCCCGCCACCAGCCAGTTCGTTGGATCAAAGCCAACCCAGCCCAACTGCGGCAGGTACGCTTCAATCCAGGCATGCGTTGCGGAGTTCACGCTGCGGTCCTTGTACTTGTCGCCGTGGTACAGGTAGCCGCTCACATACCGGCATGGTATCTGCAGGCGAGACCGGACCAAGGAGATCATGACATGCGCAAAGTCCTGGCAGACACCGGTTTTTTGTGTCAGCGCGACGTCGATCAGCGAATCGGCGTCAGTGGATTTGGGCACATAGTCGAAGTAGTGGTAGAGCTTTTCGTTCAGGTCATGCAGAACCATCAAGGGATCGTCCCTGCGACGCACGTCCAGTTTGTCTGCCAGTTCTTCCAGCAGCGGTGTGGGCGTCGTGAACTCGCTTGGAAACAGGAACTCCCAAAAGTCGCCGGCCTGCACATCCGCGTCCAGTGCGGCCCATGCATCCGGCGCCAGGAAGGCCGGCACCGGGAAGTTCTCTTCCATTTCCACAAGGCTCTCTGCCACGATCACCAGCTGTTCATGCGCGCCGGGGATGTCGAAGTGGTGCACATGGTTCGACAGGTGATCGCGATAACTGAACACACGGCAGCGGGGCGACACAGACAGCTGAAAATTCAGGCAGCGCTGCATGGCGTCGGAACGCGGATGCATGCGCGTTTCCATGATGCTTTCACTGACTTCGTTGCTGTAGACAAACTTTGTAAGATGTCGAACCGTGTAATACATAGTTATCCTTACTAGCCGGCCAGCGCCGCCTGGATCGAGTAATCGACATACAACTCATAAATGGCGTTGTGAATTTCTCGACACTGCACCTGGATGTCGTGAAGGTAAGTCACAACATTTCGGCTCATAATTTCTTCCACGCTGGAGTAACTCAGCGTAGCCCGTAGGCGACCAGCGATGCGTTCCAGCTTATCTGACCGTGTGCCTCCGCTAACGCTCTGCACCGCTTCAAGGGCGTGCTGCATGGCATCGATGGAGAAGCGCAGCGAATGCGGAAAGTCCGGGTCGAGCAGCAAAAACTCAAGGATCCAGTCCGGCGCAAGGTCTGCCGTGTACACCTTGCAATACGCTTCAAAAGCCGTAGCCGACCGCAGCAGGCCCATCCATTCCAGGTATTCATTGCTGTCAGGCAGTGCATCCTGGGCGGTCCAAAGCTCCGGCTGGTAAGCCTCTAAAAGGATGCCGGTCGCTGACGCACGCTCAATGTAGCGGCCCACCTGGATAAACTGCCAGCCTTCACCATGGCTCATGGTGGAATCTGTTACACCCTGGAACTGGTGTACGGCTTCCATCACCTGGCTCAGAAACTCTGTGGGTGCTTCGTTTTGATTTTGCCCTGATGCCTGCATGCTTAAGCTGCTTTGCAGGTCAGGCCTTGTGACCTGCAGGTACAGGCTGTTCAGGCGTTGCCACATCTCGGTCGAGATTTGTTCGCGCACATGCCGCGCATTTTCGCGTGCCGAAACAATGCACGCCAGCACACTGCACCGGGTATTCGGGTCGAAGGTCAGGCAGTGTGCAAGCGCCATGGCATCGCCCTTCCACTCCACACCTTTGGG